>DAOQKI010000100.1:0-14576 GCA_035334485.1 Opitutaceae bacterium
CGAGGGCGGGCGGACGAGTCAAAACGGGCCGGGCGGACAAAACCTAGGCGGGCCGGACGAAACCTGAGTGGCCGAAACCCGCCTAAGATTTTTCCGGGTCATCTCGGATTTCTTCGCGAGTCGCTGGTGGAAAATCCGCGCGCTCCCCGGTTGCTATGCGGTTGCTGACACCGCCCCCAACGGACCAGCACCCCAGCCCCAGCCCGTTTCCCAAGAACCGCCCCGGCGTCCACAACCGCCGGCCGCGACCACCCACAGACCCCCACACCATGCACACTGACTCGACACGAACCCAGCGCGTGAGCCGTTCCCGGCTCATGGCCGTCGGCCTCCTGACTCTGGCCGCATCCCTGGCCGCCCACGGCCAGACCGCCCCCGTCGTGGCGGAGGACACCACGAAGAAACCCGACGAGAAGATCGTCATGCTTGAAGCCATGACCGTCACCGGCGGCTTCAGCGGCTCGCTCGCCGCCGCGGCCGAGATGAAGCAGAAGCAGACCCTCATCAGCGAGGTGATCCACGCCGAGGACATCGGCAAGCTGCCCGACATCTCGATCGCGGACTCGATCACCCGCCTGCCCGGCATCACGACCCAGCGCCTCAACGGCCGCGCCCAGGCGATCGTGATCCGCGGCCTGACGGGCGACTTCAGCACCGGCCTCCTGAACGGCCGCCAGCAGGTGAGCACGGCCGCCGGCCGCGCGGTCGAGTTCGACCAGTACCCGGCCGAGCTGCTCCAGAGCGTCGTGGTCTACAAGACCGCCGACGCCAGCCTCGTCGGCCAGGGCCTCGCCGGCACGGTTGACCTCCAGACGGTTCGCCCGATCGACGTGGGCAGCCGGCAGGTGGCCGCCAACGCCTTCTACGAGTGGACCGGCATGAGCGCCGCCAACGCCGGCGCCAAGCGCGGCGGCTGGCGCGAGACCCTCTCGTACATCGACCAGTTCGACCACGACAAGGTGGGCGTCGCTGTCGGCGTCTCGCTCTCCGACCGTCCCGGCCAGGGCGAGCAGTTCAACGCCTGGGGCTACGACGGCAGCTTCCCGAACGGCGCCAGCCTCCTCGGCGGCGCGAAGCCCTTCGTCCGCAACAGCGAGATCAAGCGCAACAGCGTGATGTCTGTCATCGAGCTCGCTCCGACGGAGAAGATCCACTCCACGCTCGACGTGTTCTACTCCGACTTCCAGGAGAACCAGCTGCTCCGCGGCATCGAGATGCCGCTGTCGCCGAACTGGGGCACCTACACCTCGCTCGCCCCCGGCTACACCGTCACCAGCGGCCTCATCACGAAGGCCACGCTCAACAACTTCTACGGCGTCGTCCGCAACGACTACGTCCGCCGCAATGACCACCTGACCAACATCGGCTGGAACCTCGAGCTCGGCGACAAGAAGGAAGGCTGGAAGACGGACTTCGACGCGAGCTACTCGCACGTCAAGCGCCGCGACTTCGTCCTCGAGACCTACTCCGGCTACGGCGTCAACGGCGTCGGCACCCCCGACTCGATCACCTACACGCTCTCGCCCGACGGCAGCGCCGGCGCGACGTTCACCCACCAGCTCGACTACTCCGACGGCTCCAAGATGCGCCTCGGCATGCCGCAGGGCTGGGGCGTGGACTCGGTCCTCCGGCCCTACGGTCAGGACGGCTTCCTCAAGGGCCCGATCGCACGGGATGAGATCGAGCAGTACAAGCTTTCCACCCAGCACCCGCTCGAAGGCGTCTTCAGCCGGGTCGAGTTCGGCGCGGTGTTCAACACCCGCAAGAAGTACGAGACCGAGTCGGGTCCCGGTGGCATGGAGGGCTACTTCCTCCAGCTGAAGAACAAGGTCCCGAGCGCCACGCTCCCGCCGTCGGTCGGCCTCACTGACCTCAGCTTCATCGGCATGGGCAAGATGTACTCGTACGACCCGCTCGCGCTCTACAACAGCGGCTTCTACGACCAGATCGCGAACGACAACCCGGCCCTCCGCGCGAGCAACTTCGACGTCCAGGAGGATGTCTGGACCGGCTACGCCAAGCTCGACATCGACACCAAGGTCGGCGGCTACAAGCTCACCGGCAACGTCGGCAGCCAGATCGTCAGCACGACGCAGAAGGCCAAGGGCCTCGCGGTGAACGGCACCACGGTCAACGCGGTCAAGAGCAACTACACCTACACCGACATCGTCCCGGCCCTGAACCTCAACCTGCAGCTCGACAGCCAGCGGGTGGTCCGGTTCAGCGTCGCCCGCCAGCTGGCCCGCCAGCCGATGAACGACATGCGCGCCGGCAACACGTTCGGCTTCGACCAGTCGAAGGCCGGCTCCACCGACCCGCTCAACAGCCCGTGGTCTTCCAACGGCGGCAACCCGAAGCTCGAGCCGTGGCGCGCCGACTCGATCGACGTCTCGTACGAGCACTACTTCAAGGACCACATGGGCTACTTCGCCATCGCGGGCTTCACCAAGAAGCTGGTCTCGTACACCTACAGCCAGAAGGCGCTCGTGAGCTTCGCGGGCTACCCGACCGGCTCCTCGACGACCCCGGCGATCTACACCGGCTACAACACCCAGCCGATGAACGGCCAGGGCGGCTTCCTCCGCGGCCTCGAGTTCGCCGTGTCGCTGCCCGGCGAGAAGTTCACGCCCTTCCTCAAGGGCTTCGGCGTCGTGGCCAGCGCCTCGTACTTCAAGAGCTCCATCCAGCCCGACCTCAGCAACCCGGCCACCCCGCTCGTCGGCCTCTCGAACCAGGTGCAGAGCGCCACGCTCTACTATGAGCGCCACGGCTTCTCCGCCCGCGTCAGCGGCCGCTACCGTTCGTCCTACCGCGGCGACATCGCCACGTTCGGCCCGCGCGGCGCGATCTACCGCAACCTGCAGCCCGAGACCGTCATCGACGCCCAGGTCAGCTACGGCTTCCGCAGCGGGATGCTCAAGAACCTCACGCTCATCGCCCAGGCCTACAACCTGAACGACGAGCCGCTCGTCGCCACCTCCGGCGCCGACCTCCGCTACATCCAGGACTACCAGCGCTACGGCCCGTCGTACTCGATCGGCGCGACCTACAAGTTCTGATCGTCCTCCCGTCCGTCCCGCCCGCCGCCGCCGCCCGCCGGAGTCTCCTCCGGCGGGTGACCGACCCGGCGGGCGGAACTGTCCCCGCCTTTCCCCTCCGTGCGCGCCCGCTTGATGCTTCTCGGCGCCCTCCTGCTGGCCGGGCCGGCCTCCGCCGGCCCGCGGCCGGTCGGTGACGTCACGGGTGTCGTCCGCCACGAGCGCGGCCTCGCCCTCGCCTGCGCCGACGGCGCGGTGGTGCATCTGCAGGTGCTGGCCCCCGACCTCGTGCGGGTCCGCACGCTCTTCGCCGGCCAGGCCGCCGCCCCCGACCATTCGTGGGCGGTCGCCCGGACCGACTGGGCGCCGGTCGAGTGGGAGGTGAGCGAGACAGCGGCGACGGTGACTCTCACCACGCCGGAACTCGCCGTGGAGGTGCGGCGTGCGCCGCTCCTCGTCACCTTCCGCGACCGTGCCTCCGGTCGCGTGCTCAACGCCGACGCCCGGCCGATGGCCCGCGACCCGCAGACCGGCCGCGTGACGGCCGCGAAACGTCTGGGCTTTGACGAGCATTTCTACGGGCTGGGGGAGAAGGCGGCGCGGCTTGACCGGCGGCGCGGCCGGTTCGAGCTCTGGAATTCCGACACGCCCGGCTACACCGAGGGCACCGACCCGATCTACCAGAGCATCCCGTTCTACCTCGGCTGGGAGGCGGGCGAGGCCTACGGGCTGTTCTACGACAATCCCGCGCGGTCCCGCTTCGACTTCGGCCACTCCGGACAGGAAGCGGTCGAGTACGAGGCCGACGGCGGAATCCTGGATTTCTACTTCTTCCGCGGGCCGGCGATGAAGCGCATCCTCGGCCGCTACACCGAGCTGACGGGTCGCATGCCGCTGCCGCCGCGCTGGGCCCTCGGCCACCAGCAGAGCCGCTACAGCTACTATCCCGCCGCCATGGTCGAGGAGGTGGCCCGGCAGTACCGTGCGCGGCGCCTGCCGCTCGACGCCCTGTACCTCGACATCCACTACATGAGCGGGTACCGCGTGTTCACCTGGGACCCGGAGCGCTTCCCCGATCCCGATGCCCTCACGCGCCGGCTCGCGGCCGACGGCGTCAAGCTCGTCGCCATCATCGATCCCGGCGTGAAGCACCAGCCGCCCGCCGTCGGCGCGCCGCCCGCGCCCCCGCGGCCCGAGCTCTCCGCCGCCACGGACCGGTACTACGTTTTCGACGAGGGGCTCGCGCGGGACTTTTTTCTGCGCCGGCGCGACGGCAGCCTCTACGTCGGCGAGGTCTGGCCCGGCCCGGCCGTGTTTGTCGACTACACGCGCGAGGACGCCCGCCGCTGGTGGGGCGGCCTGCAGCGCGCGCTGGTGGACCACGGGGTCGCCGGGATCTGGAACGACATGAACGAGCCGTCCGACTTCCGCGACAAGACCGGCGAGTCGCAGCGGGACGTTGTGTTCGAGGACCTCGGCGCGCGGACCGAGTACCCGCACAACCGGAACACCTTTGCCCTGAATATGTCGCGGGCCAGCTACGAGGGGCTCGCGGCGCTGCGGCCCAACCAGCGGCCCTTCGTGATCACGCGTGCCGGCTACGCGGGCATCCAGCGCTACGCGACGGTCTGGACGGGCGACAACAACGCCACGTTTGACTCGCTCGCGCTCAACGTCCCGATGTTCGCCTCGCTCGGGCTTTCCGGCGAGGCGTTCGTCGGCTCCGATTTCCCGGGCTTCATCGGCCGCGGCGACGGCGAGCTGCTGGTGCGGTCGTACCAGCTCGCGACCTTCGTGCCGCTCAGCCGGAACCACGGCGCCATCGACCAGTACGACCACGAGCCGTGGCGCTACGGCCGGCCCTACGAGGACATCGTGCGCCGCTACCTCGAGCTGCGCTACCAGCTGCTGCCGCTGCTCTACACCGCGCTCGAGGAATCCCACCGCACGGGCGTGCCGCTGTTCCGTCCGCTGCTGCTCAATTTCCAGGACGATCCCAGCCTGCTCAACCTCGACGACGAATACATGGTCGGCGACGCCCTGCTGGTCGCGCCGGTCACCCGCGCCGGCGAGCGCGGGCGCGAGGTCTACCTGCCGCATGGGCGCTGGTACGACTACTGGACCGCGGCCGTCCTCGACGGCGGCCGGCTGGAGCGCGTGGCGGTTCCCCTGGAACACCTGCCGATCTACGTGCGCGGCGGCGCCATCGTGCCGTCGACGGTCGCGATGCAGCACACGGGCGAGCGGCCCTGGGACCCGGTGCGCTTCGACGTCTATCCCGACGAGCACGGCGCCGCGGCCGGCGAGCTTTACGAGGATGACGGCGAGAGCCCGGCGTACCTGCAGGGCGCGTTTCGCCGCACCCGCCTCGAGTGCGCGACCGCGGACGGGGCGACGGTGCTGACCCTTGAGGCCCCGGTCGGTCCCTACCAGCCGCCGAAGCGCACGTTCGAACTCGTGCTCCACGTGCCCGGCCCGGGCGCGCGCGTGACGCTGGACGGTGCGCCGGCCGACGGCGCCGAGGCCACGCCGACGACGGTCCGCCTCCGGCTGCCCGATGACGGCCGGCCGCACACCCTGCGCCTGCTTCGCAACCCTTGATCCCTTTTCCCATGGCTGCTCCGGTCACCTCCTGGCTCAACACCCGCACCGCGGGGGTCCTGGCCCATGTCAGCGCCCTCCCGGGCGAGTACGGCATCGGCAATCTCGGCCGCGGGGCGCGGAAGTTCATCGACTTCCTCCAGGCGGCGGGCGTGCGCTGCTGGCAGATCTGTCCGATCGGCCCGACCGGCCATGGCGACTCGCCGTACCAGCTCTTCTCGGGCCGCGCGGGCAACCCGTACTTCATCGACCTTGGCGAGCTGGTGCGCGACGGCTGGCTGAAACCGACCGACGTCGCGGGCCTGCGCGCGCTGCCGCGCGGCCACGCCGACTACGGCCGCCTGTACGAGCAGTTCTGGCCCGTGCTGGCGAAGGCGCACGACGCGTTCGCCGCGGCCGGCGCGGATGCAGTCGACGGACTCGGCTCCTTCGCGGGATTTCGCCGCCGGCACCGCGCCTGGCTCGAGCCGTTCGCGCAGTTCATGGCGCTCAAGAATCACTTTGGCGGACGGGCGTGGACGGCCTGGCCGGCCGAGTACCGGAACTGGACGCCGGGACTCGCGCACCGGCTGACCCCGTTCATGCGCCGCGAGGCCGAGCGTCACGCGTTCTACCAGTACGTGTTCTTCGGCCAGTGGGAGCGCCTGCGCCGTTACGCGGCGGAGCGGGGCGTCGGCGTGATCGGTGACGTGCCGATCTTCGTCGCGCTCGACAGCGCTGATACCTGGCGCAACCGCGCCGTGTTCCGGCTCGACGCGGACGGCCAGCCGCAGGCGACGGCGGGCGTGCCGCCGGACTATTTCGCGGCCAAGGGCCAGCTCTGGGGCAATCCGCTCTACGACTGGGCCTACCTGCGCCGCACGGGTTACGCGTGGTGGATCGACCGGCTCCGCGCGGCCTTCGAGCTGTACGACGTGATCCGGCTGGATCACTTCCGCGGGTTCGACACGTACTGGGAAGTTCCGGCCGGCGCCACCGACGCGTGCGGCGGCCGCTGGCGCAAGGGTCCCGGCGCCGCGTTCTTCGCGGTGGTGCGTCGGAAGCTGCCCAAGGCGCGGATCATTGCCGAGGACCTTGGCTACATCGGGCCCGCCGTCGTCGCGCTCCGGCGCGAGGCGGGCCTGCCCGGCATGAAGATCGTGCAGTTCGCGTACGGTCACGACGCGCACAACGTGAACCTGCCGCACTTCTACCCGGTCGACAGCGTCGCCTACACGGGCACGCACGACAACCTGACGACCCGCGGCTGGCTCGAGGGCCTGACGGCGGAGCAGGCGCGGCCGATCGACACCTACTTCGACCTGAAGGGCGTGCGCTCGGCGTGGCCGATCATCCGGCACACGCTCGCGACCGTCTCGCGGCTCGCGGTGATCCCGGTGCAGGACCTGCTCGACCTCGGGGCCGCGGCCACGTTCAACCGCCCGGGCACGGGCGAGGGGAACTGGCGCTGGCGGTTCACCGAGCGACAACTGGCCTCGCTCTCCGGCCGCAAGGCGGCCACGCTGCGGTCGTGGATCGAGCGTTACGACCGCGCCAGCGCCGACCCTGTCATCGAGTACAGCGAACCCCTCCCGCACTGACCGCCCCGTCATGAGCCACCAGCGTCCCCTGTCCCTGCCGGCCATCTGGAACATGAGCTTCGGCTTCTTCGGCATCCAGTTTGGCTGGGGCCTCCAGATGGCGAACATGAGCGCGATCTACCAGTTTCTCGGCGCCTCGGAGGGAGACATCCCGATCCTCTGGCTCGCCGCGCCGCTCACCGGCCTCATCGTCCAGCCCATCATCGGCTACTACAGCGACCGCACCTGGGTGCGGCTCGGCCGCCGTCGCCCGTACTTCCTCGCGGGCGCGATCCTCGCCAGCCTGGCGCTCCTCGCGATGCCGAACTCGTCGACGCTCTGGATGGCGGCGGCGCTGCTGTGGGTGCTCGACGCCTCGGTGAACGTGAGCATGGAGCCGTTCCGCGCGTTCGTCGCGGACCTCCTTCCGCCGGCGCAGCGGCCGGTCGGTTTCGCGATGCAGAGCCTGCTCATCGGCCTCGGCGCGGTGCTGTCCTCGGCGCTGCCGTGGCTGCTGACTCATTTCGGGCTGGCAGGTGAGACGGCGGCGGGCGCGATCCCGCGCTCCATCCACCTCTCCTTCTACATCGGCGCCGCGGTTTACCTGTGTGCCGTGCTCTACACGATCCTGACGACGCCCGAGTATCCGCCCGAGGTGGCCACCGTCGAGGCGAGCCACACGGCGCCGGGTTCGCTGGTGCGCGAGATCATCGCCGGGATCAGACAGATGCCGCCGATCATGCGCCGGCTGGCGCTGGTGCAGTTCTTCACCTGGCTCGGGCTGTTCTGCATGTGGATCTATTTCACGCCGGCGATCGCGCGCCAGGTGTTCCACGGCACCCCGGGCACGCCGGCGTTCAAGGAGGGTCTGGAGTGGGGCGGAGTCTGCTTCTCAACCTACAACGGCGTCGCCTTTGCCGTGTCGTTCCTGCTGGTGGCGCTCGGGCGGCGCGGCGTCTCGCCGAAGCTGCTCCACGCCGTCGGCCTGACCTGCGCCGGTCTTGGCCTGCTCGCCGTCGGCTGGTGGACCTCGCGGTACGGCCTGCTGGTCTCCATGGTCGGAGTCGGCATCGGCTGGGCGACTATCCTCTCGATGCCGTACGCGCTGCTGGCGAACGTGATCCCGGCGTCGCGGATGGGATTCTACATGGGCGTCTTCAATTTCTTCATCGTGCTGCCCCAAATCCTGGCGTCCGCCGTGCTCGGCCCGATCGTGCAGCACGGCTTCCACGGCAACCCGCTGCTGGCCGTCCTGCTGGGCGGTGTCGCGATGCTCCTCGCCGTGGTCGCGCTCGTGCGCGTGCCGGCGACGGCGGCCTAGGTCACTGCGCCGGTCCGGCGGCTCGGGCCGCGCGGCGGCCCGGGCGCGGGGCGCCGTGGGTGTAGTCGAGCCGGTTGAAGTAGACGGTCTTCGGCTGCGCCTCGCGTTGCTTGTGGAGCGCGTCGAGCTGCGACCGGAAGTCCAGCGGCGTGACCCCCTTGTGCTGCTTGAACACGCGCGCGAAGTAGGCCGGGTCGGAAAAGCCGCAGGAGTAGGCCACCTCGGAGATGTTCAGCGCGGTCGTCTCGAGCGCCACCAGTGCGCCGTCGATGCGGATGCGCTGGATGTAGTGCGTCAGCCGCTCGCGGGTCTCGGTGTGGAAGAGGTGCGAGAGGTAGTCGGCCGAGCAGCCGAGCGTCGCGGCGATGCCCAGCACGCTGAGCTCGGGGTTGGCGTACTGCTCGCGGACGATGCACTTTGCCTGGAAGACTTTCCCGATGTCGGTGTTGAGGTGGCCGGCGCCGGTCTCGACGATGTTGCGGAACATGCCGAGCAGGGCGATGACGAGGCCCTTGATCACGGCCTCGCGCGCCGGGACCTGCATCGCGTGGGTCTGGGCGATGGAGTTGGCGAGCGTCAGGTAGACCTCGAGGTCCGGGGCGTCGAAGAACTCGATGACCTCGATGTCCGGGCGGTTGGGCCGCGCCTCGTACGCGAAGTGGAGGCTCAGGGTGTTGTTGTAGAACCCGCCGACCAGGTTGCGGAACGGCCGGGTGCGCTCCGGATAGATCAGCTCGCCATGCGGCACGCCGGCCGGGATCACGCAGGCCTCCCCGGGGCCGAGCTCGAAGGTCTCGCGCGGGAAGCGGAACACCGTGCGCCCCTGCAGCCCGAGGAAGAACTCGGGCCGGTAGTGGTAGTGCATGCCCTTCAGCTGGCCGGGTTTTTCGTCGCGCGGCACCTTCACCACCAGCTGATTGTGCTCGGCTTGCCGGATGGCCTCGTCGAACACGGCGCGCATCTCGGCGCGGTTCTTTGGACTGAGGGATTTGGCGGAGAAAAGATTGCTCATCGGACGCGGCGGCGCCGGCGAAAACGGGGGGCGGGTAACTGCCTCCTTGATACCCGACGCCGCCCCAAAGTAAAGGCGGGCGCGGCCGCCTCCTTACCGCGTGAAGCGGTAGGTCGTGTTGAAGATCAGCTCGATCCGCTTCGAGACGTGCACCCGCACCTTGATCCGGCCGGACCGGTCGTCGGACGGCATCGCGCGGCCGGTGATCCGGCGCTCCTCGCCCTGGGTGCTGAGCGCCTGGCCGTCGAACTCCACCGTCTGCCCCGCCGCGAGGCGCTGGAGCATGTCATCCGTCACCTCGATGGCGATCCGGCCCGACTCGTTGTAGAAAAAATAGGGAAATACCCGCGCCGCGTAGGTCCCGGTATAGACCCGGTGGCGGCGCGTCAGGGTGGGGATCGAGAGATTGACGCTGCCGATGTAGATCGAGGTGTCGACCGACGGGATCTCCACCGCGTCGTAGCGGCTCAGGTCGAGGTCCTCGCCCCCGAGGGCCGGGAGCGCCAGGGCCAGGCCGAGGAGAAAGGTCAGCAGGCGGGGCATGCGGGTAGCCAGTGACAGATGCGGCGGCGGGGGTGACAAGAGCGAAGTGCGGCCCGGGTCGGGTGCCGCTTCACGCTTGCGCGGAGCCGGGGCCGGTCGTCTGCTTCCGCGTCATGGCCAAAGCCTCCCAAGCGACCTGGGGCGGCCGCTTTAGTGCGGGCCCCGCCGAGTTGATGCTGCAGTTCAGCGAGTCCGTCTCGTTCGACCGCCGCCTCGCGCCGTTTGACATCGCCGGCAGCAAGGCCCACTCGGCCATGCTCGCGCACGTGGGGCTGATCACGGCCTCCGAGCGCGACGCGATCCATGCCGGCCTCGACGCGCTCCATGCCGAGATCGTCGCGGGCAAATTCGCGTGGGACACCAAGCTCGAGGACGTGCACATGAACCTCGAGCACGCGCTCACCAAGCGGGTGCCCGCGGCCGCCAAGCTCCACACCGCGCGGAGCCGGAACGACCAGATCGCGACGGACATGCGCCTGTGGTTCAAGTGGGCGTGCGGCGTGCTGGCCGAGCGGATCCTCGGGGCCGAGCGGGCGCTGCTCGCGCTCGCGCAGGCCCATCAGGCCGTGCTGATCCCGGGCTACACCCACCTGCAGCGCGCCCAGCCGGTTTCCCTCGCGCACCATCTGCTCGCCTGGCTCGAGATGCTCGAGCGCGATCGCGCGCGGCTTGCCGAGGTCGCGGACCATGCGAACTGGTGCCCGCTGGGCTCCGGCGCGATTGCCGGCACGACGCTCCCGATCGACCGCGAATTCACGGCCAAGGCGCTCGGCTTCACCGACGCGAAGGGCCGCCCGCGAGTCACCGCCAATTCCATGGACGCCGTCGCGGACCGCGACGTCTACGTCGAGTTCGCCTGCGCCGCGGCGCTGTTCGGCGTGCATCTCTCGCGGATTGCCGAGGACCTCATCCTGTGGAGCAGCGCCGAGTTCGGCTTTGCGACGCTGTCGGACGCGTTCAGCACGGGCTCGTCGCTCATGCCGCAGAAGAAGAACCCCGACGCGTGCGAGCTGCTGCGCGGCAAGTCGGCGCGGCTGCAGGGCAATCTCCAGACGCTGCTGACCCTCGCGAAGGGTCTACCGCTCACGTACAACCGCGACCTCCAGGAGGACAAGCCGCCGGTGTTCGACAGCTTTGACCAGGCGGCGATCTGCGCCGAGGTTCTGGCGGGCGTGTTCGGCGGGCTGACCTTCCACGCCGACCGCTGTGCCGCCGCGGCGTCGGATCCGGCGCTGCTCGCGACGGACCTCGCCGACTATCTCGTCGAGCAGGGCGTGCCGTTCCGCGAGGCGCATCACGCCGTCGGCGCCGTCGTGCGCCTGGCCGAGAAGCACACGATCCGGCTCGATCATCTCCCGCTGGAGGAGGTGCAGCAGGTGCACCCGGCGTTCAAGGCCGACTGGGTGCAGGTCTTCGACCCGCGCCGCGGCCTGTCGAAGCGCGCCGGCACCGGCATGCCCGGCCCCGCCCAGATCGCCAAGCAGCTGAAGCGCTGGTCCAAGCAGCTGGGCTGACGCCGGCGCGGCCCGACACCGCCGGGCCCCGGGTCCGGCTGACGTCCCGCCCTCCATGACGAAGATCCGCATCCTGCCCGACCGCGTCGCGAACCAGATCGCGGCCGGCGAGGTGATCGAGCGGCCGGCCGCGGTCGTGAAGGAGCTCGTCGAGAACGCGCTCGACGCCGGGGCCACGCGCATCGAGGTCGAGTTCCGCCACGGCGGGCGCTCGCTGATGCGGGTGGAGGACAACGGCGCCGGCATGTCGCGCGACGACGCGCTGCTCGCGCTGGAGCGCCACGCGACGAGCAAGATCGCGGAGGCCGCCGACCTGGACCGGCTGGCCAGCTACGGATTTCGCGGCGAGGCGCTGCCGTCGATCGCGAGCGTGTCCCGGTTCCTCCTGCAGACCCGCACCGCGGGCGACGACGCGGGCACCGAGGTCCTGGTCAACGGCGGCAAGCTCGTGCACGTCCGCGAGTGCGGCCAGCCGGTGGGCACCCGGATCGAGGTCACGCACCTGTTCAACTCGGTGCCGGCGCGGCGGAAATTCCTGAAGACCGACCAGACCGAGGCGGCGCACATCGTGCAGTGCGTGCGCCTGTACGCGCTGGCCTGCCCGCAGGCGGCGTTCACGCTGATCGAGGACGGCCGAATCATTTTCCGGTCGCCGGAGTGCTCAACTCTTGCCGAGCGGGTGGGGGAGATCTTCGGCCGCCAGACGGCGGAGGCGCTGATGCCGATCGATGCGGCGGAGGGCGGCATGACGCTGACGGGCCTGATTGGCCGCCCGGGCGTGAGTCGCGGCACGCGGCACGAGCTGATCGTGTTCGTGAACCAGCGCCCGGTCGACAGCCGCACGCTGAACTACGCGCTGATCGAGAGCTACCATGAGTCGCTGCCGAAGGGCCGGTACCCGTTGGCTTTCGTTTTCTTCACCTGCGACCCCGCCGCGGTCGACGTGAACGTCCACCCCGCGAAGCGCGAGATCCGCTTCCGCAGCGAACCCGCCGTGCGCGCGTTCGTGATCAGGAGCGTGCTGGAGCAGCTCCGCTCGATTGCGGATCGCGGATCGCGAATTGCGGATTTCGCGCCGGCCGCGGCGCCAAGTATCCAGCCTGCGGCTCTCGCTGATCTGCCGCGTCCATCTATCGACCTCAGACCGATCGCTGGTTTTTCGGCCCCAGCGGCAAGTACCGCGCTAAGTGTTCCGGCGACTCCGGTTCCTGTCGTCACCCAGCGGCCGACGGCTCCCGATCCGCAATCCGCAGTCCGCGATCCGCAATTGTCCTGGCGCTTCCTCTCCCTCGTGCATGGCCAGCTGGCGGTGTTCGAGTCGGCGGCGGGGCTGGTGCTGCTGGACCGGCGGGCGGCGCATGAGCGGGTTTGGTTCGAACGGCTCCAGGAGCAGTTCCGGTCCGGTTCCGTGCCGAGCCAGCGGCTGCTGCTGCCGGTGCCGGTCGAGCTCGATCCCATCATGGCGGCGCTGCTGCTCGACCGCCTCTCATTCCTGCACGCCCACGGGTTCGAGGTCGGCGAGTTCGGCCGCAATTTCTTCCGCATCGAGGCCGTGCCTGCGTGGATGGAGCCGGCGGATGCCGAGCCGTTCCTGCGCGATCTCCTCGGTGCGTTCCGTGAGGGCCGGATGCCCGACCGCAACACCGACCTGGCCCGCGAGGAACTCGCCCGCCTTGCCGCCGCCAAGGCCGTCCGGCTGCCCGCCACCGTCAACGAGACTGAGGTGCGGGCGCTGGTCACCCAGCTCTTCACCACCCGCTCTCCCCTCACCAGCCCGGCCGGCCGGCCGACCTTCGTCGAACTCAACCACGGTGAGCTTGCCCGGCGGTTTCAGCGGTAGTTGGTGAGCGATAGGCGGTAAGCTTTAAGCGGTAGGCTTTAGGCAGCAGGCTGTCCGCCTGCTGCGTCTGATGGCGCCTGTAGACCAGCGCATGGCGAACGTACTCCGTCCAGTGATCTACTGCCTGGCGCTTATCGCCTACAGCTTACTGCTTACCGCTTCCTGTCGCCCGCACTTTAAGCGTGCCTCGCCTTGGGATTGGCATGATTCTTGGTCTCCAAATTCCACCCACCATGCCGCGCGCCGCGAAGAACAAGCCCAGCTCGACCAAGGGGACCAGGAAAACGGCCCAGCCGACGAAGGCTTCGCGCCCGGCCGCCAAGTCGTCCCGGCCGGCTCCGGCCCCGGTTTCCGCCCCGGCGGCGGCGCCGGACGCGAGCCGTCCGCACCCGGATGCGCCGGCGGTGGCCCTGCGCTCGCTGATCCAGCGGCACCTCGTCTCGACCCTCGCGCGCCATGCCGGCTCGGCGACGCCGCGCGACTGGTGGGTGGCGACGGCGCTGGCGGTGCGAGACACGATCCATGTCCGGATGATCGCGACCCAGACGGTGCACAACGCCCAGAACGTGCGCCGGCTCTACTATTTCTCGCTCGAGTACCTCATGGGCCGGCTGTTCGGCAACAACCTCCTCGCGACCGGCCTCCTCGACGAGGCCAAGGAGGCGCTGACCTCGCTCGGGCAGGACTTCGAGACGATCCGCGAGTCGGAGGTCGACATGGGCCTGGGCAACGGCGGCCTCGGGCGCCTGGCGGCGTGCTTCCTCGATTCGCTGGCGACGATGGACTACCCGGCGCTCGGCTACGGCATCTACTACGAGTTCGGCCTCTTCAAGCAGACCTTCGTCAACGGCCAGCAGGTCGAGCATCCCGACAACTGGATCCGCTTCGGCGGGCCGTGGGAAGTGGTCCGACCCGAGTACATCCAGGAGGTTCACCTCTACGGGCGCGTCGAGAACGTGTTCGACGATCGCGGCAACTACCGGCCGCGCTGGGTCGACACGCAGCGCCTGTTCGGCGTGCCGCATGACATTCCCGTGGCGGGCTTCGGCACCACGACGGTCAACATCCTCCGCCTGTGGGCGTCGAAGGCGTCCGAGGACTTCGACCTCGAGGCGTTCAACCGCGGCGGTTACGTCGAGGCGGTGCAG
>DAOQKI010000101.1:0-14518 GCA_035334485.1 Opitutaceae bacterium
ATTCCGCGAGACCTACTGGCGCGGCGACCACTTCGCGGAGTATGTGCACCCGGAGCGCGGGGTGGTGGACGCGCATGGCCTGTCGGACGTGAACTGGGCCGCGGTCGCCTACGACGTGGCCACGCCGGCGCAGGTTGACGCGGTCTGGCCGCGGCTGATGGCGGAACCGGCGTTCTGGCAGGCGGACATGCCGACGCAGACGGTGACGCGCCCCTTCGCCTACGAGCCGTGGGAATTTGTGAACGCGCACGAGGACGTCGGCTTCGAGATTCCGGTCGCGCAGACCTACGACGTGGCGGCGATGGGACGCGTCTGGTTTCTCGAGTGGCAGGCTTGCCGGCGCCGCGGCGAGGTGGCGCGGCTGAGGAAATCGGTCGAGCTGGTCTGTCGGCGCGGCCTGACGGATGGCGGTTTCTGGCACGAGCGCTATCATCCGCTGCCCGACGGCTCGATCGACCACACCGGTCCGCGCGGCTACGGCGAGTATCCCGCGATCCTGGTGCGCGCGGTGCTGGGCAACCCGGCTCTGTTCGCGGACGCCTGGCCCTGACCGGGCGCCGGCTATTTCGCCGGCGGCACCACGGTCGGCTCGGCGAGCTTGGCGGACTGGTAGGCGAAGAGGCGCCACGCGCCGTCCTCACGGCGCCAGACCGACTGGAAGCGCAGGGCGAACGCGACGCTCACGGTGCCGGCGGTGGCGCGGAGCCGGGCGCGGCCGGTCATGATCACCACGTCGTCAGTGACGGGCGTGACCTTCACGTCGTCGTAGTCGTACGAGTCGTACTTGATGCGGCCGGATTTCACCGCGGCGAGGAACTCCGTCTTGGACTGCACGCGGCCGTCGGCGTGGCCGTAGATCAGGCCGGAGGAGAGCAGGGGATCGAGCCGGGCGACCTGGCCCGCGATGGTGGCTATCACCCGCGCTGTGTCGGCCGCGCGGACCTCCTCCGCGGGCGTGGCGGCGCGCAGGACCGTCGCGGCCAGCAGCGCGGCGGCGAGGAGGCGGAGGGAAACGAAACGGGGCAGCGTGGCGGGCATGGGTCAGCGTTTGACGGGGTGGGGCTTGCCGGTCTGATCGATGGCGACGTAGACGAAATGGCCGGAGGTCACGAGCTGCTGGCTCTCGGTGGTGTAGCGGTGGACCCAGGCCTCGACGGCGATGGTCATCGAGGTGCGGCCGACACGGTCGAGCTTGGCGTAGCACGTGACGATGTCGCCGACGGCTACGGGGCGGTGGAACGTGATGGCGTCGATGGCGACGGTGGTGACGCGGCTGACGGCGGTACTGCGGGCGAGCACGGCGCCGCCGATGTCCATCTGGGACACCAGCCAGCCGCCGAAGATGTCGCCGTTGTTGTTCGTGTCGGCGGGCATCGCGATGGTGCGGATGACGACGTCGCCGGTGGGCGCGGTGGGGCTGACGAAAGCGGGTTGGCTCATGGCGGGAGTGGGATTGGCGGAGACGCTGGACCGTTCCCGCCCGGTGCTCAAAGCCTAATCCCGCCAGCCGCTAAAGCCTTGTTTTCCCGACACTCCGCCCGCATGGTCTGGGCCTCATGATCGGAGGCTCGTCAGCGTCGTGGCGCCGGCTGGTCGACGAGGTCGGCACGGTCGACAGCGTCGGCATCGAGGAGCGCGTCGCCAAATTCACCACCCGCAGCATCAAGAAGACCGCCAAGGTCTGGGGCCTGCGCACGGCCGTGACCATGGTCGACCTCACCACTCTCGAGGGCAAGGACACCCCCGGCAAGGTCGCGTCGCTCTGCCAGAAGGCGCTGGCGCCGAGCGATGACCCGACGGTGCCACCGGTGGCAGCCGTCTGTGTTTATCCCGCGATGGTCCGGCACGCCCGTCGGGCGCTGGGACCGGATGCGAAGGTCCGCATCGCGTCGGTCGCGACGGCGTTTCCGTCGGGCCAGGCGCCGCTGCGCACGCGGCTGGCCGAGGTGAAGGCGGCGGTGGCGGACGGCACGGACGAAGTCGACATGGTGATCAACCGCGGGGCGTTCCTCGCGGGCGAGTACGACCGGGTTCAGGACGAGATCGCGGCGGTCGTGGCGGCCTGCGGCGACGCGACGCTCAAGGTGATTCTCGAGGTCAGCGAGCTGGAGACCTACGACAAGATCCGGGCGGCGTCCTTCCTGGCGATGCGCGTGCTGCGGCCGGGCGACTTCATCAAGACCAGCACGGGCAAGACCTCGCTCAACGCCACGCTGGGGAACAACCAGGTGATGCTGGAAGCGATCCGCGATTTCTACCTCGCGACCGGCGTGCCGATCGCGATGAAGCCCGCCGGCGGCATCCGCACGGCGAAACAGGCGCTGCAGTTCCTGATCGCCGTGAAGGAGACGCTGGGCGACGGCTGGCTGAACAACCGCCGCTACCGGTTCGGCGCCAGCGCGCTGCTCAACGACCTCCTGCGCCAGCTCGAGAAGGAGCGCACCGGCGCATACCAGGCCCCGTACTATTTCAGCGAGGCCGCCGAAAGCTACTAACCCATCCCTTGCCGCGTCCCCGCGGATTTCCCGCCGTGCCCACCGCCACCCGCTCCTCCTCCCGCCGTGCTCCCGAGCTGATCTTCGGCGACCTCTGGCCGTTCGATCCCGCGCCGGAAACCGCGGACCCGAAGCTCAAGGCCCGCTACGAGCTCTTCATCAACGGCCGCTTTGTCGCGCCGCGCGGCGGCCGCTACTTCGACTCCATCAATCCCGCCACCGAGCGGAAGCTCGCGGACATCGCGCTGGCCGGGCCGGCGGACGTGAACGCCGCCTACGCCGCGGCGGCGCGGGCGTTCCGCACCTGGGGCCGCCTGCCGGGCCGCGAGCGGGCCAAGTACCTCTACCGCATCGCGCGGCTGCTGCAGGACCGGGCGCGCGAGTTCGCCGTCGCGGAGACGATGGACGGCGGCAAGCCGATCAAGGAGTCGCGCGACTTCGACGTGCCGATGGCCGCGGCGCATTTCTTCTATCACGCCGGCTGGGCCGACAAGCTCGACTACGTGGGCCCGGGCCGCCGGGTGGAGCCGCTGGGCGTGGTGGGGCAGGTGATCCCGTGGAATTTTCCCCTGCTGATGTGTGCGTGGAAGCTCGCGCCGGCGCTGGCGATGGGCAACTGCGTCGTCCTCAAGCCGGCCGAGACGACCTCGATCACGGCGCTGAAGCTGGCGGAGATCATCGCGGACGCGGACCTGCCGCCGGGCGTGGTGAACATCGTGACGGGCGCGGGCGAGGTGGGCGCGGCGGTGATGAACCACCCGACGCCGGCCAAGGTGGCGTTCACGGGCTCGACGGAAGTCGGCAAGATCATCATGCGGTCGCTGGCCGGCACCGACAAGAAGATGACCATGGAGCTGGGCGGGAAGGCCGCGAACATCATCTTCGAGGACGCGCCGCTGGACCAGGCGGTCGAGGGCATCGTCAACGGCATCTTCTTCAACCAGGGCCACGTCTGCTGCGCGGGCTCGCGCCTGCTGGTGCAGGAGCCGGTGGCGGACCGGGTGTTGGCGAAGCTGAAGCAGCGCCTCCGGGTGCTCCGGGTGGGCGACCCGCTCGACAAGAACACGGACATCGGTGCGATCAACTCGCGCGAGCAGCTGACTAAGATCGCCGCGCTGGTGAAGAGCGGCGTGCGCGAGGGCGCGGAGCTCTACCAGCCGCCGTGTGCGCTGCCGGCGCAGGGCTTCTTCTTCCGGCCGTCGGTCTTCTCGAACGTGTCGATGAGCCACCGGATCGCGCGGGAGGAGATCTTCGGCCCGGTGCTGTCGATCCTGACCTTCCGCACGCCCGAGGAGGCGGTGGAGAAGGCGAACAACACCGCGTACGGCCTGAGTGCCGGCGTGTGGACCGACAAGGGCTCGCGCATCCTGAAGATGTCGACGGAGCTGAAGGCCGGCGTGGTCTGGGCCAACACGTACAACAAGTTCGATCCCACCTCGCCGTTCGGCGGCTACAAGGAAAGCGGTTTCGGCCGCGAGGGCGGCCGGCAGGGCCTGCTCGACTACTGCCGCCTAGCGTGACCTCCGGAATCTCACATGCAAACCGACCGGAGTGGGACACTGAGTTCACCGAGGTGGCACCGAGAACACGGAGCCCGGCCTTGGGTTTCTTCTTCGGTGTCCTCCGGGCCCGCTCGGTGGACTCCGTGACCCACGCCCTCCTATTCATGACCGCGGCTCGGCCGCACTGAGATCCCCGCAATTTTCCATGGCCGAAGCCTTCCGCACGACTCCCGTCCACACGGACAAGATGCCCCCGGGCATCCCCTTCATCATCGGTAACGAGGCCGCCGAGCGCTTCTGCTTCTACGGGCTCCGCGCGATCCTCGTCGTCTACATGACCCAGTACCTGCGCAACCGCGCGGGTGAGCTGGCACCGATGAACGAGAACGACGCGAACAAGTGGTACCACCTCTTCGTCGCCTCGAATTACTTCTTCCCGATGCTCGGCGCGATCGTGGCCGACGCGTTCTGGGGCAAGTACCGGACGGTGTTCTGGATCTCGCTCGTGTACTGCGCGGGCTGCGTCGCGCTGGCGTCCGACCCGACGCGCTTCGGGCTCTTCATGGGCCTCGGGCTGATCGCGCTCGGCTCGGGCGGCATCAAGCCGTGCGTGTCGTCGAACGTCGGCGACCAGTTCGGCGCGGCCAACCAACACCTCGTGTCGCGCGCCTTCGGCTGGTTCTACTTCTCGGTCAACGCGGGCTCGATGATCTCGATCCCGCTCACGCCGATCCTCCTCGACAAATTCGGCCCGCGCGTGGCGTTCGGCGTGCCGGCGGTCCTGATGCTCACGGCGACGGCGATCTTCTGGTCCGGCCGGCGCCAGTTCGTGCACGTGCCGCCGAAGGGGAAGGCGTTCCTCCAGGCCACGTTCAACCGGCAGACGATGGCGGCGTTCGGCCGGCTCGCGGTGCTGTTCATCTTCGTCGCGGTGTTCTGGTCGCTGTGGGACCAGAGCGGCGGCGAGTGGGTGCTGCAGGCGGAGAAGATGGAGCGGCACGTCACCCTGTTCGGCTGGAGCTACACGCTGCTATCGTCGCAGATCCAGGCGGTGAACGCGGTGATGATCTTGGCGCTGATCCCGACGTTCCAGTACGTGATCTACCCGGCGATCAACGCGGTGTGGCGGCTGACGCCGCTGCGCAAGATCGGCCTCGGCATCTTCACGATCGGCGTCTCGTTCCTGATCAGCGCCTGGATCGAGGCGCGCCTCGGCTCCGGCCACCAGGTCCACGTGCTCTGGCAGCTGCCGGCGTACCTGCTGCTTTCGGCGGGCGAGGTGATGACGTCGATCACCGCGCTGGAGTTCGCCTACACGCAGGCGCCGAAGCACCTGAAGGCGATCGTGCAGGCGCTGTACCTCTGGTCGATCACCGCGGGCAACCTGTTCACCGCGCTGGTCCAGATGTTCATCCAGAATCCCGACCACACCAGCAAGCTGCCGGGCGCGTGGTTCTACCTGTTTTTCGCGGGCCTCGCGATGGGCGCCGCGATCGTGTTCTCCCTCATCGCCCTCCGGTACAAGGAGGCCTCGCACCTGCAGGACGAGACCCCCGCGGCCGCCACCGCCTGATTTCCCGCCATGACACGCCTGCCCATCACCAAGACCCCCAAGGTTTACGTCGGCGGTGCCTTCATCCGCTCCGAGAGCGCGCGGGTGTTCCCGCTCGCCGACGCCGCCGGCCGGTTCTTCGCCAACATCCCGCAGTGCACGCGCAAGGACCTGCGCAACGCCGTCGAGGCCGCCGCCAAGGCGGTCCCGGGCTGGGCGAAGCGCACGTCGTACAACCGCGGCCAGATCCTCTACCGCCTCGGCGAGATGCTCGAGGCCCGCGCGGCCGAGATGGCAGGCGCGCTCACGCTTGGCGCCACCTCCGCCCGGGCCCGCGCCGCGGCGCAGCGCGAGGTCGCGGCCACGGTCGACCGCCTCATCTACTACGCCGGCTGGGCCGACAAGTACGAGCAGGTGCTCGGCAACGTGAACCCGGTTGCGGCGCCGTACTTCAACTTCACCGTCACCGAGCCGATGGGCGTCGTCGGCCTGCTCGCGCCGGCGCAGCCGGCGCTGCTGGGCCTCGTGTCGCTGTTCGCGCCCGCGATCGTGAGCGGCAACACGGTGGTGGCCGTGGCCTCCGAGACGACGCCGTACCCGGCGATCCTGCTCGGCGAGATGCTGGCGACCAGCGACCTGCCCGGCGGCGTGGTGAACCTGCTGACGGGCTTCCGCAAGGAACTCGTGCCGACCTTCGCGACGCACACCCACCTCCGCGCGATCGGCGGCGTGGCGAGCGCGGACGAGCGCAAGACGCTCCGGCTCGGCGCCGCGGCCAGCGTCAAGCGCACCCGCCTGCTCAAGGCCGAGGAGCGAATCGACTGGTACGCCCCGCACGCGGAGAGCCTCGAGGCGATCCGCGAGACGCTGGAGTTCAAGACCACCTGGCACCCGATCGGGGCGTAGGTTTGGTCCGCCACGAAGGACACGAAGGGCACGAAGCCTGAGCGATCAGGACTTCGCGCGCTTGGCGGCCTTGGCGGTAGGAAATCTCCCCCGCCCAATTCTGGTTTACCGCCAAGACCGCGGAGACCGCGAAGCACCGGTCGGCTTGGGCTTCGTGTGCTTAGTGTCCTTCGTGGTTAATCCCCCGCCTTGGATTTTCGCCGGGCCTTGCGCTGGGCGAGTTCGGTGAGCCGGTCGAGGATGCGCTCGAGACGGGCGGCGCGTGTCTCCGGGCGGCGCGCCTCGTCGAGGTAGGTGACGACCCAGCGGCGGACCGAGGCGGGGCCCTGCTCGAAGCCCGCGCGGGCGACGGGGCGGAATTGCAGCGCGCGTTGCAGGTCGGGTGGGGCGGCGGGATCGCGCGGGTCGGAGGAGCGGGTGAGGGTGACCTCGATGCGATCGCCGAAGTCGAGCCCGGCGGCCCGCACGAAATCGGTCAGCACGATCAGTCGGCCGCGTCCGCGACCGGCAGGCATGACGGTGGTGAGCTGCTTCTCGCCGGCGTAGGCGGCCAGCACCGGGATGCGGGTCCCGCCGCCGAGGGCCTTCATCACGGCCGGCGGCACGATCACGCAGCGCATGATCCAGTTGCGCTCGATCCGGGCGGTGAAGGTGGGCATGGGGAGCGGGCCCAACCTGCGCCGCTGGGCGGAAAGCGGCCAGCCCGAAAGGGGTGGAACGCCGTTCGCGGGGCCGGGGGACCGCTCGTCCAAAGTTTGCGCCCCCGGGGGAAGGGCCTTGTAGTGTGGCGGTGATGGAACGCATGCCCCTGCCCAACGTGTTGCTGGAGGACGAGCAGCGCCGGGTCCGCGCCAAGGACCGGCTCTACGTGATTTTCCAGGCGGGCGGCTGGCTGTCGTTCCTCGGCCTCGAGACCTTCCTGCTGCTGGCGTTCCCGAGCAAGGAAGACTCCCGGACCGAGGACATGGTCTACAGTTTTTCAATCGTCATCTTCGTGATCTGCCTCGGCTGGCTGATCACGCACTTCGCGCGGGTGCCGGTGGCGCGCTGGGGTTGGAAGAGCCTCGGCTGGCGCGGGCTGGCGCCCCGGATCCTGGGCATCAGCTTCGTGCAGTCGGTCGTCTGGAGCGCGGTCGGCTACGGCTACCCGTACCTGGTCCTGCACCTGCCCTGGTCGGGCAAGGTCTCCTGCTGGATGGCCTTTGTCTTCAGCGTCATGAACGGCACGTTCATGCTCACGGGCTGGTGGTGCATTTATTTCTTCTACCACCTGTTCGACCGCTACAACCGGCTGCAGATCGAGCAGCTGAGCCTTGCGACGCACGTGAAGGAGGCCGAGCTCCGCGCGCTGAAGTCGCAGGTCAACCCTCATTTCATCTTCAACTCGCTGAACTCGCTGCGCGCGCTGATCGACGAGGACCCGACCCGCGCGCGGCAGGCGGTCACGCAGCTGGCCAACCTCCTCCGCTACTCGCTGCAGAGCGGCCAGCAGGAGACGGTGCCCTTCGAGGACGAACTGCGGGTCGTGAACGACTACCTCGCGCTCGAGCAGGTGCGGCACGAGGAGAGACTCCGCCTGCGGCTCGACGTCGCGCCCGAGACGCTGCAGCTCCCGATCCCGCCGATGCTGCTGCAGACGCTGGTGGAGAACGCGGTGAAGTACGGCATTTCCATGCGGCCCGAGGGCGGCGAAATCGCGATCATAGCGCGGCGCGAGAGCGGCTCGCTCCGCCTCCAGGTCACGAATCCCGGCGCGCTGGAGGGCGGCACCGAGCAGCTCGCCCGCGCCAGCACGTCCACGGGCGTTGGGCTGTCCAACGCCGCCAACCGGCTCCGCCTGCTCTTCGGTGACCGGGCCTCGCTGCAGCTGCGTCCCGACAAGCCGGGCTACGTGGCGGCGGAAGCCATCATCCCGCTCACGGCCTCCCACGCATGAAAGCACTCCTGATCGACGACGAGCGGCTGGCCCGCAGCGAGCTGCGCCGGCTGCTGGCGGCCTTCCCCGACGTGACGGTCGCGGGCGAGGCGGCGAACGCGAAGCAGGCCCGCGAGCAGCTGGCGGCGCTGACGCCGGACCTGATCTTCCTCGACGTGCAGATGCCGGGGGAGACGGGCCTCGAGCTGCTGGAGTCGCTGGAGCCGCCGGTGCCGCATGTGATCTTCACGACCGCCTACGACGAGTTCGCGGTGAAGGCGTTTGAGCTGAACGCGCTCGATTACCTGCTGAAGCCGGTGGATCCGGCGCGACTGGCGGCGGCGATCGAGCGGCTGCGTGCGAAGCTGGGCGCGGCCCCAGCCCCGGTGGAACGGCCGGCACGGCTGGCGGCGGAGGACAAGGTGTTTGTCCGGGAGGGCGACCGCTGCTGGTTCGTGGAGGTGAAGTCGATCCGCCTGCTGGAGAGCGAGGGCAATTATACCCGCGTGCATTTCGAGACGGCGCAGCCGCAGCTCTTCCGTTCGCTGAACGCGATGGAGGAGCGGCTCGACCCGAAGTACTTCTTCCGCGCCAACCGGCGCCAGATCATCAACCTCGCCTGGATCGACAAGATCGAGCCGTGGTTCAGTGGCGGCCTGCTGGTTCACCTGAAAGGCGGCGCCAAGGTGGAGCTCAGTCGACGCCAAGCCCAGGACTTCCGCGAGAAGATGAGCCTTTAGGAAAAGCGGGAAACCCGCGACGGGGAAATTGGGAAAGCTGAAACCCGCTTCCCGCCGCACTAACAGTTTCCCACTTTCCCAATTTCCCACTTTTCCAATTTCAAAAAAATGATCGAAGCCCGCGACCTCACCAAGACGTTCAAGGACAAGAAACGGGGCGAGATCCACGCCGTGGACCACGTTACCTTCCGTGCCGAGCCCGGCCGCATCTACGGCCTGCTGGGCGCCAACGGCGCCGGCAAGACCACGACGCTGCGCGTGCTGGCGACGCTCCTGCAGCCCACCTCCGGCGCGGCGACCGTCGCCGGCTTTGACGTGGCGCGCGAGCCGGAGAAGGTGCGGGCGCAGGTCGGGTTCCTCGCGGCGAGCACTGCGCTCTACGGGCGCCTGACGGCCCGCGAGATGATCGAGTACTTCGGCCGGCTCAACGGCCTCGCGCCGGCCGAGATCCGTACGCGGATCAAGCGGCTGTCGGACGAGCTCGACATGGGCGAGTTCCTGGACCGCCGCTGCGAGAAGTTCTCCACCGGCATGAAGCAGAAGACCTCGATCGCGCGGACACTGATCCACGACCCGGCGGTGATGATCTTTGACGAGCCGACGCTCGGTCTCGACGTGATGACGGCGCGCGCGATCGTGCGTTTCGTCCGCGAGTGCCGCGACCGCGGCAAGACCGTGATCTACTCCACGCACGTCATGAGTGAGGTGGAGAAGCTCTGCGACAAGGTGGGCATCATCCACAACGGCCGCCTATGTGCCGAGGGCACCGTTGCCGAGCTGAAGCAGCGCTATGGGGAGCATGACCTCGAAGAAGCCTTTGTCCGAATCGTCGAGGAGGAGGAAAGCAAATGAACTGGCGCAATATCATCACGGTCTACCAGAAGGAGCTGAAGGACTCGCTGCGCGACCGGCGCACGCTGTTGTCCACGATCATCATCCCGACGCTCGTTATTCCGCTGCTCATGTTCGGCGTGGGCAAGGCTATGTCGACCATCATCTCCCGGGCCAAGGAGGAGATCCCGACGGTGGCGATCATCGGCGGCGCCGACTCGCCGACGGTGGTGGCCGCGCTGAAAAAGGCACCCAAGCTCCGGGTGGTCGCGGTGCCGGCGGATTGGAAGCAGGCGATCAGCGACAAGAAGCTCCGGGCGGCGGTGGAGATCCCGGCGGGGTTCGAGGCGGGCCTGAAGGCCGGGGCGGCTCCGACGGTGCGCGTCTACAACTACTCAGGCGAACTCAAGTCGGACTTCGGCGCGCGGGCGGTCGAGCAGGTCCTGACCGACCTGCGCGAGCGGACCGTCGTGGCGCGGTTGGCCGAGCGCGGCCTGCCGAAAACGGTGGCCCGGCCGTTCGAGTTCCAGCGCGAGAACGTGGCGCCGCCCGAGAAAGTCGGCGGCAACCTTTTCGGCGGTATCGTGCCGTATCTTATCATCATCCTCTGCTTCAGCGGCGCGATGTATCCTGCCATGGACCTGACGGCGGGCGAGAAGGAGCGCGGCACGATGGAGACGCTGCTCTGCAGTCCGGTCGCGCGCGAGGACCTGGTGTTCGGCAAGTTTCTCATGGTGCTGACCGGCTCGCTGTCGGCGATGTGCTTCATGCTGCTCTCAATGGGCACCACGGCGGCGATCGGCGGTTCGCTGATGATGTCGGGCGGCGGCACCGTAAAGGTCGGCGCGGTGGCGGCAGGGCAGGCGGCGCCGGCCGCCGGGCTGCCGCCGCTCGATCCGGTCGGCCTGTTCGGTGTGCTCGCGATGGTCTTCCCGGTGGCGGTGATGTTCGCGGCGGCGGCGTTCACGGTCGCGCTCTTCGCGAAGAGCTACAAGGAGGCGCAGAGCTACCTCGCGCCGATGATGATCGTGGTGATCATGCCGGCGGTGATCGGCATGCTGCCCGGCATCGACCTCAACGCGCGGCTGGCGCTGGTGCCGCTGCTCAATCTCTCGCTGGTATGCCGCGAGATGCTCTCGGGCGTCTGGCACTGGAACTACATCGCGCTGATCTTCGGCTCGTCCTGCCTCTACGCGGGCATCGCGCTGACGCTCGCCGTGCGGATGTTCAAACGCGAGGACGTGATTTTCCGCGCCTGAGGCTGCGCAGTTGAGGCTGCGCAGTTGAAGGTCATCAGTTGACGGTTGAAAGAGCGGAGGCGGAGGGAGTCCGCGGATAGAGCGCGTCCCCACGCCTCCGGTTGTCATTCTGAACGGAGTGAAGAATCCAGTTCGATTTCGCCGCGGGCTTCGTCCGGCTCCCACTGGATTCTTCGCTTCGCTCAGAATGACAGACAGGAAAGCCGACCCGGAAACCACCCGAGGCGTTGAGTGCCTGCGACACGACTCTGCTTCGACGACGGTAGCTGTTTTCTGCCTCAGCGACCGGTGAAATCCGCCCGGCTTTCAACTGCCGTCCTTCATCTTTCAACCGCCCGCGCCCGCGCGGGCTCCGCGCCTGTAAAAAATTTCCGAAAACCGGCGCGGGCGGCGTAAACGCCGGGTAAAAGCCGGCTGCACCCGTCGCCTTTTTCGGGAGAATCGGTCTTGCTGGGTGCGTTACGCAGTTTCACCCACACGCACCCATGAACCCGGCCATCAACTTCCCGGCGAACAAGCGGGACCTCAAGTTGTCCTCCCACACTTCCACTTCCCATCCGCACCCCCTCGAAGATCGCCGCCGCCTGGAGGAGGATCTCGAGAGCCTCCGCCAGCGCGAGACGAACCTCCGCGAGTACGAGGCGCACCTGCGCGTCTGGCAGGATCGCCTCGAGCAGGGCCAGGGCTCGGTCACGGCCCCGCAGTTTGCGACGCCGGCGGTTAACCCCGAGAACGACGTCGCGCTCAACGCCGCCTGGGAAAAGCTCATCCGCGCCCGCGAGCTGCTCGAGGCCGAGCAGGCCCACCTCCGCGACGACCGCCTCACCATCAAGGAGGCGAACGCCGCGCTGAAGCGTCGCGAGGACGCGCTGGCCCTCCGCGAGGCCCGGCTGGCGCAGCGCGAGGAACAGCTGAACGCGGCGATGCAGGCCGCGATCACCGAGCGCGCAAAGCCGTCGGCTCTGTCCCGTTTCACCTCGGCGCCCTTCGCCTTGGCCAAGTCCGTTTTCGGCGCCAACAAGCCGAAGTCTGAATAGGAGGGGTAAGTCACACCACATGGTTCGCGGGGCGCGGGCGGGGGCCTGCGCCCCGTCCCGTTTCTGGAGGGAGCGATTGGGATCGGCATCGACCGCCCGACGCGGCAAACGAAGGGCCATGAGCACCTCCGCCGCCCTGGCCCGCACCCCGGCCCCGCCGTATTATGCCGTGATCTTCACCTCGCAGCGCACCGCTGGCGACGCCGGTTACGACGCGATGGCGGCCCGCATGGTGGAGCTCGGCTCGAGCCAGCCGGGATTCCTCGGGATCGACAGCGTGCGCGGGGCGGACGGGCGCGGCATCACCGTGAGCTACTGGGCCGACGAGGCCGCGATCCGCGCGTGGAAGGCCAACACCGACCACCAGCAGGCGCAGCGCGGCGGCCGCCAGACGTGGTACCAGGATTACTCGGTCCGCGTTGCCCGCGTGGAGCGCGCCTACGGGTTCACCGCGCCGTAGCCGGCCGCCTGCCGTCTGCGGCGTTGCGCCGGGCGCGACGAGCCGGTTCAGTACCCGCCATGAGCGAGCTGCTATTTCCCCAGCACATCATCGCCCGGAAGCGCGATGGCGGCGTCCTGACGCGCGACGAGATCGCGGCGTTCGTGCGCGGCGCGACCGACGGCTCGTGGGCGGACTACCAGCTCAGCGCGATGCTCATGGCGATCTTCATCCGCGGCATGACCCCGGCGGAAACCGCGGCCTACACCGACGCGATGAAAAACTCCGGCTTCGTCGCGGACCTCTCCGGCGTCCGCCAGCCGAAGGCCGACAAGCATTCGACCGGGGGCGTGGGCGACAAGGTCTCACTCCACCTCGCGCCGATGGTCGCGGCCTGCGGCGTGGCGGTGCCGATGATCTCCGGCCGCGGGCTGGGACACACGGGCGGGACCCTCGACAAGCTCGAGTCGATCCCGGGCTTCAGCGTCAACCTGACCTCGGCCCAGTACCAGGCGCAGCTGGCGCGGATCGGCGTGTGCCTGATCGGGCAGACCGCGGAGCTGGCGCCGGCGGACAAGAAGCTCTACGCCCTGCGGGACGTGACCGGCACGGTGGAGTGCATCCCGCTGATCTGCGGCAGCATCCTTTCGAAGAAACTGGCCGAGGGCACCGAGGTGCTGGTCGGCGACGTGAAGTTCGGCCGGGGCGCGTTCATGAAGGACAAGGCGAAGGCCCGCGAGCTGGCGCAGGCGCTGGTGGCGGTCTCGAACACGATGGGCATGCCGATGCGCGCCGTGCTCACGGCGATGGACCAGCCGCTGGGCCGGGCGGTGGGCAATGCGCTGGAGGTCGCCGAGTCGATCGCGTGCCTGCACGGCCGCGGTCCGGCGGACACGATGGAAGTTACCTATGCCCTGGGCGAACAGATGCTCCTGCTGGCCGGCGTGGCGAAGTCGGCAGGGGAGGCCCGGGCGAAGCTCGAGGCGAGCATCACGCAGGGCACGGCGCGGGAGAAATTCCGTCAGCTGGTCGCGGCGCAGGGTGGCGACGCCCGGGTGGCCGACGAGCCGGGCCGGTTGCCCCAGGCGCGGCTCAAGGTTCCGCTGGCGGCACCGGCGGCGGGTTATGTCCGCGACGTCGATGCGATGACGGTTGCGCTCGCGGCGCTGCAGCTTGGCGCGGGCCGGGTGAAGGCGTCCGACCCGGTCGACCCGGCGGTGGGCGTCGACGGACTCGTGAAGATCGGCGAGCGCGTCGCGGCGGGTCAGCCGCTGGCCCTCGTGCACGCGAACGACGAACGGGCGCTGGCGGCCGCGACGAAGCTGCTGGCGACGGCCTTCACGATCGGCGACACGCCGGTATCGGCGCCAAAGCTGATCGACGAAATCATCGGCTAGGAAAACCGGGCGGGTTGCACAGGAGGCAACGGAGGGAACGGAGGCTCGCGCGAGGGCATCTCCGCTTCCGGCTCTCCGTTTCCTCCGTTACCTCCTGTGCAAAAAGTCCTATTCGCGCTCGAGGTCGGCTAGCTTTTGCGCGGCTTTTTCCCAGGCGGCGGTGGCGGCGGCGACCTCGTCGACGATCACGCTGAGCTCGCGGTTGAGATGGTGGAACTTGCCCTTGTCGGAGTAGGTTTCCGGCGCCTCGAGGGCGGCGGTGAGCTCGTTCTGCTTGGCCTCGAGCCGCGCGACGTCCTCCTCGAGCTTGTGGACCTCGGCGTGGAGCCGCTTGATCTCGTTCGGGCTACCGCGGCGCTTGGCCGGGGCCGGCGCGGCGGCGGGGACCGGGACAGCGGGTGTCGGCGCCGGCGAGATCCCCGATTTGGCGTTCGAGGGCACGGGG
>DAOQKI010000102.1:0-14508 GCA_035334485.1 Opitutaceae bacterium
GTGAGTTCGAATCTCACCGCCCCGACCATTCACTGAGCCGGCGTGGACTACGCCGCCGACCAGCGTTCGCGGCAGGCCTCGTAGATCGCGGCGTCCTGGGCGTTCAGCTCCAGAATCCGTCGCCGGGTCGACTCGGGCAATTCGTACCGCCAAGCCCGGCGCTCCGGGTTCACGTTTTCCCGCGGCACGTCCACCCGCGGCAGGCCGAATTGCTCGAAGAACCGCGCAATCGAGGCGTCGATCTCCTCCACCAGGCCGATGAAGGCGAAGTCAGCCGGTCGCTTCGTGCCCATGAACCGCGCCATCTCGTTTCGGACCAGTTCAATCTCCGCGTATTGCTCCACCGAGAGTTTCATCCGGTGCAGTTCGACGCAGACGGGATGACGCCAGTCCGGGTTTCGCAGCCGGTGATGATATGACGACACCACCCGCTCCACCGGATCGCGGACCCACGTGATCAGCGGAGCCCCGGGATACCGGTCGGCCACCACCTGGGCCACGAAATGCCCGTGGACGCAGGTCGCATGGGCCGGGATGTCGCGCAGAACCCGACCGTGGGCGTCCGTGATCTCCCAATAATGCTGCACAAAGCCCTCGCCAAACAGCTGGGCCAGCATCAGCCGGAAACTCACCCCCGCCGTCTTGGGGATATGGACACTGATGATCACCCGAGTCCCTCCCTACCGCCCAATGGGACGACGCAATTGCCCACCACACCGGCCCGTAAGGGCTGTTCTGGCGCCAATAGACCGCAATTGGCCGGCATGGAGGGGTGCATACGCCAAACTCGGCATTTCGGGCTGGTTCTCGCGAGGATCCCACCTACCGGGTTTCCGGTAGACGACAGCCACCGAGCTCCAACCCGCTATCGGCCTGCCCCGCTTGGCGTGGCCTGGTGCGCCTTAGCGCGCGGTTCCATCTGCCCTGGCCTGGAACCAGTATTGGGGACCGCGCCGTCCACCTTGGCTCGGTCCAGCCCCACACTCCGTCCCCGCCGGCTACTTCTCGCTGGTCGTGCCGGCGTTCAGGTTGGTCTTGCCCCAGAAGCGGTCGCGGCCCTCCGGTGAGATGCCGTGGGTCACCTCGATCTTCAGGTGACGCCGGAGGTACTCCTCCAGGGTGATCCACTCGTCGCCGTCCTTGATCTTCTTGGTCCAGGAACAGACGGTCTGGAACGAACCCTGCAGCTCGCGCAGTTTCGCCGTCGCGGCCTCCAGCTCCCGCAGGGCCTGCTCCTTTTCCTCGGCGAGGCGCTTCGCGAGCTCGAGCGAGATCCGCAGCTGCGAGATGATCAGCGCGCCGCCCAAGAACCGGCCAAAGATCATGAAGATCCTCCAGTACCGGTAGCTTTCGGAGGTGTAGTGGCTCCCGAACTGGTAGTCGATGTATACCCACAGTAATCCCGCCACCAGCGCGGTGCCGATCCCGGCCCACCGGCCGCCGAACCACGCGGTCGCGACCACCGGCAGCAGGTAATAGGTGCTCAACCCAAGCTCGTACCGGGTCAGGTGGTCGGACACGGCCACGACGCCAAGCAGGGCCAGTCCTAGGATGAATCCCGCGAGCTTCACGATGCCCGTCGCTATACGCGGGCCCGGCGCCAAGGCAAGGTCGTCCCGGACGCCCTCCCGACCCGCCTAGACCACAAACGGGTTGTAGCGAAGTTCGTTGGCCGCCGTCGTCAAGGGGCCGTGCCCCGGGGCGATCACGGTTTCCGGCGGCACCGCCTGCAGCACGCGGCGCAGGTTCTCGGACAATTGCCGATTGCAGAAATAGCCGCGGCCCACGGAACCCGCGAAGACGAGATCCCCCGACACCAGCAATGGCGCGCCCTTCGGCACCGAGGGCATGGTCACGAGGTAGCAGTTGTGGGCGGAGGCGTGGCCGGGCGTGCTGAACGCGGTGACCTCGAAGTCCCCGAAGCGCAGGCGCTGGCCCTCGGCCATGGGCTGGCCGCAGGGACTCTTGGCGCCGGAGGGGCAATAGGCCTTCGCCACCCCGAAGCGGGCGACAACATCGCAAAGCCCGCCGCTGTGCTCCGCCTCCACATGGGTCACGAACACGGCATCGACCTTGCGGATCGACTTGGGCCAGACGGTGTCGAGCGCGACGATGTCGGGTCCGGTGTCGAACAGGATGCCGCGGTCGGCGGCGCAGTCGGCCACGAGGTAGGCGTTCGCAAAGCCAATCCCGTGCGGCATCCGGAGCGGGAACACGCAGAACGGCAGCGCGGCCGTCTTGGGCAACGGGTACTGTCCGCAACCCAGCGCGCACAGGCCAACCTCGTTCAGGCGCAGCGCGCCGGCCAGCCGCCGCAGCTCGTCGGCCGAGAGGTCGGGACGATAGTCGATCGCGTCGAGAATCTTCGCCGGCGCCACGCCGCTGCGCTGGCCCAGCTCCGTTTCGCCCAGACCCGCCTGGCGCATCGCCTTCTCCAGCACGTCGCCCAATTCGTCTTCAAGTGGTACGACAGCGTTCACCATGGCGCCGCGACGCTAGGCGCCACCTCAGCGCGGTGCAAAATGTTTTTGGCTTTTGTCCCGCAACTCCCACCGTCGGGACATATGGCCACGGACCAAAAAGAGATCCTCGACATCTTCACCCGCACCCGGGCCCTGCTCCAGGGCCACTTCGTGCTGCGCTCGGGGCTCCATAGCGGTCACTACTTCCAGTGCGCGCAGGTCTGCCAGCACATGGACGCCGTCGAGCGCCTCGCCGAGTTGCTGGTCGCCAAGCTGAAGACCCACTCCTTCCAGACGGTGCTCGCGCCGGCCATGGGCGGACTGGTGATCGGCCAGGAGGTGGCCCGCCAGGCCAAGGTCCGGTACATCTTCGCCGAGAAGGAGAACAACGTCCTGGTCATGCGCCGCGGCTTCACCTTCGCCCCGGGCGAGAAGGTCCTGATCGTCGAGGACGTCGTGACCCGCGGCGGCCGCGTGATCGAGTGCATCGACCTCGTGCGCAAGGCCGGCGCCGTGCCGGTCGCGATCGCGATGCTGGTCGACCGCAGCGCCGGCCAGGCCCGGTTCGACATCCCCGCAATTTCCCTGCTCGAGCTCAGTTTCCCAACCTACCCGGCTGACGCCGTCCCTGATTCGCTCGCGAAAATCCCGGTGCAGAAGCCGGGGAGCTGAGGGTCGCAGGATCAGCTGTGGTCCGGCGCGCGGTCGTTCAGAGCGCAGCGGAGCACAAACTGAAATGGGCGGCTGGCTTCGGCGGCATCCAACTGGATCCTTCGCTGCGCTCAGGATGACAGGTTGGAGCGCGGACGGAGCCTAGGGGTGCTCCGCCGAGCCGGAGTCCAGTCAATGGGATCCGGCTCGGCAGGAGAGCCTGCCTACTTCACCTCGATGCGGGCGACGCGGAGCGAGCCGCGGTAGTAGACGTACAGGAGGTGCCGGCCTTCGCGGAGCGATTCGCGCGCCGCGGCGAGGTCCGAGACGAATTCGCGGTCGATCTGGACGATCAGGAATTCCGGGGCCAGCACGTCGGCGTAGGGCGATTCCTGGTCGACGTTGGTGACCACCAGGCCGTCATAGCGCGCCGGGATCCGGAGGCGTGCCCGCAGCTCATCCGTGAGCGGCACCGCGTCCACCCCGGGCAGGAGCTCGTTCGGGTGGTCCTCCTTCTTCGCCAGCGTGGCCTCAAGCGTGAGGCGCTGGCCGTCGCGCGAGACCGTGAGCTTCACCTTCGCGCCCGGCGCGGTCCCGGCAATCGCGAGCTGCAGTTCCTCCCACGAGCTCACGGCCTTGTCATTGAGCGCGAGGACGACGTCGCCCCGCTCCAGCTTCGCCCGCTTGGCCGGCGAGTCCGGCGAGACATCCGTAATCATCGCACCGTGCGTGCCCGCCGGAAGCTTGAGCGACTCGGCGTCCTCCGGCGAAACCGTCTGCGCGTTCACGCCCAGGTAGCCGCGCGTCACGGTGCCCGTGGCGATCAGGCTCTGCATAATCGTCGAGGCGAGGTTGACCGGGATCGCGAAACCGAGCCCGATGCTGCCCCGCGACGTGGAAATGATCGCGCTGTTGATGCCCACCAGGCGGCCCTTGGCGTCGACCAGCGCGCCGCCGGAGTTGCCCATGTTGATGGCCGCGTCGGTCTGGATGAAACTCTCGTAGCCGCCCTCGAGCAGGCCCAGCTGGCTGCGGCCCTTGGCCGAGACGATGCCCATCGTCACCGTCTGGCCGACGCCGAGCGGATTGCCCACCGCGAACACCACGTCGCCGACCCGGAGCTTGTCGCTGTCCGCGAGGGTCAGGAAAGGCAGGTTCTTGGCCTCGATCTTGATCACCGCGATGTCCGTCTTGGGATCGGTGCCGATGACCTTGGCGATGAACTCGCGGTCATCGGGCAGGCCGACCTTGAGCTCGTCGGCGCCCTCGACCACGTGGTTGTTGGTGAGGATGTAGCCGTCGGCAGAGATGATGCAGCCCGAGCCCAGGCCCTCCTCCTTGCGCTCGCGTTCCTGGTCCGGGACGTTGCCGAAGAACTGACGGATCAACGGGTTGGCGCTCACGCGTTCGCGGATGATCTTCTTGGAGTAAACGGAAACGACGGCCTTCTGGACGGGTTCCAGGACGTCGGCGTAGCTGGCGACCATGGGCCCCTTGCCCTCGGTGACCGGGGAATTGTCGACCCGGACATCGACCTTCTTGGCGGGGGCGGCCTCCTTGGCGACGACGCCGATGGCGGCGCAGGCCAGGAGGGAGGCGAAGACGAGGAAACTGGAGGATAACTTCGATTTCATGGAGTAGCGGAGGGACCGAAGGCTAGGGCGAAATGTTCCCTGTGCAACTGCGGCTGGAGGGGGGCAAACGCTAGGTAACAGGTACCAGGTGCCCAAGTATCAGGGTGAGATGCAGGAATCCACTCGTGGCAGGAGAGGCATTTCCAGAGGCAGCGGAAAATCATGTCCCAAAGAAAGGGCACGCACTCCACCCTGTTACTTGTCCACCTGCCCCCTGTTACCTGCGCGCAACGCGCGCCCCGCGCTAGAATCCCTTGATGCGGAACAGGCCGGTGACGCTCTCGTTGCCGTTGATGCGGATGATCGCCTCACCCAGGAGCTTTGCGATGCTCAGGACCTGGATCGGGAGGCCGCGGGTGTCGATCGGGGTGGAATTGGTCGTGATCAGCTCGTCGATGAGGCCGGACTTGAGGCGCTCGACCGCGACATCGTTGAGGATGCAGTGGCTGACGGCGGCCTTCACGCTCACGGCCCCGTTGTCGCGGAGGATCTTCGCCGCGGCGGTCAGGGTGCCGGCGGTCTCGGTGATGTCGTCCACCAGCAGCACGTCGCAGCCGGCGACCTCGCCGACGACGTTCATCGCCTCGACGGTCGTGGCGCTCTTGCGCTTCTTGGCGACGAGCGCGAGGGCCGCGCCCATCGTGTCGGCGTAGGCCGAGGCCATCTTCATGCCGCCGACATCGGGTGAGCAGACGACGAGCTGGCGGTCGCGCTTCTGCTTGGCGAGGTACTCGAAGAACACCGGCGAGGCGAAGAGGTGGTCGACCGGGATGTCGAAGAAGCCCTGGATCTGCTGGCTGTGCAGGTCCATCGTGAGGATGCGCGTGGCGCCGGCCGCGACGAGGAGATTGGCCACGAGCTTCGCGGTGATCGGCACGCGGGGCTGGTCCTTGCGGTCCTGGCGCGCGTAACCGTAGAACGGCAGCACCGCCGTGATGCGCTGCGCCGACGCACGCCGGGCGGCGTCGATCATGATCAGCAGCTCCATCAGGTGATGGTTCGTCGGCGGGCACGTCGACTGGATGATGTAGACGTCCTGGCCGCGGATGTTCTCGTTGATCTTCACGAACGACTCGCCGTCCGGGAAGGCGGTGACCGTGGCCTCGCCCAGCGGATTGCCGATCGAGGCGCAAATTTCCTCCGCGAGCGCGCGGTTGGAGTTACCCGAGAAGATCTTGAGCCGCGTGTGACCAGTCATGCGCGGCACGCTGTAGCCGAACGGTCACCGGCGGAAGTCTTTTTTATCCTTTTCCCGCCAATTTCTCGAGCTCGTCGACCCGCTTGAACAGATCCGGCAGTCGCCGGTGCAGGACCTCGAGGCGCTGGCTGAGCATGTAGGACATCGCCGGCGAGCCGTTGACGTAGGTGCCGGGCTCGACGCTGAAGGTCACGGCCGACTGCCCGCCAACCTTGGCGCCCTTGCCCACCGAGATGTGCCCGCCGATGCCGGCCTGCCCGCCGAGGACGGCGTAGTCGCCGATCGTCACGCTGCCCGAGATGCCCACCTGGGCGCAGAGGATGACGTGCTTGCCGATAGTGACGTTGTGGGCGACCTGGACCAGGTTATCGATCTTGGTCCCCTCTCCCACGACGGTCCGGCTGAACCGGGCCCGGTCGAGGGTGGAATTGGCGCCGATCTCGACGTCGTCCTCGATCTGCACAATGCCGACCTGCGGCACCTTCTCGTGCCGGCCCTTCACGAACTCATAGCCAAAGCCGTCGGACCCCACGATGACGCCGGGCTGGAGCCGCACCCGATTTCCGAGCACGCACTCGGCGGCGAGGACGACGCCGGGCATGAGCCAGCAGTCGTTCCCGGTGCGGGCGCCGCGCCCAACGTAAACCTGACCCTGGAGATGGGAGCGCTCACCGACGACGGCCTCGGCCTCGACCACGCAGAGGGGGCCCACCGTGGCGGAGGCGGCGACCTTGGCCGTGGGGTCGACGAAGGCGGTCGGATGGATGCCCGGGGAGGGCTTGGGCCAGAGCAGCTGCTCGATCCGGGTGCAGATCCGCGCGAGGGCGACGGAAGGATTGTCGACGAGGAGGAACTGCTGGTTGGGCTGCGGTGCACCGTCGTAGTCGAGCGGGAGCAGCACGACGGAGGCGCGGGTGGCGGCGGCCTCGGCGCGGTATTTCGGATTACCGAGGAAGGACAAGTCGCCCGGACCGGCGGCGCCCAGGGACGCGATGCCATGCACGACATCGGTGGTCGCTCCCCTCACCTGCTTGGGCTGGACAATGGCGGCGATTTCCTCCGGCCGGAACGAGACCTGCATGGGCGAGAGCGTGGGATTTTTGGCGAAGGGTGCAACGCCTCAAAATGGGAGGGCCGGACGAACGCTGAACGTCGAACGCCGGACGTCCAACGCCGAAAGGATGGCCGGATTCGGGCGAACATCGGACATCGAACATCGGACGCCGAACATCGAAGCGGGACGGACTGCCGGAGGAAACGCTCAACGTTCGACGCTCAACGCTCGACGTTCAAGGGCACCGGCCAGCCCGGAAACTGAACGTCAAATGTTGAGCGTCGAACGTTGAGCGTTGCTCGAATCCGCCTCCTTCGGCGTTCGGCGTCCGATGTTCGGCGTTCGGCGTTCGTCCCGGTATTTCAAAAAAAGACCCCGGCCTTTCGGGCCGGGGCCAAGATTGGAAACCAAATTCAGCCGGTTACGGCTTCTTCACGCCGGGGAGCGTGATCTTCGGGGAGTCGGAGCTCGAGTCAGCCGGAGCCGGGGCGGCGGCGGCGGGCGCGGGAGCGGCAACCGTGGCCGGGCGGCCCTTGTTGATCTCGGTCAGCACCTCGTCGGTGATGTCGTAGCTCGTGTCGACATAGACGATGTTCGAGACGCCGAGGAGGCTCGGGCCCGACTTGTCGATGAGGAGGGTGGCACCCTTCTTCTTCGCGACATCCACGGCGATCTTGCTGATCTCCTCGATCATGAGGGCCTGGAAATTCTTGATGCGCTGCTGGAGCGAATTGCGCGTGTTCTGCTGGAAGCTCTGGACCTCATTCTGCTTGCGGCGAATGTCCTCCATGATCTTCTGCGCCTCGGCCGTGGCCTTGGACTTCGCCTCGGCGGTGGCCGCCGGGTTGTTCACCTGGTCGGCGAGCTCCTTGTACTTCTCGACCATCGTGTTGCCCTCTTTGTTGAGGCGGTCGAGCTCCTCCTGCGCCTTGGCCTCGTCACCGCGGAGCTTGTTGTTCTGCTCCTCGGTCTTGTAGTGGGTGTCGTATAGCTTGGCCATGTCGACAACCAGGATCTTCGGGGCGGGCTGTGCCTGGGCCACAAGCGCCGCAGCGCCGAAAGCCGTCAGGGCAAACAGGGATTGGATCGTTTTTTTCATGGATGGGTAAAGAGACGGGAAAAGGTCAGCTAAGAAGAATCAATACCGGGTGCCAAAGGAAAAATTAAATTGATTCCCTTTCTTCGCTTGGCTGTTGCCGGTCAACGGGATGCCAAAGTCGAGGCTGAGCGGTGAGCCCGCCACGAAGAGGCGCAGGCCGATGCCGAAGTTGTCGTGGATCTCCTTCGGCGAGAAGTCGTACGCGCCAGCGTTCACGAAGCCGGCGTCATAGAAGAGCGCGAAGCGGATCGGGCTGACGATGTCCATCGAGTACTCCGCGCTGAAGAAGCCGTAGGTCTTGCCGCCGATCGGCTCGCCGAACTGGTCGCGCGGGCTCACGAGGTGGTACTCGAAACCGCGGAGATCCGTCGGGCCGCCGAGGTAGTACTTGTTGTAGTACGCGACCTGCTGGCTGTCGCCGTAGTTCTGGATGACGCCGCCGCGCGCGATGAGGCTCAGCACCTGCGTCTGCGCGTCGAACACGGGGAAGAACTGCGAGCCCTTCACCTCCACGCGGTAGAAGTTGTCGTCGCCGCCGAACGGACCGCCGGCGAGCTCCGTGATCACGTTGATGTAGTTGCCGGTGGTCGTGTTGATGATCTTGTCGCGCGTGTCGCGCAGCACCGAGAAGCCGACCTTCGAGACGTGGTTGCTGCCGGCGAGCGAGCTGATGACCGAGGAGGCATTCGACGAGACGTCGCGGATGGTGATGACCTGGTAGGTGTACGAAAGCCGGCCCTCGACGAGTTCGAAGAGGCGCTTGCGGGCGTACACCTCGAAGCCGGCGATCAGCTCGGAGTAGTACGTCGAGGTGTACTCGGCCGTCTGGCGGAAAATATTGAAGCCCATCGCGAGTTGCCGCTGGAACACCCACGGCTCCTCGAACGAAAGGAGGAGGTCGCTGGACACCGAGCCGACCTGCAGGCGCAGCTTGAACTTCTGGCCGTCGCCCTGGAACAGCGAGCGGCGGTTGAAGAGGTCGAAGTTGGACTGCGAAACTTCCGCGAACACCGTGGCGCGCTCCAGCGAGCTGAAGCCCGCGCCGAAGGTCAGGTTGCCCGTGCGGCCTTCCTTCACGGCGATGCGCATGTTGCGGCGGCCGGGGATGTTCGTCTCCTGCGGGCTGATGCTCACGTCCTCGAAGAAGCGGGTGTTCTCGAGCTTCAGCTTCGAGATCTTCATGCGGATCGTGCTGAACACGTCGCCCGGGCCCAGCGTCAGTTCGCGCAGGATCACCGTGCTCTTGGTCTTCGTGTTGCCCTGGATGACAATCGACTCGACGTTGTACTTCGCGCTCTCGTTCACGTCGTAGACGAGGTCGATGTCACCCGTCGTGATGTTCGCCTTGCGGGTCAGGTGGACCTGCGTCTCGAGGTAGCCGTCGCGGCCGTAGAACTCCTCGATGCGCTCCTTGTCCTTGTCGATCTTGGACGGGACGAAGATCATGCCGCTCTTCTGCTTCAGCACGCGCTTCAACAGCGCCTCGGGGTGGAGCTTGCTGCCGGTGACGCGGATCTCGCCGATGCGGTAGCGCCGGCCCTCGATCACGGTGATGGTGATCACGAGGCGGGTCTTCTTCGGGTAGGTGAAGATCACCTTGTTCTGCGGGATTTCGACGTCGAGGTAGCCCTGCTCGCGGTAGTAGTCGCGGAGCTTGTCGAGGTCGTCTTCAAACTGGTCGTCCTTGAACCGGCCGGTGTCGGTCAGCCACGAGAACCAGTTCCACTTCTTGGTCTCCATCTGGCTGATCAGCCGCTTGGGCTTGATGTTCTTGTTACCGACGAAGCGGACCTCGGCGATTTTGACCTTGTTGCCTTCCTTGACCTTGAAAATGACAGTGCCGAAGCTCGTGGCCCGGTCGCGCTGGATGGTGTAGTTGACCGAGACCTGGTTGTAGCCGGACTTCTGGTAGTACTCCCGGATCTTCTCCGCGTCCTCCTTCACCTGGCGCTCGTCCAGCGCGGTGTTGGGCTTGGTCTTGACCTCTTTTTCGAGGCGGCGGGACTTCACCTGCTTGTTGCCCTCGTACTTCACGGCCAGCACGCGGAACTTCGGGGTGACCTCCACCACCAGGTTGAAAACGTGATCGTTCACCGCCTCCTGCTTGACCTCGATGAACTCGAACAGGCCGGTCTTGTAGAGCGCGCGGATGTCACGGTCCACCATGCTGCCGTCGTATTCCCCGCCCTCGCGGAGCTGCATGTTGGCGCGGACGACCTGCTCGTTAACAATCGCTGTACCAATGAATTTTACCGCAATGGTCCCGACCTTGTACACCACCTGCGGCTGGGCCCCGGCACTGGCGCCGGAGTCCTGCGCCCAGACCGATGTGACACCCGCCGCTAAGAGGAGAAGGAATGCAAAAAAGGGACCTGCGACCCGTTGCAACGGGTTACTGAGTAAAGTTTTCAAAGCGGGTGATATCTCGAAGGAAAGTAAGCTTCAGTTCTCCTACCGGGCCGTTTCGTTGCTTGGCAACGATTAACTCCGCCGAGTCGGCGGCTACCTGGAACTTCTCGTCGGCATCTTTGGGTCGGGCTAGCATCAGGACAACGTCGGCATCCTGCTCGATGGAGCCGGATTCCCGCAAATCCGAGAGCCGGGGGGTGCGGTTGTCCTTTTCTGACGAGCGGTTGAGCTGACTTAATACAAGGACGGGGACGTTGAGTTCCTTCGCCAGCGCCTTTAACCCGCGCGACGCCTCCGCCACCTGCTGCTCCCGGGGCACCCGGGGGTCCGACGGACTCAGCAGCTGGAGGTAGTCCACCACGATGAATCCCAGCTTGTGCCGGGCATGCACGCGCCGGGCCTTGGCCCGCAACTCCATGATGGTCAGGTGGCTGGAGTCATCGATGAAGATCGGGGACTTCGAGAACTCGTCGGCCGCCTTGATCAGCTCCTGCTGCTCCGACCCGTTCTTGGACAGCAGGCCGTCGCGCAGCAGCTTCATGTTCACCCGGGCCCGCGCGCACAGCATGCGCAACGCCAGCTGGGGCGAGCTCATTTCCAGCGAGAAGACCAGGGTCGTGGCCGGCTCCCCACCCCGCCGCGGCATGGCCGCCGACTCGGCGATGTTCAGCGCCAGCGAGGTCTTGCCCATCGAGGGACGGGCCGCGAGGACGATCATTTCCGCCTTTTGGAAACCGAAGGTCAGCGCATCCAGGTCGCGGAATCCCGACGGCACGCCCGTCAGTTCGCCCTTCTTCATCATCATTTTCGTGATGACGTTCATCGCCTCGTGCGTCGGGTCCTTCATCGGCTTGGCGCCGTCCGACACGCGGTCCTGCGTGACCTTGAAGATGTCCTGCTCGACCTTGTCGATGAACTCCTCGAGTCCGCCCTGGTAGTTGTAGCAGTTCTCCACCGCGCCGGTCGCGACCTTGATCAGCTCGCGCAGCAGGTACAGTTCGCGCACCCGGTCGATGAAGTACTGCGCCTGCGCCGTCGTCGGGATGCGCCCGCTGATCTGCGTCAGGTACGCGAAGCCGCCGATGCTCTCGAGCTGCTTGGTGGTCTTCAGCTCCTCAGCCAGCACCGCAATGTCGACCGGCGGGCTCTTCTGGTAGAGCTCGACCAGCTTCTCGTAGATCAGGCGGTTCGCCGGCGCATAGAACGCCACGGCCGGCAGCTTCGACTCGAGGCAGCGCGCGATCGTGTCGGAGCCGTCGAGCAGGCAGCAAGACAGCAGGTATTCCTCCGCCTCAATGCTGTGCGGCGGCGTGCGGCCAAGCGCAGCCGCGGACGAGTCCGAGCGTCGGGGGGCGGTGACGGTTTCTTCAGCCATGGCAGTCGGAGCAGTCAGACGAGGACCGGGCGCCGCAGCAATGCCGCCTTTTAAACAAGATACTCACCGCTAAATACCGGGACGAACGCCGAACGTCGGACGCCGAACGCCGAACGTCGAAGGGGATTTCAGCGTTTAGGTTCATTGGGGAATTGGTTCGGCGGTGATCTGCGGGATTTGGGATTCAACATTCTCGGTTTGCCGCCCCACCCACCCTTCGCGGCGCCAGCCGCCACACGATCCTTCGGCGTTCGATGTTCGGCGTTCGATGTTCGATGTTCGGTTTCCTGCCTCCCCGCCTCCGCCACTTTCTCAGAGCAAGAAAAGCTGAAGGCTGATCGCTGAATGCTGACGGCTTCTCTAAAAGCTGACGGCTTCTCTTCCGGTTGGCATCGCTCGCCTCCTGAAACACAAAAGCCGCGCCCAGCGGACGCGGCTTTCGTGGGGGAAGCGGGCTTCCCGCCGGAGAGTTACTTCTTCTCCTTGTGCTCCTTGGCCTCGACCTCGCCGGCGGCGGGGATGATCGGGTTCTCGGAGACGACGTCGAAGTTGAGCTCGACGGAGACCTCGGGGTGGAGCTTCACCTTGACGGTGTGCTGGCCGAGCGACTTGACCGGCGTGTGGAGGTGGATGCGGCGCTTGTCGATCGTGAGACCCGACGCGACGAGCTTGTCGTGGATGTCGGCGGACGTGATCGCGCCGAACATCTTGCCGCCCTCGCCGGTCTTGACGGCGAACGCGAGCGACGTGGCGCCGAGCTTCTTGGCCAGCTCCTGCGCGCCGGTGAGCTCCTCGGCCTCGCGGACGGCGCGGCGCTTCTTGAGGGCGTCAACCTGCTTGCGGTTCGCGGTGGTCACCGGCACCGCGATGCCGCGGGGCAGGAGGTAATTGCGCGCATAACCGGCGCGGACTTTGACTTGGTCGCCTTCGCCGCCGAGGCCATCGACGGGCTTGACCAGGAGGATTTCACTGTGGGCCATGGGAATTCAGGTGTTAAGGTTTAGGTTTTAAATCGTCGTCGGCGAACGCATCAGCGTTGCCGCTGCTCAGAACGGCACATCCTCATCGAGGTTCTCCTGCGCCGCCGGCTTGGCGCCACCCCGGGACGGGGGCGAATGCCGCTCGGGCGTGGTCTGGTCGATGCCCTCGGACGAGGACCCGCCGCCACCACCGCCGCCGCCGCTGCCACCGCTGCCGCGGGTGGAGAGGAACTGAACGTTGTCGAGGACGACCTTCAGCTTGCTGCGCTTCTGGCCGCTCGTCTTGTCCTCCCACTGGTCGAGCTTCAGGCGACCCTCGACCATCGCGAGGCTGCCCTTCGAAAGGTACTTCGACACGAGCTCGCCCTGTTTGCCCCAGGCCTCGATGTCCACGAACGTCGTCTCGTCGCGCGTCGCGCCGGACTCGTCCTTGAACTGGCGGTTGACCGCGATGCCGAACTGGCAAATGGCCGTGCCCTTCGGCGTCACCCGGAGCTCCGGGTCGCGCGTCAGGTTGCCGATGAGGAAGACTTTGTTGAGGTAGGCCATGGGGGAGGCGCAACCGTCCGGGCCGCTCAGCGGCTCTGGACGAACGTGCGGTAGACGCTGTGGTTGAGGCGGAGGCGCTCCTTCAGGTGCGTCGGGCCGTCGGTCGGCGCCGAGAAATCGACGTGGACGTAGGTGCCGCCGGTGAGCTTCTTGTCCGTCACGCGGGCGAAGTCCTTCTTGCCGATGTTCTCGACAGCGGTGACCTCGCCGTGCACGGCGGCGATTTCCTTCTTCAGGCCCTCGATGATCTGTTCAATGGAGTCGGCGGTGCCGCGGTTATCGAGGATGAAGGTCGCGCGGTAGTTGCGTTTGGAGGGATTCATTTTGGGTCTCTGCGATTAAGCTGGTTCATGGCGGTCTCGACGCCGCGGGAGAGCAGCAGATCGAGTCCGGAAACGTAGGTTTCGATGTTTTTGGTGATTAAAGTGGTTTGTTCGGGAGTGAATTTTCCGAGGACGAAGTCCTTGAGGTCCATCTGCGCCGGCTCCTTCGGGCCGATGCCCAGGCGATAGCGGACAAAGCCGTCGCCAAGGTGCTCGAGCAGGCTGGCCACGCCATTGTGCCCGCCGGCACTGCCGGTGACGGACACCTTGACGAGACCCAGGTCGATCGTGAGGTCGTCGTAGGCCGCCACAATGGAACCGAGCGGCACCTTGTAGTACCGCGCCAGCGCCCCGACCGCCGTGCCGCTGCCGTTCATGTAGGTGAGCGGCTTCGCGAAATAGCACGTGCGTCCCGGCGCCGCGTCCCAGCGGGCGACCTCCGCCTCAAACTGCGGCTGCGTTTTCCACGACAGGCCGAGTTTCCGGGCAAAGGCTTCGACTACGACCCAGCCCAGGTTGTGCCGGGTGGTTTCGTATTCGCGGCCCGGATTGCCGAGACCGGCAACGAGCGTGATGGACATGACTACAAAGAACAATCGTCACCACCCGCCGCGGTCAAGCGGCGGGCGGGACGGAAAACCTTACTTCTTGGCGGGAGCAGCCGGCTTCGCGGCGGCGGCACCAGCCGCGGGCTTCGCGCCAGCGGCGGGAGCGGCACCAGCGGCGGGCTTGGCACCCGCGGAACCAGCCGGCGCGCCGGCTGCCGCCGGAATC
>DAOQKI010000103.1:0-14391 GCA_035334485.1 Opitutaceae bacterium
ACATCGAGCACGGCCGCGTGGGCCTTCTGCCAGACCACGAGATCCCGCCAGCTGACAATACGATCCGGCTCCAAGGTGCTTACCCCTTACGCTCTGATCGCTTACTCCCTCAGGCTTTGCGCCAGCTGCGCAAAGCCTGCTCGACGGCGGTGTGGACCTCGGTGAGGTGGATACCGGCGCGGGCGAGCTTGGTGGAGTCCATCACACAGTTGGAGCGCGGGGTCTTGGCGGCCACCTTCATGAAGTCGGACTCGCTGGCGAAGAACTCGTACTGCTTCGGGTGCACGCCGACCTTCTGGATCAGAGCGACGACCTCGCGCGTGGTGATCGCGCCGGGATTGGTGACGTTGTAGATACCGAACGGAATGCGCTTCTCCCAGCAGGCGAACGTGCTGGCGACGAACTCCTCGAGCTGCGAGATGGAGTTGGTGGCCTCGAGGAGCTTGGCGTAGCGCATCAGCTTCGTGAGGTAGTTGCGCGGGTTGTCGACCTCGTTGAAGGGGATGCGCAGGCGCCAGACGTACACGTTGGGCTGGCCGGCCAGCACCTCTTCGCCGAGGGCCTTGGTGCCGCTGTAGAAGGAGCAGTTGTCCTGACGGAACGTGAAATTCGGCGCGTCCTCCTCAGTGAAGCCGGAGCCGTCGGGCCGGGCGCCCGTGTAGATGCAGCCTGACGAGACATGGCCCCACGGCACGCCCGCCGCCTGACAGGCCTGGGCGATCGTGCCGGGCAGCACCGCGTTGCCCATCAGGCACTCGGCCTTGTGAAGCTCGCAGGCGTCGACGTTTGGCTTGCCGGTGTAGCCGGCGGCGTTGATCAGGAACTCGGGATGGTCCCGGCGCAGCGCGGCCGTCAGCACTTCCAGGTTCGAATAGTCCAGGTCCGCGCGCCGCACATTGCGGAACGGCACGCCCTTGCGGGTGAGGAGCGCCTGGTAGGCCTGCCCCACGTAGCCTGAACCTCCGAGTAGATAGATCATGGAAGCGCCCAGTGAATGATATCGGACCTAACCGGAACAAGGGTTTTTTTCCGTCCGGCCGAAGCCTGGGCCGGCCCGGGACCCGTTAGTCGGCTCGCCGGTAGATCCGGAATCCGTCGATCTCCGCCACCAGCCGGTACTGCTTTTCCAACAGCGCCGCGAACTCCGGGAAGACTGCGGGGCCGGCCTCAGCGCGGTCATGGTAGGTGAAGGCCCCCGCACAGACCGCATCGACGATGTAGGTCGCGGGGTGCTTTGCCAGGTCGCGCAGGATCCGGTCGCGGTAGAACCGTCGCATGGGCTGCGGTTCGATCGCCCGCGCCGTGTGCGCGTCGCGGACCGCCTGCGCGAGGCCAGTCTCAAGGTGGAGGCGCGGGAACCAGCCCCAGACGAGCAGCGTGTCGCCTGGATGGGAGAGTTCCCGCAGCTTCGCGGACACCGGATGGAGGGAGCGCAGCCGGGCCGCTTCCAGCTGTCCGACGGCCGGATGACGGTCCTGGGCGCGGCTGGCCGCCTGCGGCAGCAGGGCGAGGGCCGCGAAAACGATCACGGCGAGCCAGCGCACGGTCGCGAGCCAGCGCGGCGGCACGGTGGCCTGGGCGACCGACAGGTAGGACGCGAGCGAGAGGCCGGCGACCGAGCCCAGCGGCGGGAGCAGGAACTGGAGATAATGCCAGAACGGACGCGCGGGGTAGATCGCGGTCCACGCCGCCAGCGCGAGGAGCGCGATCACCGCGGCCAGGAGCCGCCGCGGCTGCAGGCGCGGGATGCCGCCGAAGAGCGCGGCGGCCACCAGCGAGGCGAGCGCGCCGTAGGCGAAGGTCCGGAACGAGTGGTTGTACTCGAGAAACATGGACCAGAAGTTGCGCACGGCATTCTCCCGCGCCTCCTCGTAGCCCAGCATGTAGAGCGAGCCGGCCTCGATGTAGGAGGCATGGAACTGCGCCCACAGCCCGTAGAGGCTGATCACCAGCGCGAAGACCGCCGCGGGTGTCAGGGCTCCGCCCAGCAGCGCAACTAGCCGGTGGACCCGTCGAGGGGTGGGCGGCGCGCCGGCGAGCCAGGCTGCGACCATGCCGAGCAGGCCGATCGCGAGCCCCATGGGTACCGCCTGGGTCTTGGCGAAGGGCAGACAGCCGAGGCAAAACCCGGCGAGGTACCAACGCAGCCGCTGGTCGGCGCCATCCTGGGCTGTCGACGTCGCGGCGGCCGCCAGCAACCACGCGCCGACCGCCAGCAGCGCGACCGAGAGCTGCTCGCTCGAGTACTGGACGTATTCCCAGTGCGACGTGAAGGCCACGAACGCGATGAGCGGCAGCGCGCCGAGCCGGGCGACGCCCTCGCTCGCGAATCGCCGCAGCAAGCCGTAACCCGCGAGTGCCGTGATCAGGTGCAGGGCCAGGGCCGTGAGCCGGAGTCCTGGGTAGGTGATGCTCCCCGTGAGCAGGCGGGCCGGCCAGAGGATGTAGGCGTCGAGCGGTCCGGCGTTGTGGAGATCAACCGAGCGCCACGGCACCGGGTCGTGCCAATAGGTGAGGGCGCCCGCGCCCATCTGGGTTTCATCGGGATTATCGAGCGGCCCGGCCAGGAGCATTGGCCAGCGGAAGGCGACGACCGCCATGATGACCACGGCGGCAAAACACCAGGGCCGCGAAAACCACGCGGGCAGCTTCGTTGTGAGCGCGGCGCCGGCGTGCCACTCGCGAGCCAGCTGGACCAGCGCGACGAGACTGAGCAGCGCCCACGCGATCCAGGCGATCGCCCAATACCGGCCCGGGTCGGCGTCGAACCAGCCCCGCAGTCCCGCCGGCACCAAGGCCAGGACAGGCGACGACAAAAGGGCGGTCGGGCTCATGGTGACAGTGTCGGGATCGGCTCGCCGCACAGTACGGCGGAATCGCCGCGGCATACCAGCTGGATTCTCGCGGTGCCCTCTGGCGCGGGCAGTTGAAAGCACGCGGTTGAAGGTTGAAAGGCCGGACAGCAGCGGGCTTCAACTTCCCGTCATCCGCAGCCGCTCAGGTCTTCCGCTTGTAGTCGCCGCGGCTGAAGTACTTCTCGAGCCAGACGTACGCGCAGATGAAGAAATAGCGGCTGCCCATCTCCTTGATCTTGAGCTTGGGCTCGCCGTATTTCCGGTTCTGCCAGGAGATCGGCGTGATGGTGTAGGTGAAGCCGCGCACGATGGCCTTGAGCGGGATCTCGACGGTGAGATTGAAATGGGGCGCGAGGAACGGCTTGCAGCCGTCGATCACGGTGCGGCGGTAGGCCTTGAAGGCATTGGTCGTGTCGTTCAGCGGGATGCCGAAGCCGACGCGCACGAGGAAATTCGCGAGCCGGTTCACCATCAGCTTCACCCGCGGGTAGTCGATGACCTCGCCGCCCTTGATGAAGCGGCTGCCGAACGCGCAGTCGAACCCCTCGTTCAGGAGCTGCCAGTATTTGACCGCGTGCGCCGGCGAGTCGGAGGCGTCGGCCATCATGATGACCACGGCATCGCCGCGGCTATGCTCGAGCCCCCAGAGCACCGCGCGTCCGAAGCCGTTCTGCCCGCCGTTCTGCGTCGGGCTGAGCGTCGGCACCTTGGCCTTCAGCTCCTGCAGCACGCTCCACGTGCGGTCCCGGCTGCCGTCGTCGACCACCACGATCTCGTGGGGCACGCCGGCCGCCGTGAAGGTCCGGTGGATGTCCTCGACCGTGGACGGTAGCGACTCTTCCTCATCCCGGGCGGGGATGATGACGGAGAACAGGCGCAGGGGAGCAGGCGACGCAGACATGGGGCGCCTTAGCAATCAGAGCGGCGCGGAGATGTCCAGCCAGCTGGGGTGCGCCTGCGCGTGGGCGGCAATCTCGTCCAGGATCGCGCGGGTCGGCGTCTGCGGTTTCCACTGCCAGAGCCGCGTGGCCTTGGCGTGGTCGAGGATGATCCACGGGATGTCGAACGGCCGCGGCGCCGGGTCGGCGGCGACGGGATGCGGCCCGAACTTCGCCGCGCACCAGTCGGTGAGCTGGCGCAGCGACATCGCGGAGGCGGCGCCGCCGGAGAAGTTGGCGAGGCGGTCGGCCGCGGCGAGCTTGGGCGCGGCGAACTGCTGCTCGAGCACCGGCAGGAGATCGCGCGGATGCAGGCAGTCACGGACCTGGTGGCCGTGGCCGCCGAAGCCGATGTACTTGAGCGGACGGCGGCGCAGGTGGCTGTTCACCCAGTAGGCGAAGATGCCCTGGTCGGGACGGCCGAACTGACCCACGCCGGCGAGCACGCCGCAGCGGTTGATGAAAACCGGCAGGTTGAACGTCTCGCCGTATTCCAGCGCGAGCGCCTCGCTGGCGAGCTTGGTGGAGCCGTAGAGCGAGATCGGCGCCATCGTGGCAAAGGTCTCGTCGACGCCCGCGGCCGTCAGGCCCGGCGGAAGCGCGGCGGAGCGCGACGGACGGAAGGCGCCGTCGACCACCTCCACGGCGAGGGCGGCGAGCGGGGCGATCGAATAGACGCGGCTGGTGCTCAGCAGGATGAACCCGGCGCGGTGCGCCTTGCAGTATTCGAGCATGTTCACCGTGCCGGCGAGATTGTGCTCCACGAGCTGGCGGGAACTGGTCTTGCCGTCGACCCCGGCGAGCACGCTCGGGTTGGCGGCGGCATCGATCACCCAGTCACAGGCCGGCAGCGTCTCGAGATCACTCGCGGCGCGGAGGTCGCCGTGGAACAGCTTCACGCCGAGGGCCTTCAGCTCGGCGCGGTTGGACTCGCTGCCGGGGCGGATGAAGTTGTCGAAGCCGATGACCTGGTGGCCGCGGCCCGACTGCGCCAAGCCGCGGGCGAGAGTGCTGCCGACAAAGCCGCACACGCCCGAGATGAGAATCTTCATGGGGTCAGGCAAGCAGGCCCGGCCCGGCGGCGAAAGGCGAAACTTGGGCGGGCGCTACACGCCGTTCTGCGCGCAGAGGGCCTTGAGCTTCTTGCGGCCGCGCTCCAGCTGCTCACCGCGCTCCCAGTCGTACGCATCCATCGCGATCTCCGCGGTGATGGCGTTCGGCTTCATGTTCAACCGCAGCAGCATGTCCTCCATGTCCTTTGGGAATGGGTGCTTTCCGTGCAGGAGCAGCTCACGGATCGGATGTTCTTTGGCTCGTTCGGGTGCCACGGTGATTGGCTGCTAGTTTCACCTTTCGGGGGCGAAACTCAACCCCGGAGACGCCCGCAGAATTACCCAGCCAAGTCAGGGCCGTTCGGCCCTAAGTGAGTGAGGCGCAGGAGAGTGAAGATGCGGGGGGGACGAGCCGAACGCCGAACGTCGAACATCGAACGCCGGACGTCGAAGGGGAATTGTTGGGAGGTGGTGGGCTGGCAACGCTCAACGTTCGACGTTCAACGCTTAACGCTCAAGGCGACTCCACCTGAACGTTGAGCGTCGAGCGTTGAACGTTGAGCGTTCTCTGCCCCGCCTCGGGCGCCCGGTGCGCGAACCTCGATCGCGTTCAGCTGTTTCTCGCGGCCATCGAGTCCACCAGCGCCAGCAGAAACGCCGGGTCGCCGGGTAGGTCGGCGATTGCGGTGCGGGCGGTGTCGGAGTGCTCGCGCGCGAGGCGCCGCGAGTCGGCCAGGCCATGCAGCTTCACGAAGGTGGTCTTGTCGGCCTTGGCGTCCTTGCCCGCGGTCTTGCCCAGCGTCGCGCTGTCGGCGGTGGCATCGAGGATGTCGTCGATGATCTGGAATGCCAGACCGAGGTGACGTCCGACGCGGCGCAGGGTCGCGACCGTCGCGGCGCCAGCCCCGCCGGTCAGGCCGCCCATCACAAGCGCCGCCTCGATCATCGCGGCGGTTTTGTTCAGGTGGATGAACTCAAGTTCGTCGTCGGTCGCGCGGGCCTGCTTCTCGGCCAGCAGGTCCGCCATCTGTCCGCCGATCAGGCGCCGGCTGCCCGCCGCCTCGGCAAGTTCGCGAATCAGGGCGTGGGCGAGGACCGGGGTCGCGGCGTACGCCTCGGCCAGCAGGGCGAACGCGTGCGTGAGCAGCGCGTCGCCCGCGAGCAGGGCCGTGGCTTCGTCAAACTGCCGGTGCGCCGTCGGCCGCCCGCGCCGCAGGTCGTCGTTGTCCATGCACGGCAGGTCGTCGTGGATCAGCGAGTAGGTGTGCAGGCACTCGACCGCGACCGCGGCGGGCAGCGGGTCGGCCGGCGATCCATTCCGGGCCGCGGAGGCGGTGAGCTGCTCGTGCACCGCGAGCACCAGGACGGGGCGAAGGCGTTTGCCGCCGGCCTGGAGGCTGTACCGCATGGCCTCGTGGAGCCGGGCGGGCCGGGTAGCGGCGGCGGGGACGTGACGATCGAGCCCCTGCTCGACGCGGGTCACGAGGCGCTTCAATTCGGCGGGGAAATCCATCGCCTCCTTGGCTGAGCCAAATCGCGGTCCAGCGCAATCTTGAGTGTGCGACGCGGGCCTTGGTGGCGGGGCGGGGGTGGGGGCCGGCTCCGGGGGTCGCTTGACAACGAGAACGAACTCGCCAACTGCGGTTCCCCGAACCATAAACCCTCGTTTTCCGATGCCGACCTACGAGTACGCCTGTTCCAAATGCGATCACCGCTTCGAAGTGTTCCAGTCGATGCGAGACGATCCCATCACGCAGTGCCCGGAGTGCCGGAAGAAGAGCGTGAAGCGCCTGATCGGCGGCGGCGCCGGCCTCATTTTCAAAGGCTCCGGTTTCTACATCACCGATTACAAGAAGTCCGGGTCGGGCGGTGAGAAATCCGGCGGCGGCGAGAAGGCCGCCCCGGCCGCGCCCAAGGCCGCCGCGGCCAAGTAGTCCCCGCTTTCCCCATGAGCAAAAAAATCGACCGCGCCCTCCATGGTCCCAGCTGGCTGGAGGTGTTCATCGGTGCCGCCCTCGCGGTGCTGATCGGTGTCGTCCTCGGCGCTGCCGTCCTGATCTTCAAACCCGTGACCCAGGTGCGCGAGCTCCCGAAGGAGCCGGATGCTGACACGGTCTACTACATCGAGGGCTCGCACGACTCCGGCAAGGGCCGCCGCTTCGCCCAGAAGCAGAAGATGCTCGTGGCCGGCCGCTCGGTCGACTTCAACGAGGACGAGATCAACATGGTGCTCACGCCCGCCGCCGCGCCGGCCAAGGGCGGCAAGGAGCCGCCGGCTCCCGTCCCCGGCCTGGTCAGCACGGGCACGGCCAACGTCCGGATCCAGGGCGGCACCCTCCAGGTGTCGGTGCCGGTTCGCCTCTTCTATCCGACCTTCGGCCTCGATGCCACGGTGCTGGTCCACAGCACGGGTGCGATCGTGAAGGCCGGCGACCGTTTCGTGTACGAGCCGGAGACGTTCTACCTCGGGTCCTGCCCGGTGCAGCGCATCCCAGGCGCGGCCGGCTACGTGATGGGCAAGATTCTCGCGTCGGACAAGTTGCCGGGCGAGCTCGCCGAGGCGTGGTCCAAGCTCTCCGACGCCACGGTCGAGGGCGCGCTGCTCAAGCTCACGATGCCGGAATCGTGAGCGGGCTCCGCCGCTCCGTGGGATAAGGTCTTGCCGCGCGGCGCCGCCGCCGGGAAACTTTTCGCGTGTCGAAAAAGCTCAAGCACATCGGCGTCGTCTCGTTCCTGACGATCATCTCGCGTGTGCTGGGCCTGCTGCGCGACACGCTCGGCCTCGCGATATTTGGCACGGGCGAGTACTACTCCGCGTTTGTCACCGCCTTCAGCCTGCCGAACCTCTTCCGGCGGCTCCTCGGCGAGGGCTCGCTGACGGCGGCCTTCGTCCCGACCCTCCAGGATGAGCTGCACGAGAACGGCCGCCCCGGCGCCTTCGGCCTGCTCAACCAGGTGGTGAGCTGGCTCCTGGTGGTCACGGGGCTCATGACGCTCGTGGCGATGGCGATGTTCAGCCAGTCGCGGCTGCTGCCGGGCCACCTGGAGCGCTGGTATCTCGCCGCCGATCTCACCGCGATCCTGTTCCCGTACCTCGCGATGATCTGCCTGGCGGCGGCGCTCAACGCCACGCTCAACGTGTTCGAGCATTTCACGGAGCCCGCGCTCTCGCCGATCTGGCTGAACCTGACGATGATCCTCTCCCTCGGCGGCGCCGGCTGGAATCTCGCCTCCACCGAGCTGGGCCGCATGCACTGGCTCTGTGCCGGCGTGCTCGCGGGCGGGTTCCTGCAGCTGGCCGTGCCCGCCGGGGTGCTGATGCGGGTGGGGTGGCGGCCGAGGTTTGACCTCGGGATGTCGCCGCGCCTCCGCGAGATCGTCGCGCTGATGGCACCCGGCCTGTTCGGCTCCGCGATCTACCAGATCAACGTCTACATCTCGCGCCTGTTCGCGTTCTCCATCGACGAGTCCTCCGCGGCGCTGCTGTTCTCGGCGAACCGCCTGATGGAGCTGCCGATCGGCGTATTCGCGATCGCGGTGGCGACCGTGATCTATCCGCTGATCGCGCGCCACGCGGCGGAGAAAAACTACGCGAAGATGGCCGACGACTACCGCAAGGGCGTCCGGCTCATCCTCATCATCAATCTCCCCGCCGCCGCCGGCCTCGTGCTGTTGAGCGAGCCGATTGTGCGGCTCCTCTTCGAGCACGGGCGCTTCCACGCCGCGGATACGAGGGCGATGGCGCCGCTGCTGGCGCTGTTCGCGGTGGGCATGCCGTTCTTCTCGGTCGCCAGCCTCACCACCCGCGCCTTCTACGCGGTCAAGGACACGGTCACGCCCGTGAAGCTCGCCGCGCTCAGCTTCGTCGTGAACATCGGGCTGAGCTGGTGGCTCAAGGACGTCCTCGGCGCCCCCGGCCTCGTCCTCGCGAGCACGGCCGCGATCGTGCTCCAGACGCTCCTCATGCAGCACCTCCTGTCGCGCGCCCTGCCCGGGATGGAGTTCGGCGACCTCTGGCGGACCGTCGGCAAGGTCGTGGCTGCAATGCTAGTGATGAGTTTCCTCGTGGGTGGCGGCTGGCGCGTGCTGCAGGGCTCGGGCCTCGGCCATCGCGCCGCCGATATTGCCGCCGTCGGCGGGCTGATTCCGCTGGGCGTGGCCGTCTACGGCGTGGCGCTGTGGCTCTTCCGGATCGAGGGCCGGGAGGAGTTCGTCGAGTTGTCCCGGAAGTTCCTCTCCAAGTTCGAGAGCACATGAGCTCCAACCCTTCCCCCGACGTCAACGTCCAGCACAACGCCACCGCCGGCCGCTTCGAGGCCGTGATCGGCGACCACACCGCCGTGGCGGAGTACGTGATCCACGGGGGCCGGGTCGTGTTCACCCACACGTTCGTGCCCAACGAGCTCCGCGGTCGCGGTCTCGCCGAGCAGCTCGTGCGGGCCGGCCTGGCATGGGCGCGCGCCGAGCGCCGGAAGGTGATCCCGCAGTGCTCGTACGTGGCGACCTTCATCGAGCGTCATCCGGAGTACCAGGACCTGCTCTGACGGAGACCGGAACGCGTTTTCGGGCTCTTGTGCCTTATTGAGCCTCTTTGCGGCCAACGGTCTTGGGCCGTTTGCAATCCGGCCAAAGGTCGATTCCAATCCGCGTCCACTTATGTCGCACCTCTTCGCTCCGCTCACGATCAAGTCGATCACGCTCCGGAATCGCATCGGTGTCTCGCCGATGTGCCAGTACTCATCGGAGGACGGGTTCCCGACGGACTGGCACCTGGTCCATCTCGGTGCGCGAGCCGTGGGCGGCGCGGGCCTGATCATTGCGGAGGCGACGGCGGTGGCCCCCGAGGGTCGCATCACGCCGGGTGACGCGGGCCTCTGGAGCGACGGGCAGGCCGAGGCTTACGGGCGGATCACGCGGTTCCTGAAGGAGCACGGCGCGGTCGCCGGCATCCAACTGGCGCACGCGGGTCGCAAGGCGAGCGCGGCCCAGCCATGGAAGGGCGGGGCGCATCTGGCCGACGACGCCGGTGGATGGCCTACCGTGGCGCCGAGCGCGATTCCGTTCGGCGGCGACTTGGGCAAGATGCCCCGCGCGCTCACCGTGGCGGAAATCCGGCGGATCCAGGGCGATTTTGTCGCGGCCGCGCGGCGCTCGCTCGCGGCCGGTTACGAGTGGCTCGAGCTCCATTCGGCCCACGGCTACCTCTCGCACGAGTTTCTCTCCCCGCTCTCGAACCAGCGCACGGACGAGTATGGCGGCAGCTTCGAGAACCGGATCCGCTTCCTCCTCGAGACCACGCGGGCGGTCCGCGCGGTGTGGCCCGATCGCCTGCCGCTCACGGTGCGGATTTCCGCGACCGACTGGGTCGAGGGTGCCTGGGATCTTGAGCAGTCGGTCGAACTTGCCCGCCGCCTGAAGGCCGAGGGCGTCGACCTGGTTGATTGCAGCTCCGGCGGCAACATCGGCACCGCGAAGATCCCGGTCGGGCCGGGGTACCAGGTGCCGCTGGCCGAGCGCATTCGCCGCGACGCGGGGATTGCGACGGCCGCCGTCGGGCTGATCACCGAGCCGGCCCAGGCCGACGAGATCATCCGCTCCGGGCGGGCCGACCTCGTGCTTCTCGCGCGCGCCTCGCTGCGCGACGCCTACTGGCCGGCCCACGCCGCCAAGGCTCTGGGGCAGGCGGCCGAACTGCCGCCCCCGCGTCAATATCTGCGGGCGTGGTGACGCCCTGGGTCAGAGGAGAGTCCGCCCGATGTGCGGCCGCGACCGTCGCGCCGTATGCGCTTCGAGCGGTGAACGCCCGCGGGGTGTTTGATCATTTGCCCGCTGAAAAACCAGCGTGAGCGCGCTGGAGTTCGTCGGCCAACTGGACCAGACAGGAGCACCCCCCGCGTGAGCTCTTCCCCGACCCAGGCGCCTGACGACCCCGACTTCCGGAAGCTGCAGCAGCTTGTGGCCACGCTGCTCGGGCAGGCGCGGCGCGCCCATCCGCTCGGAGTCACGGCGTACACGCCGGCCGCCTTCGGCGAAGCCTATCCGGCGCTCTACCTCCGCGACTTCACCTACATGGCGGAGTCGGCCCCGGAGTTCATGCCGCTGGAGCACGTGCGCGCGGTGATCGCCCTGCTCGTGCGGCACCTGTCCGTGGAGGGGCTGTGTCCCGAGCGCATCACGAACGAGGGCGAGGTGTTCTATGTCTGTCACGGGGGCCGGCCGGCGACCGATTCACCGCTGTTCCTGGCGAAGCTCTGCCAGGCCTACGCCGGCAACGGCGGTGATCCCGGATTCCTCGCGGAGGTGTACCCGGCGCTGGTCCGCACACTGTCGACGGTGCCGACCGAACCGACGAGCGGGCTGGTCTGGATCGACCCGAGCACGCCCCACACCGCCTACGGCTTCACCGACACCATCGCGATCACCGGACGGCACCTGTTCTGCTCGGTGCTGCTGGCGGAGGCGTGCGGGATCCTCGCCGGGTTGGCGGCACAGATTGGGCGGACGGCGGACGTGGCCGGTCATCGGGCCCGGGCGGAGCGCATCCGCGCCGGACTTTCGCTGCTGTGGTCGCCCGAGCACCAGCTGTTCTTCGCGGGATCGCGCGATTGCCGGCAAGCGGATGTCTGGGGTTCGGCCTACGCCTGCGTGACCGGGGCGCTGGAGCCCTCGCGGCGGCAGGAGGTCGCCCGTTCGCTGCTGGCGAAGCGCGAGCGCTTCCTGCTGCGCGCCCAGGTCCGTCACCTGCTCACTCCCGAAAACTGGCAGCGGCGGGTGATCGAGGCGGACTGGACCGCGCCGGGCGAATTCCAGAACGGCGCGTACTGGGCCACGGCGAGCGGATGGATGGCCGAGGTGTTCGAGTCGGCTTCACCCGGCGCCGGGGTGGGCTTGCTGCGGGAACTGGTGGCGGATTTCAACGCCCATGGCGTCTGGGAATGCATCGGGCCCGACGGCTACACGCGCGTCGCCAACAATCTCTCCTCCGTTTGCCTGCCCTACGCTTCGTGGAAGAAACTGCGGGCTTAAGGCGGTTCACAGGAGGCAACGGAGGGAACGGAGGCGACGGAGCGATAGTTCGAGTGCGGCATCCCACTTCGCTCTGCCTTTTTGCGGCGAATCAGATTGCCGACTCCGAAGCTAAGCCAATTGGGCTAATCTGTCGTGGTTAGCCGGAAAACGCGTGACTTGGTGCGGGTGGGAGATTCGCTCGCGACCGTGAACCACGTCGGTGCCATCGCGATTATTGGCGCTCCTCCCGCTCCGGGTGGAGAGGCGTTGGCGTGAACTAGAAACAGTCGAACGTCCCTTTCCTGAAGCCCCGAGCGGTCCCTGACCGCCGGGGCTTTTTTTGTTTCCATGAAAAACACCACCCTAGTCCCCAACTATCCTGGAATAACCGTGGCCGAGTCGGTCGCGGACGTGCCTTCGCTGTGGCTCTGCTCGATCACCGCCCGTCGGGAGCCGCAGTTGCTGGCGCGCTTGCTGTCGAAGCTCGCGAATCCGGGCGTTGAAGTGTTTGCGGTCGAGTACCGCGTCGTCGAGGAGTCGCCCGACCGGATCCGATGCAATCTCTGCGTCCGAGCAACGGCCGCGTGGGCCAACTTCGTCGTGAAGAAACTCCGCCAAGTGGTCGCCGTTGAGGAGGTCAGTTCTATCCGCTGCGTTGGAGAGCGATGATTTCTGGTCACATGCAGTCCACTGGATCGCTGTGAGCATGATCACACTTGATGGAGCGGTTGGAGCCGGACGAGATGGGCGCATGAGAAATCTGCGACTCGAAAGTGCAGCGAAGGATGCCATCGACCCCAAACTACGGGGCAGGCCCGGCTCATCCTCAGGGAGGGACTCGCAACGTCTGCCGGCTACCACGCACGCCTCTGATTCGGTTCTTTGTGCCAGAAAGCGCGGTTCCCGTGAGCAGATGGCGAGCAGGATCCTCGACGCAGCGAAGGGGCTGATCGAAATCCGCGCTGACCTCACCAAGCCCACATTGTCGCCGTCAGCCTGGCGACCCTCGCTTTGATGGCGCGCCTGCGGTATCTGCTGGATACCCATGTTCTGATCTGGGCGGCGGTGGAGCGGCACCGACTGGGTGCGGGGGCGGCGCGCCTTTTCCGGTCGGCTCGGCTTGATGAAATGGCCGTGTCTGACGTCTCGCTGCAGGAGATCGGGCTTCTTGTACATGCGGGCAAGGTCGTCTTCCGGGACTCGCCCCAACGTTCCCTCGCAGGGTTGCTTGCCGGCGTGACGGTGATCCCGATTGACCTGGATGCAGCTGTGATAGCACCGGCCTTGGCCATGAACCATGCGGACCCTTTCGACCGGATGATCACGGCCACGGCCAAGGTTCGAGGACTGACCCTCGTCACACGGGACGCCAATATCTCAGATTCGGGTTTGGTGCCGACGCTCTGGTAGTCGCGCGGATGGAGTCTTCGCGCTGGGCAACGGCGGAAGAGTGGAGAGGTGCCTTGTTGAAGGCCGAGGGTCATCACACCGACAGCGGAGTCGTAGAGGCGACCGGCCTGCTGCCGAACTCTCACCCGTAGCTTGTTTCCGGAATCAGGCCTTGTCGAAGATCAGGCTACGCTCGGTTGGCGAGAGTTCGCGCCATTGGCCGGGGGCTAGTCCGGCGAGGGGAAGTTTGCCAATCCGGGCCCGCACCAGGCGGAGGGTCGGGTGGCCGATGGCGGCCGTCATCCGGCGGACCTGGCGGTTCTTGCCCTCGATCAGCTCGAGGGAGATCCAGCAGTCCGGCACGTTTTTCCGGAAACGGATCGGCGGGTTGCGCGGGGCGAGGTCGGGCGCCGGGTCCAATCGACGGGCGCGGCAGGGCAGCGTGCGGTAGTCCTCGATGACGAGCCCGCCCCGTGCGAGGGTCTCCAACGACTCGGGCGTCGGAATGCGTTCCACCTGCGCCCAGTACTCGCGCTTGTGGGCCTGGGCCGGATCGAGCAGGCGGGTGTTGAGTCCCGCCTCGTCGGACAGCAGCAGGAGGCCCTCGGAATCGGCGTCGAGCCGGCCGAGCGGATAAACCCCGCGCGGCAGGCCGAACTCCGCCAGCGTGCGCCACTTCGAACCCGGCTCGGGCGTGAACTGCGACAGCACGCCGTAGGGCTTGTGGAAGGCGATCAGCACCGCGGCAGCCAAGCAGGACCGGGCGCGCGGCGGGAGACTAATTTCTCCATGCATGACGGAATACTCAAAGGCGGTTCTTCACAGGAGATAACGGAGGGAACCGAGGATCCTGACGATGCCGTCTCTGTCCCCTCCGTTTCCTCCTGTGAAAGCCAGTTGGAACTTCACCGGGAGGATTCACGACTTCGCGCGGACGCTGGCACTTTTGGCCAACCTGCGCAGCATGCTCGGAGGGGTGTTGGCAGGTCGCCGGCAACCGATCGCTTCAACTCCATGCGCGCAATCCAACTCACGGCGGCGAATCAACTGGATGTGGTGTCACTGGCCGACCCGGTGCCGGGCGCCGGCGAGGTCGCTGTGGCGGTGGGCGCCGCGGCGCTGAATCACCGCGACGTGTACATCAAGGCC
>DAOQKI010000104.1:0-14219 GCA_035334485.1 Opitutaceae bacterium
AGGAGATCAACCTCTACACGTCGTGGTCGAAGACCTTCAAGTTCAACTCCGGCAATGTCGGTGGCTTCTTCCCCGGCCCGGGCCTCGGTGACGAGCTCGGTGTCTATCAGAGCGCGCTGGATTACGGTGAAGGTTCCCACCCGGGTTCCTACACCTACCTTGGCACCCTCGTGACCTCGGTCGCGCAGGCCAAGGCCATCCAGGTCGCCCGCGGTGCGTACGCCAACATCAAGAACGAGACCGGCAAGAACATCGAGTTCGGCGCCAAGATCTCGACCGAGGACAACAAGATCGTCGGTACGATCTCGTTCTTCCGCGGCGAGCGCTCCAACCAGAAGCTCGACGACCCGGTCATGCAGCTCCCCGCGAACGAGCCGTATAACTCCTCCACGACCCTGTTCGCCCCCGGCAGCTACGGTTACAACACCCGTAACTTCCGCTGGCGCACGACCGACCTGACCAACCGGGTCGAGGGTTCCGAGGCCGAGGTCATCTGGACGCCGATCCGCAACTTCCAGGCCGTCATCAATGGCTCGTGGCTGTGGACCGCCAAGACCCTCGACGACAAGACCCACCCGAAGCCGGGCACCGATCGCTACAACGCGCTCAATGCCGCCGGCAAGCGTGACCAGGACATCTACTACGGTGCCCGTCTTGAGAACGTTCCGGAATACCGCCTGAACTTCTTCGGCAAGTACACGCTGACGGAAGGTGTGGCTCGTGGCGCGGCCTTCGGCCTCGGCATGCGTTACTCCTCCAAGGCGGTCGTCGCGCGTAACGTTGACTGGAACCCGCTCAACGGTGGCTTCCAGTTCGGCGACTACGTCGTGTTCGACGTGACCGCGAGCTATCCGTGGGAAATCCTCGGCTACAAGCTGACGAGCTCCTTCGGTATCTACAACGTGACGGACAAGGACTACTCGGACGGCGGCTTCGTGCTGTCGCCCAAGCGGAACTGGCTCTTCACGAACACGGTCCGGTTCTAATCGGAACCCAGCCTGATCGCTCTCAGGGCGGAGTCCTTCGGGACTCCGCCCTTTTTCTTGGGCCCAGACGAACGTCGAACATCGGACGCCCAACGTCGAACGTCGAAGGATCCTCCGCCGGCTGCTGCCGGCCCAATGGGAAGAGGTTCTTTCCGTGTCTTCCGTGTGTTCCGTGGGCCACCACCTGCCGGTTTCGCGGGTTGCGCGGCTCGCGCCGATCTCTTCCAATCGCGGCCCGATGCAACCGACGCTTCTCGTTCTCGCTGCCGGCATGGGCTCCCGCTACGGCGGGCTCAAGCAGATCGACCCGGTCGGTCCGTCGGGCGAGACCGTGCTGGATTACGCCGTGTTTGACGCGGCGCGGGCGGGCTTCGGCCGGGTGGTGTTCGTCATCCGCCGCGATTTCGAGGCGGTCTTCCGCGAGCAGGTCGGAGCCAAATACGCCGGCCGGATCGCGGTCGATTATGTCTTCCAGTCGCTCGACGCGCTGCCCGCCGGCCATGCCGTGCCGGCCGGACGCGAGAAACCGTGGGGCACCGGGCACGCGGTGTGGTGCGCGCGCGACGCGATCCGTGAGCCGTTCGCCGTCACGAACGCCGACGATTTCTACGGCGCCGACTCATTCGCACGCCTCGCGCGGTTCCTGACGGATCCGGCGGCGAGTCCGCGCGGGTTCGACCCGATGTCCGGCCACCGCGTGCCCGCGTCGCTCGCGGCCCGGTTCGCGATGGTGGGCTTCCGGCTGGCGAACACCCTCTCGGAGCACGGCGCGGTCGCGCGCGGCGAGTGCGTGGTCGGCCCGGACGGACTGCTCACCTCGATCACCGAGCGCACCGGCATTCTCCCGGCGGAGGTCGGCCCCGGTCTCCGCTACAGCGGTGACGAGACCGTGTCCCTCAACTGCTGGGGTTTCACGCCGGCGCTCTTCGCCGGTCTCGACCGGCAGCTGCGCGAGTTCCTGGCGACGCGGTCGCACGAGCCGAAGGCGGAGTTCTATCTGCCGGCGGCGGTGTCCGACATGATTGTGCGACGCGAGGCGACCGTGCAGGTGCTGCCGACGACGAGCTCGTGGTTCGGCGTGACCTACCGCGAGGACAAGCCTCGAGTCGTGGCCGCCATCGCCGACCTGGTGCGCGCCGGAAAATATCCCGCGAAACTGTTTTGACCGCGGACCGGGCGGTCCCTGTCATCGGCCGAGAGTCCGGTTCCGGCCGCCCCACCCATGCCCGCGAAAGTCCCCACCGCCCCCTGGCCGGTTTTGCGCACCTACAGCGGCGAGCACCTGGCCAAGGTCGCGTTGCCCGTGGGCGGGATCGGCACCGGGACGGTTTCCTTCTGCGGCTGGGGCGCGTGGCGTCACTGGGAATTGATGAACCGTCCCGCGAAGGGCTTCACGCCGACGGGCCAGGGCGGCGCCTCGGCGTTCCTCGCGGTCCGGGCGGCGCGCCGGGGTGAGGCGGCGGTGACACGCCTGCTCGAGGGCCCGCTGCCGGTCGGAGAGTGGGAGGGTGAGGAAGGCTCGGCCGCGCGCCAGGCCGGGCTGCCGCGATTCCGTCGCTGCTCATTCCGCACGGCCTATCCGCTGGCGCAGCTCGACCTCGCCGACGAGGCGGTGCCGGTGCAGGCGGTCGTGCAGGTCTTCAATCCGCTCGTCCCGGGCGACTGTGCCCGCAGCAGCCTGCCGGTCGCGCTCGTGCGCGTCGTGCTGCGCAACCGCGCTCGTGCGCCCGTGAGCGCCGCGGTGGCGGCGGCGCTGCCGAACTTCGTCGGCGTGGACGGCTTCACGGTTCGCCTCGACGAATTCCGCGGGAAGTACTTCCCGGCCGGCGCGGCCGGCAACCGCAACACCTGGCGCGAGGCCGGCGGACTGCGCGGCGTGATGCTGGACTCGGCGGGCGTGCCCGGCACCCATCCGGCGTGGGGCACGATGGCCCTCGCGACCACGGCGCGCCGGGGCGTGACCCACCGCACGGCGTGGGCCGACTTCAGCTGGAACGACGCGCTGCTGGATTTCTGGGATGATTTCTCGGCCGACGGCCGACTCGACGCGCGCACGGCGAAGACCGACACGCCGAATGCCGCGCTCGCGGTCGAGGTGGAGGTGCCGCCGATGGCCGAGCGGGCGGTGGAGTTCGTGCTGGCCTGGCATTTCCCGAACCGGGAAAACTGGGGCTACGGTCCGACGCACCAGCCCGTGATCGTGGGCAACCACTACACGCAGCCCTTCGCCGACGCCTGGGCGGCGGCCGTGCAGGCGGCGAAGGCGTGGCCGGCGCTGGAGCGGGACACCGTGGCGTTTGTGCGCGGCGTGACCGACAGCGACCTGCCGGCCGAGGTCCGCGAGGCGGCGCTGTTCAATCTCTCAACCCTGCGGTCGCAGACCTGTTTTCGCACGGCGGACGGCCGGTTCTTCGGCTGGGAGGGATGCTTCGACCGCCACGGCAGCTGCCATGGCAATTGCACCCATGTCTGGAACTACGAGCACGCGACCGCCCACCTGTTCCCGGAGCTGGCGCGCTCGATGCGCGAGACGGAATTCTCGGAGTACGCGATGCAGGCGGACGGCCTCATGACCTTCCGCGTGCCGCTGCCGCTCCGTCCCGCGGCCGGCCAGCTCTATGCGGCGGCGGACGGGCAGATGGGCTGCGTGCTGAAACTGCACCGCGAATGGCGCCTGTCCGGCGACACCGCCTGGCTGCGGGCCCTCTGGCCGCGGGCGCGGGCCGCGCTGGAATTCGCCTGGCGGCCGGGCGGCTGGGACGCGGACCAGGACGGCGTGATGGAGGGCGTGCAGCACAACACGATGGACGTGGAGTATTTCGGCCCAAACCCGCAGATGGCCTCGTGGTACCTCGGCGCGCTGCGCGCGGCGGAGGAGATGGCCCGGGCGCTGGGCGAGCCGGAGTTCGCCGCGAAGTGCCGCGACCTGTTCGAGCGCGGACGGACGTGGGTGGACGGGCACCTCTTCAACGGCGACTACTACGAGCACGAGATCCGTCCGGTCACCGACTGGAGCCAGGTGCACCCGGGACTCGTCATCGGCATGGGCGGGAAGAACCCGACAGACCCGGATTACCAGCTGGGCGCCGGCTGTCTGGTCGACCAGCTGGCCGGGCAGGTGAACGCGCACTTCGAGGGTCTGGGCCACCTGCTGGACCCGGTGCACGAGCGCGAGGCGCTGCGCGCGGTGCTGGCGCACAACCGGCGGCACGGCTTCGAGTCCCATTTCAACCACATGCGCAGCTACGTGCTCGGCGACGAGACCGCGCTGCTGATGGCCTCCTACCCGCGCGGCCGCCGGCCGGCGCGGCCGTTCCCGTATTACACGGAGGTCATGACGGGCTTCGAGTACTGCGTCGCGCTGCACCTCGCGCAGGAGGGCATGGTGCGGGACGCACTCAAGGTCGTCCGCGACATCCGGGCGCGGTACGACGGGCGCAAGCGCAACCCCTTCGACGAGGCGGAGTGCGGGCACCACTACGCCCGGGCGATGAACAGCTGGGGCCTGATCCCGGCGCTGACCGGCTTCCATTACTCGGCGCTAACCGGCGCCCTTGCGTTCGCCGCCAGCCCGCGGCGTGTCCGCTGGTTCTGGTCGATCGGATCCGCCTGGGGCGTGATGGAGCAGGCGCCCACGCGCCGGCGCACCAAGGTCACGCTCACCTGCCTCGGCGGCCGCCTGCGGCTGAAGCGCCTGACCCTGGCGGGCCACGGAGCGTGGGAGTGGCGCGCGGAGAAAACGCTCGCGCCGGGCCGCCCGGTCAGCGTTGAAATTGCGCCCACCGCATGAGTTCCTCGCCGGTTCCCCCAGACTTCCCCCAGATCTGCGCCGCCTTTCCGCTGGCCGGCCCCGTCGACGCCGCCGAGCCCTACGGCAGCGGGCACATCAACGAGACCTACCTCGTGCGCACGGCCGGGTCCGACGGGCGCCGCTACATCTTCCAGAAGGTCAACCACCGCATCTTCAAGCACGTGCCCGGACTGATGGAGAACGTGCAGCGCGTCACCGCCCACGTTGCCGCCAAGGTCCGCGCCGCCGAGGGTGAGGCCGCGGCGCGCCGGGCCCTGACACTGGTGCCGACGCGCGACGGCCGGGCGTGGGTGCAGGACGCCGCCGGCGGGTACTGGCGCGTCTATGACTTCATCACCGGGGCGCACACGGTGGACCGCGTGACGAACGCCGACCAGGCCCGCGAGGCCGCCCGGGCGTTCGGCGCGTTCCAGGCGCAGCTGGCCGACCTGCCGGGCGGACGGCTGCACGAGACCATCCCCAACTTCCACCACACGCGCAGCCGGTTCGAGAACCTGCGGCGGGCCGTGAAGGAAAACACCGCGGGCCGCGGGTCCGAGGTGAAAGCGGAGATCGACTTCGCCTTCGCGCACGAGGCGGACGCCGACCGCCTGCTGGCGCTGCAGGCCAAGGGGGAGATTTCCGAGCGGGTCACCCACAACGACACCAAGATCAACAACGTCATGCTCGACGACGTCACCGGCCGCACCGTCGCGGTGATCGACCTCGACACGATCATGCCGGGCCTGCCGCTGTACGACTTCGGCGAGATGGTGCGCACCTCCGCGAGCTCGACCTTCGAGGATGACCCGAACCCGGCGAACATGCGCGTCCAGCTGCCGTATTTCCGGGCGCTGGTGGAGGGCTACCTCGGCTCGCCCGTCGGGTCGGTGCTCAACGCCACCGAGCGCGCCCACCTCGGGTTCGCCGGGCAGTTGATGACCTACGAGAACGGCATCCGCTTCCTCACCGACTACCTGCAGGGCGACGTGTACTACAAGATCAAGCACCCGCGCCACAACCTCGAGCGGTGCCGGACCCAGTTCGCGCTCGTGGCCAGTATCGAGGCGGCCCGCGACGAGATGGCCGCAATCGTGCAGGAAGTGTTCGCCCGCCGATGAAGCTCTCGCATCCCGACGCCGACATCTACGTGCCCGGGGAGACCGCCCTCGATCCCGCGGCGGCGCTGGCGCGCACGACGCACCTGTGCGTGATCGCGCACCAGGACGACATTGAGATCAACGCCTATCCCGGCGTCACGGAGTGCTACGGTCGCAGCGACCGCCATTTCACCGGCGTGGTCGTGACGAATGGTGCCGGTTCGCCGCGGGCAGGCCGCTACGCGAACCACACGGACGAGCAGATGCGGGCGGTGCGGCGGGAGGAACAGCGGGCCGCGGCGCGCCTCGGCCGCTACAATCTCCAGCTCCAGCTGGCGCACCCGAGCGCCGACGTGAAGCGGCCGGGTCATCCCGGCGTGATGGCGGATCTCGCCGCGATCTTCGGCGGCTGCCGGCCCGAGGTGGTGTACCTGCACCAGCCGATGGACAAGCACGACACGCACGTGGCGGTGCTGCTGCGCTGCGTGGAGGCGATGCGGGCCCTGCCGGCCGACCGGCGGCCGCGCCGCGTGCTCGGCGTCGAGGCCTGGCGCGGGCTCGACTGGCTGGGCGACGCCGAGAAGGTCCCGCTCGACTGCAGCGCGTTACCCGAGTTGGCGGTGCCGCTGATCCGCGTGTTCGACTCCCAGGTCGCCGGCGGCAAAAGCTACGACATCGCGGCCCTCGGGCGCCGCCAGGCCAACGCCACCTTTCACACCTCGCACGCCACGGATCGGTTCACCTCCATCGCGTGGGCGATCGACCTCACCCCGCTCGTGACCGACGACAAACTCGGCGTGGCGGACTTCGCGCTCGCGACGGTCGACCGCCTGCGGGCCGACGTCGCCGACCGGCTCAAGCGACTCGGTTAGGCGCGGGGTTGGTTTTGCCACGAAGGGCACGAAGCCCACGAAGGTCGGATCGCCTCCGGACTTCGCGATCTTGGCGCGCTTGGCGGTAAGACCTCCCGATCCGCAGTCTTGGTGGACCGCCAAGGCCGCTAGGCCCGCGAAGAGGGCCCCGAGCTTCGTGCGCTTCGTGTCCTTGGTGGTGAAGAAAACGTTACGCCCGGAAGCCGTGGGTGCGACCGAGGCCGAGACATTCGTCGACCGGCGCGACCGAGTCCGACGTCGTGGGATGGCGCAGCGAGGCGGCGGCGGTGCAGACGCCGACCTCGAGACAGCGCGCCATCGGCCAGTCCTCGTGATAGCCGTAAAGCACGCCGGCCGCGAAGGCGTCGCCGGCGCCGGCGGTGCCGGCGATGGCGGAGGACGGCATGCGCACGCTGCCCTGCCAGAGGAGTTCGCCGCGCTTGGAGGCGGCGCAGGCGCCCTCGGGGAAGTGGATCAGGGCCCACTCGTGGACGCCGAGGTCGAGGAGGGCGCGGGCGGCGCGCTCGACTGCCCCGCGGTTGAGCTGTTCGCCGCGACCCATGGTGATGCCGGTCACGGCCTCCGCCTCATAGTCGTTGATGAACAGCAGATCCACCTCGGGCAGGACCGGCGCGACGATGGCGCGCTGGCGCTGCGCGTCGGTGCTCACGCAGTCGAGCGTGGTGCGGAGCCCGGCGGCCCGCGCCCGGTGCAGCACCTCGGCGGCCCGCGGCCGGCCGTCGGTCCCGGCGGCGTCGAGCAGGTCGAGGAGCAGGAGGTACGCGAAATGGAAGACCTTCGCATTCGTCCGCTGGAAATCGAAATGCGCGGGCGCGAGCAGCGCGTTGGTGCCGCGGTCGTGAAAATAGGTGCGGTGGCCCGTGTCGCGCACGGACATCACGTCGGTGTAGCTCGTGGGCCGCTCGGCGGTGACGTGCAGCTGCGCGGTGTCGATGCCGTGCGCCCGGCAGTCCTCGAGGATGCGCCGGCCGTCGGCGTCGTCGCCGAGGAGCCCGATGCCCGCGAGGGGGAAGGGCGCCTTCATGCGGGCCAGGTCCTTCAGCACATTGTACGGGCCGCCGCCGTTGCCGAGCGAGCGGCTGAGGATGTTGGCGAGGCTGTCCTGGGCGGGCCAGGTGTCGATGACCTTGACGTGGTCGATGAGCCAGTTGCCGCCTGCGAGGATTCCGGAGCGCATGATGGGGACGGGGAGAGACCCGACTGAAAGGCGGCGGGAGGTTTCGGGCAAGCCTGCGCGCGGGGCGGGCGATGGGGATTGCGTCGCCCGGACGGGCCCCCAACCTTCGGGCCGTCCATGCTTAGCGTCCCGCTCGAACTCGCCATCCTCCTGGTCCTGGTGCTCGGCAATGGCCTGCTGGCGATGACCGAGACCGCGGTGGTGTCCGCCCGGAAGGCGCGGCTGCGCGAGCTGGCGGCCAAGAACAATCTCGGCGCCTCGCGGGCGCTGGAGCTGGCCGAGCACCCGACCCGGTTTCTCGCGCTGGTGCAGTTCTGGATGACCTTGTCCGGGATGATCGCCGGCGTGCTCGGTGGCGCGCAGGCCGGCGGCCAGGTGGCGCTCGCGCTCGCGCGGGTCCCGGCGCTCCAGCCGGTGGCGGTGCCGCTGGGCTTCGTGGTGGTGACGCTCGGGCTGACTGGCTTCATGCTGCTCTTCGGCGAGCTCGTGCCAAAGCGCATCGGCCGAGCGCACCCGGAGAAGGTCGCGTCGATCCTCGGTGGTTCGATGCGTTCGCTTGCGTGGCTCGCCGCGCCGTTCCTGCGGGTGCTGGAGCTGGCGACCGATGGCGTGACCCGCCTGATCCGCCTGCGCACGCGGCCGGTGGCGGAGGCGGTGGGCGAGGACGAGGTCCGCGCGCTGATCGAGCAGGGGCTCCACGCCGGCGTGTTCCAGCGCGCCGAGAAGGAGATGGTGGAGGGCGTGCTGGCGCTCGACCAGCTGCCGGTGACGGCGATCATGACCCCGCGGCCGAAGATCATCTTCCTCAACCTCGACGACTCCGAGGAGGTGAACTGGCGGAAGATCGTGACGAGCGGCCACTCCTATTTCCCGGTCTACCAGACCAACCGCGACCAGATCGTCGGCATGGTGGCGGTGAAGGCGCTGTGGGCGCACTCGGCGATCGGCCTGCCGACGACGCTGAAGAACCTGCTGGTCCCGCCGCTGATGGTACCGGCGACGCAGATGTCGATCCAGCTGCTCGAGCAGTTCAAGAAGACGGGCAAGCACATCGCGGTGGTGTCGGACGAGTTTGGCGCGGTGCAGGGCCTGGTGACGCTGATCGACGTGCTGGAGGCGATCGTGGGCGACCTGCCGAGCCAGGGGCACCGCAACCAACCCGAGGTGAAGCGGCGCGAGGACGGGTCGCTGCTGGTGGATGCGACGCTGGCGACGGGCGAGCTCAAGCACCTGCTGGAGCTGCAGACGGACCTCCCGCAGGAGCACGACGCCGAGTACCAGACGGTCGGGGGCTTCGTGATGACCCAGTTCGGCCGGATCCCGGCGGCCGGCGACTATTTCACGTGGAACGGCTGGAAGTTCGAGGTGATGGACATGGACCGCCGGCGGGTGGACAAGGTGCTGATCGCGCGCGCGCCGACGCCGCCGGTGGCGGCCGAGGACTGAGCGGACGAAAACACCCGTTGCTTTTCGCGCCTTGACCCCCGAAGTTGGGCGGCGGCGGATTCATGCACGATGCCTTCACCGGAAAAGACACCCGCATCCAAGGCCGCGCCCTCCCGGGCCCGGCCGACCGAGCCGCTCTTCAACACGATCACGAGCGACGACTGGAAGCGCTCGCTCGCCTCGGCGCGGCGGCAGAAGAATGCGGTGTCCGCGCAGATTCGGACCGCGATCTCGTCCTCCTCGCGGAAGACGAAGTAAGCCTGCTCGAGGCGGCCGGCGGCGAGTGGGCTGCGCTGGGTGACGCGATCCGCGCCTGGCGGCAGCTGCTGCCGCTGCACCTGCTCGACGACTTCGGGTTTCCCGCGGAGGCGGAAAACCCGCTCGAGGAGGCCAACCCTCTCCTGCGCCGGATCGGCGGCGGGGTGGAGGCGTGGGCCTTCGCGGCCGAGGCCGACGGATCGGTGTACAAGTTCTACCTGCCGCGCGAGGAGAAGCGCATCGGCAGCGTGTTCGGTTTCCGGGCCGGCGAGGAGGCCGCGCTGCAGGCCGAGGCCCGGCTGGGCGACTACCGCGGCCTGCTCGAGAAACTCATGCTGATCGAGGCGCTGGGCGGCATGGCCACGGAAGTGGTGGCCGTCACGCCGGAGGGCATCCTCGTGGCAAAGCAGGCGCTCGGCGAACCGCTGCCCCAGGGCGACGATGTCTCCGGCGTGCTGCCCGCGGGCCTGATCCCGATCCCGTCGCGGTTCCTGCGCGCGAACCGCGACCATCCGCGGCTGTACTTCGCCCGTGAACGCCCCTGGCTCGTGGCGGACCTGCATGCCCGCAACTTCGTGCGCTGCACCGACGGTGGGCTGCGGGTGATCGACCTCGTTGCCGCGCCGTGGCCGGCGGAAGCAACCGCGGCCTCGCCGCTGATTGCGGAATGGCTCGACCGCGTGCGCCACGATCCCACCGCTTCGCTGCTGCCGAGTTCGCCGGACGACGAACTCTAGCGGGATTTGGGTTTCCCTGCCCGCGGCCTTGGCGTAGGAAGTCGGCCCGTGGCCTCCCTTGGATCAAGGAAACCCCTGAAGCCGCCGCTGCGGTGTGGGAGGGACGAGCCAAGCTCGCGGATTTCTATCGCCTCCACCCCATGAACCCGAACCCCGCCAATCCGGCCGTCGAACCGCTTCCGCTCCGGCTGCTGCGTTCCCTGCTCTGCATCGGCCTCTCACTGTCGCTCACCGCGATCAGCATCCTGTTCATGATCGGAGCGCTTCCCGCCTTCTACGAGGCGCTCCAGCAGGTGATCCAGATGGGCAGCCACGGGCCGCGGGTCGCGGTGGCCGTGGCGGTGTTGGTCATGCTCTTTCTGCCGCTCGGACTGACGATCTGGGCCGCGCGCCGTCGCTGGCTGACCTGGCCCGTCCTCTTGGCGGGAACCGTGGTGATCGTCCCGGTGCTGGCCTGGCTGGCGTGGGATGACCCCGCGGTGCGGCAACCGGTCACGATCGAGGAATTTTCGCCGGCGTTCCCGGGAGCGGAGGAGAGCTTCGCCGTGCTCATGCAGTACTCGAAGTTGACGCCCAGCGCCGAGGCAAAGGCGTTCTATGTGCGGAAGGCGCAGTTCCTGGTGCTCGAGACGCCGCACAATCCGGAGAAGTGGCTGGCGTACGTCACAGCCAACCGGGCGAAGATCGAGCAAGAATGGGAGGCGGTGGCCCCGCAGCGCCGGTGGCAGGACGCGTTGGCGAAATTCGATCGGATCGGAGACCTGACGCCGTCGGACTATTCCGCCAATCTCATCACGTTCGGCGTCTGGCGCTCACTGTCGAAGCTCACCTGCGCGAAAGCCACGCTGCTTGCCCTCGATGGCAAGGGCGAGGACGCCATAGCGCTTCTGGCCCAGCAGTTGGGGGTCAGCCGTCGGCTGCAGCGGTCCTCGCGCACGCTGGTGCGCACGATGATCGCCGTCGTGGTGGAGCGCATGGACCTCGAGACGCTCGCGGTCGTGATGCAGAAAACCCCGCTGTCCGCCGCCAACAAGAGCCGCTTGGAGGCCGCGCTGGGCCGGGATGACTCCGGTCCGATGGCGCGGCGGCTCCTGATGACGGAGTACGTGCTGTTCGCGCCGCAGCTGCTGCGCCTGAAGCTGGGCGATTTCGTGGCCCAGTCCGAGCGATCACTGGCTTGGCTGCGTCACCCGCTCAACTTCGTGAGCGCCCTGTTTCTCAATCCCATCGCGACGATGAACCTCTACGGCGACCGTAGCCGGGCGCTGGCGGAGCTGGCCGAGCAGCGGAAACTCGGCGAGGTCGCCGTCCAGAGCCAGGACTTCAGCGACCGCCCGTTCCGCAAGGTGGGATTCAAGAATGTCGGCGGGCGGCTCATGCTGGGCATGATTACGCCCGTCTACACGAAAGTGCTCGAGTCGTACTGGCAGACGGCGGACCTGCGCCAAGCGCTCCGCACCAAACTCGCGGCGAACTGAACGGAACCGTTTCCCGGGCGACTCCGGCTCAGTGCTGGGCGGCCAGCACCTGCAGGATGGCCTCGGCCTGCTTGTCGGTCGTGCCGTTGTAGTCGGTGTAGATGATCTTGCCGTCCTTGATCAGGTAGGCCTGCCGGTGCGCGTAGCCAACCACCGCGTACGTCGGCACGCCGAAGGCCCGGACCACGGAGCCGTCGACATCCGCGAGGAGGGTGAACGGCAGGCGGTACTTTTCCTTGAAGGCCTTCTGCGCCGCGACGTCGTCCCGGCTCACGCCGATCACCGCGACGCCCTGCTTCGTGAGCGCCTCGTAGCCGTCGCGCAGCGAGCAGCCCTGCTTGGTGCAGCCGGGCGTGTCGGCCTTCGGGTAGAAATAAACCAGCGTGTAGGCCTGTTTCGCGTACACGTCCGCGAGCGCGAGCGTGGCGCCGGTATCGGTGACAGCGGAAACGGCGGGAGCGGCGTCGCCCACCTTGAGGGGTTCGCCGCGAGCAAAGGCAGTGAGGAGGGAGGAGAGGGCCATGAGTGCGAGGAAGGGGCGGAGTTTCATCGGGAGAACAGATAGGACGGTGACAGAGATTCGCAAGCAGCGCGCGTCAACAAATGCGCGCGAATGTTCCGTGGTGTGAGAAAACTTTGGCGAAATTATTCCTGCGGAACTCTGCGGATTCCTGCGGTCAAACGGGCTCTGCGCCCTGGTCCAGCACTCTGGCGCAGCGAAAGCAAAAAAGGACCAAACCAATGAACGATACATACAGACCAAAGTACCTTATCCTGGCTGCGGCGGCTTCGCTCGGCCTCGTCATGACCGCGTCGGCCCAGTCGACCGTCGAGACCGCAAGCGCCCCGGCGCCGGTGGTGGAAAACAGCGCGGGCCTGCTGGGCTCGGGCTATACGGCGGTGACGTTCCGCTACACGGACCTCGACGACGGTCCGCCCAGCGCCCTGCGCGGCGTGGCGGTCGAGTTCAATCAGCCGCTCCAGGCCGGCTACGATTTCCGGCTCGGCTACAGCTGGGCGCGGGCGAGCGCGGATCCGATCCGCTTCACGGCGCAGGACCTCAACGCCGGCGTGGTGGCCTACACCAAGCTGGAGTGGGGCCGGCCGTTCGTGCAGGCGCTGGCCGGCTGGGAATGGCAGCGCGGGCTCGGCTCCTCGGACAGCTCGTTCGCGTACACGCTGGGCACCGGTGTCGAGTTTGCCGTCGCCCCGGCGTTTGCGCTCACGCCCTACATCAACTTCGTCCGCTCGACCGGTTTCAACCGCAGCGAGTTTGATTACGGCGTGAAGGCCACCTACCGCGTGAACCGCCAGTGGAGCGCGTCGGTCGGCTGGGAGTATGATGCCGTCAGCCACTTCAAGGACCGGCAGACCTACTCCGTCGGTGTGAACTACCACTTCTGAGCGAGCCGGGTGGTTCGCTCCTGTACAGTCAAGCCGCGGCGCCGGTCAGCGCCGCGGCTTTTTCTTTCCGTCCCTCACTCGAGACCGGTCACGTCGACATCCTTCGGATAATCGACGGTGAACTTCACCGTGAGCTCGCGCTTCTCGCCGGGCTTCAGGTCGAGCGTCCACTTGAGGTAGCCCTCGGGCGTCGGCTTGAGTTCGCCGGAGTCGGGCTGGATCTGCTTCACGACGATCTTCTCATTGCGCGAGACCGGGAGTTGGTCGGCGACATTCACCCGCTCGGTGGTCCGCTTGTTGTTCTGGATCGTGATGAGATACTCGTAGGTGATCCGCTTGCCGGAGCCGGTGAGGCCGGTGTCCTCGGTGAATTTGTTGAGGCGCTTGTGCTTCACGCTGATGCCCTCGTCGGCGCCGAGCGCGAGGTCGAACTTCTCGCCCGCCATCACCGTGCGCAGCCCGCTGGTGGCGACGAAGGTGCCGTCGAGGAAAACATTCATGGCGCCGGCGAGCAGCGGGAACTCGGAGGTGTTCACAACCTTCGCGGTGAGGTAGGCCGTCGCGACGCGCTTCGGCACGGTCAGGTATTCCGGCGCGGTCTTCAGCGCCGTGCTGGTGATCGGCACCTTTTGCGGCGAGTTGTCGCTCGGCACGCTCGCCGTGGTCGCGATCTTGAAAGACGCGCTCGTCGCGCCGGCCTCAATGGTGGCGGAAGCGAGCTGGGCGTCCTTTTCCTCCGGGCCCGCGCCCGCCGCGTCGGCGGCGTTGGTGGTGAAGCTTTGCATGTTCACCGCGGCGGCGGGCATGGCCATTTTGGCGGACATCTCGCGGCGGCGGTCATTCATCTCCGCCTGGCGAAGCAGCATCGGGTTCAACACATCCACGTTCCACACGGACAAGACCGGGGCCGCCCCGCCCAGGCCCGGGCGCGCGGTCGAGAGCGTGAGGGC
>DAOQKI010000105.1:0-14091 GCA_035334485.1 Opitutaceae bacterium
GGTGGGCAGGCCGCGGCGGGCGGCGGCCGAGCCGGCGGACGTGCCGGGCATCGGCGGGAGATCGGTGGGCGGGCCGCTGCGCTGGTGCTGCGCCTTCTTGAGCGCTTCGTTGATGAGACTCATGGCGCGGTCAGTCGGTGAGGTTCGCCATGTCCTTCACGGCGCGGCGGACGTCCCAGTAGTTCACCTCGTCGGAGCCCCGGATGAAGGCCGAGAGCATGGCCTTGTCGCAGAGATTATTGACGATGCGGGGAATGCCCTTGCTGCCGCGGTGGATGGCCTTGAGGGCCCACTTCGTGAACGCGGGCCGGCCCATCCCGCCGGCGAGGGTGAGTCGGTGCTGGATGTAATGCTGGACGTCGGTCTGGGAGAGTGGATGCAGCTCGTAGTGGACGAGGATGCGCTGGCGGAGCTGGCGCAGTTCCTCGCGGGCGAGGACCTCCTTCAGCTCGGGCTGGCCCATGAGAATGATCTGGAGGAGCTTTTGCTTGTCGGTCTCGAGGTTGGACAGGAGCCGGATCTGCTCGAGCACCTCGAAGGAAAGATTCTGCGCCTCGTCGATGATGAGAACGATGTCGCGGCCGGCCTCGATGCGGCTGAGCAGCACGCGGTTCATCTGGGCGACGAGGTCGACCTGGCTGCGGGCGAGCTTCGTCTCGCCGAGGTCGGTGAGGATGGCCTTGAGCATCTGCGTCTCGGTGACGCGCGGGTTGAGCACGAGGGCGGTGTCGTACCGGGCCGGATCGAGCTCGTTCATGAAGCACCGGCAGAGCGTGGTCTTGCCGCATCCGACCTCGCCCACCAGCGCGATGAAACCCTTCTTCTCGTGCACGCCGTACTTCAGGTGCTGCAGGGCCTCCTGGTGGGTCGGGCTGAGGTAGAGGAAGCGCGGGTCGGGGGTGATGTTGAACGGCATCTCCTTGAACCCGTAAAAGCTCTGATACATGCGGAGTTCGAGGTAGGCGTCCCGGGGGGAAAACGCACGCCTAAATCATCGCGGCCGGGTGGGTTTCACATTTTCCATACGGCGGCGCCGATCGGCCCGGCGGAAAAGATTTGCCTGCGCGGAAGCGGCCTTGGTTCATGGAGCCGCCGTTGCCGTGAACCTGCGCCGTTTCATCTTCGCCCTGTACCTGACCCTCTTCGTCGGGATCTCGGTGACGTCCGGGGTCTTTTTCTGGCAGGCGCGGGCCGAGTTCGAGCAGCTCAAGCAGCGCGAGGCGCAGAGCCGCCGTCGGCTCGCCGAGGCCGAGGCGCGGCTCAAGGAGCAGGAGCGCATCATCGAGCGCCTCCGCACCGACCACGAGTACGTCGAGAAGGTCATCCGGCGCCGGCTGGGCTACGCCAAGCCCGACGAATTCATCTTCCGTTTCGAGGACTGACCGCCTTGAATTTTGCCCCTTCGCCTTGAACCCGCTCATCCAGCAGTTCCGCGCGGCCGGCCAGGGCCACGTCTTCGCCTTCTACGACCAGCTCTCCCACGAGGCCCAGCGGCATCTCCTCAGCGAGGCCGCGGAGGTCAATCTCGCCGAGCTGGCGACCCTGACCCGCACCCACCTGCAGGGGCAGGGGGCCGTCGGCGTGAACCTCGAGGGGCTGGTCCCTTCGCCCTACGAGCCGCTGCCGGAGAACGGCGGCGATCCCGTCGCCTGGGCCGACGCGAAGGCCGCGGGCGAGGCGGCGCTGCGGGCCGGGCGCGTGGCGGCGTTCACGGTCGCGGGCGGGCAGGGGACCCGGCTGGGGTACGACGGCCCGAAGGGCACCTACCCGGTCACGCCGGTGAAGCGGAAGCCCCTGTTCCAGGTCTTCGCGGAGAAGCTCAAGGCCGCCGGCCACCGCCACGGCCGGCCGCTGCACTGGTTCATCATGACCAGCCACCAGAACCATGCGGCGACGGTGGCGTTCTTCGAGGAGCACCGATACTTCGGCCTCGACCACGGCCGCGTGCACTTCTTTCGGCAGGGCCGGATGCCGGCGGTGGATTTCCAGGGTCGGATCCTGCTCGAGACCCCGGGCACGCTGGCGCTGGCGCCGGACGGCCACGGCGGATCGCTGCGCGCGCTCGAGCGCAGCGGCGCGCTGGACCTGATGAAGTCCCACCACATCGACACGCTGAGCTACTTCCAGGTGGACAACCCGCTCGTGCGCTGCATCGACCCGGCGTTCGTCGGCTGGCATCTCCTCGCCGGCTCCCAGATGTCGAGCAAGATGATCCCGAAGGCCTACGCCGACGAGAAGCTCGGCCACTTCTGTCACCAGCACGGCCGCCTGGTGGTGGTGGAGTACTCGGACCTGCCGAAGGCGATGCAGCATGAGACCGGCTCCGACGGCCAGCTGCGGTTCCGCGCCGGCAGCATCGCGCTGCACGTGCTGGACCGGGAGTTCATCCGGGAAATGGCCGGCTCCGGTGGGACGGGCGGGCTCGGCGCGCTGCCGTTCCACCGCGCCGACAAGAAAATCCCGACCATCGACGCCGCGGGCGCGCCAGTGAAGCCCGAGAAGGCCAATGGCGTGAAGTTCGAGCTGTTTGTCTTCGACGCGCTGCCGTTTGCGCGCAACCCGCTCGTGATCGAGACCCGCCGCGCCGACGACTTCTCGCCCGTGAAGAACGCCGAGGGCGTGGATTCGCCGCAGACCTGCCGCGACGACCAGCTCCGCCAGTTCGCGCGGTGGCTCAAGGCGCACGGCGCCATCCTCGACCTTGACGCCTCCGGCCTCCCGCCCTTCGCGCTGGAGATCGCCCCGTCGTACGGCTACGACGAGGACTCGTTCGCCGCCTCCTGGGCTGAGCGCCCGGTCCCCGCGGTCACCCCCGGACTGTACCTTTCCTGATCCCGCATGAGCACCCTCGCGCAAATCTCGGCGGCCGCCGCCGCCGGCCACCTCCTGCCCAGCACGGTTGAGAACCTCACCGCCTTTCTTGGCGCCCGCCTCCCCGCGTGGGCCGAGGCCAGCATCGCCGAGCTGGTGCAGCGTGCCGCGTGGCCCGAGCTGAACGACCGCTTCTACCGCTACCTCGAGTTCGGCACCGGCGGCATGCGCGGCCGCACGATCGGCGTGGTGTCGACTGCGGCCGAGTCCGGTACCGGCGCCTCGCCTGCCCACGCCGCCATCGGGTGCAACGTGCTCAACGACTTCACGCTGATCCGGGCCGTGGTCGGCCTCTACCGCTACACGCGGAAGTATCTCGACGGCCGCGGCGAGCGCGCGCCGGCCCGGCTCGTGATCGCGCACGACGTGCGGCACTTTTCGCGTCACTTCTGCGAGCTGGCTGCCTCGACCTGGACCCGGCTCGGCGGCGAGGCGTTCATCTTCGACGGCCCGCGTCCGACGCCGCAGCTGAGCTTCTCGGTGCGCTGGCTGCACGCGCACACCGGCGTGGTGATCACGGCCAGCCACAATCCGGCCCACGACAACGGCTTCAAGGCCTACTTCGACGACGGCGCGCAGGTGGTGCCGCCGCACGACAAGGGCATCGTCGCCGAGGTGGTCGCGGTGCCGATCGGCGAACTTGGCCAGTACCTGACGCCCAACCTCAGCGGCGTGAAGACGCTGGGCCGCGATGCGGACGACGCCTACCTCGCGGTCGCGAGCAAGGCGCTGCTGGACCCGCAGGTGCTGCGGCAGACGAAGCTGAAGGTGGTGTTCACGAACATCCACGGCACCGGCGCAATCCAGACCCTGCCGCTCCTGCTTCACGCCGGCTGCGACGTGACCGAGGTGCCGGAGCAGATCAATTTTGACGCCCGGTTCCCGACCGTGAAGTCGCCGAACCCGGAGAACGCCGCGGCCCTTGCGATGGCGGTGGCGCTGGCGGACCAGCGCGGCTGCGATGTCGTGATGGCGACGGATCCCGACGCCGACCGCATGGGCTGCGCCGTGCGCAACCGCGCCGGGAAGCTCGAGCTGCTCACGGGCAACCAGATTGGTGCGCTGCTGGCCGAGTACCGCCTGACGAAGTACAAGGAGCTCGGCTGGATCCCGCGCGAGGGTTCGGACCGCGCCTGCATCATCAACACCGTCGTGACGACCCAGCTGCAGGACGCGATCGGCCGCGGCCATGGCGTGAAGGTCATCAAGACCCTGACCGGCTTCAAGTGGATCGCGGCCAAGCTGCGCGGCTACGAGGAAACCCTGCTGCGCGCGATGGGCCCCGGCTTCGACTACGAGGCGCAGACCTTTGAGCAGCGGGCGAAGCTGCTGGCGCAGCACAGCACGTTCTACGTGTTCGGCACCGAGGAGAGCTACGGCTACCTGCCGAATGACTACCTGCGCGACAAGGACGGCAATTCGGCCTGCCTGATGTTCGCGGAACTCTGCGCGTGGGTGAAGGGCCGCGGCCTGACGGTCCCGGAATACCTCGATGAGATCTACCTCCGCTACGGCTTCTACCTCGAGGGCGTGATCAACCTCTACTACGAGGGCGCGAGCGGCGCGGCGAAGATCAAGCGGATCCTCGACACCTACCGCGCGAATCCGCCGAAGGCGTTCGGCGACTTCGCGGTCGCCCGGTTCCAGGATTACGGCCGCGAGCGCATCCTTGACGCCGATGGCGAGGCGCTGCCCGCGCAGGACCTGTACTTCGTGACGCTCTCGAACGGCTACACCTTCGCCGCGCGCGGCAGCGGCACGGAGCCGAAGATGAAGTTCTACCTCTTCGCGAGCGAGCGCGTGGCCAACGCGGCGGCGCTGCCCAACGTGAAGACGCAGACCCGCGCCACCCTCGACCGCCTGATCAAGCTCATCGAGTCCGACGCCCAGCGCCGCGCGGAAGGGTAGGCGGGGCGGTCCAGATTGGGACACAGAGAGCACGGAGATTGCACGGAGGGCACGGAGACGAACTGGAGCGAAAGCAGAGGGGCAGGTAATGCCGAACAGCTAGTCGTGGTTGGTCATGGACGAAGCACCGAGAAAGAAGGCGCTCGATAGCGCGCTTGCTCAACCGAACCGTCGATTGCTGAAGCTCGGCATCGCAGCGCTTCCTGTCGCCATCTTGGGGGTCCTCGCCGCTCGGTACTTTCCTCGTGAGTACCATGAGGTCGTTTGGGTACCGTCGTTCTTGGTCCTGGCGTTCTCCTTGGTGCTTTGGACGCCATATCTCATGCTCGTGGTCGGCTGTTTCTATATCATGAGCCAATTGCCCTTTCCGAGGGCCCTAGCATTCGAGGCTTGGCGATGGCATGCGCTGCTGCTGTTCGCAGTCGGGGTTCTTCTCTGGCGTACGTACCGACTCTGGCCCGAGTGGGCAGGACGGAAGAGCAATGGCGGGGCGCCAGCGCCATGGTGGGGATTTGTGCTCGGCGGCGTGGCCGCGATCGGCCTGCTCGCGTTAATGGCTTACTTTTTCCATTTTCAGGATCCCTGAAAGAGAACTCCGTCCTGCGTCTGCGCCTTTTGCGCTTTCTTGCGGCAACCGAGGATTGCGTCCGACCGGGAGCGGAACCAGTTGATGAGTATTCACCATCCGGCTGCACGCCGGTGTTCACTTTCGGGCGCGGGCGGTATTGGGTGGTGAACGTTCCATCATGAGCTCTCCTCGACGTCTCCGGTTGGCCGCCATCGGCTGCGGCAGCCGCACTTTCATCTATTTCGAGCAGGCGGCGCAGCTGCCGGATCTCTACGAGGTCGTGGCCGCGGCCGACCACAACCCCGCCCGCCGGACCAAGGCGCGCGAGCTGTCGCGGAATCCGCTGTTCCGCGAGTTCCACGATGACGCGGCCATCCTCGCCGAGCCGAAGCTCGCCGACATCATGATCATCGCGACCCAGGACGCGTACCACTTCGCGCACGCCTCCGCCGCGCTCCGCAAGGGCTACGACCTCCTGCTGGAAAAGCCGATCGCGACCAACCTCCCCGAGGTCCTCGCCCTCGACCGGCTCGCCCGCGAGCTCGGGCGCCGCGTCCTCGTGTGTCACGTGCTGCGCTACACGCCGTTCTACCGCAAGGTGAAGGAAATCGTCGCGAGCGGCGCGCTCGGCCGGGTGGTCTCGTTCGAGGCCACCGAGGGTGTCGAGGCCTGGCACCAGGGCCACTCGTTCGTCCGCGGTCACTGGAGCGTGATGGAGAAGTCGACGCCGATGATCATCGCGAAGTCCTGCCACGATACCGACATCCTGTCGTGGCTCGTCGACTCGCCCTGCGAGGCGGTCGGGAGCTTTGGCGGCATCATGCATTTCCGCGCCGACCAGGCGCCGGCCGGCGCGCCCGCGCGCTGCACCGACGGCTGTCCGGTGGGCGAGACGTGTCTCTGGAACGCCCTGCGATACCTCACGGACCAGAAGCGCTGGCTCGACGTGATCTTTGACCGGGCCAAGACCGCGACCGACGACGAGATCCGCGCCTGGCTGCGCACCAGCCCGTGGGGACGGTGCGTTTACCATTGCGACAACACCGCGGTGGACCACCAGACCGTCAACATGATCTTCGCCAGCGGCGCCACGGGCACGTTCACCATGACGGCGTTCAGCCAGGGCCGGGACCTCGCGATCTTCGGCACGAAGGCACGCCTGCTGGCCGGCGAACGCATCCAGCGGCTGTCCGGTAGCGAGATTGTCATCGAGGACCACCTGACCCATGCGATTCAAAAGGTGCCGGTGGACCTTGATGCGGGCGGCGGTCACGGCGGTGGTGACGCCGGCCTGATCCGGATGCTGCACCCGGAGATGTGCAAGCCGCGGTCCGAGGACATGGAGTCGTCGCTCCAGAAGTCGGTCGAGAGCCACGTCATGGGCTTCGCCGCCGAGGAGGCGCGGCGCACCGGCCGGGTGGTGAACCTGGCGGAATTCCGGTCGCGTCATCAAACTCTGCCTGGGAAGTGAGGAGATCCACCGTGAACTCCGCCATCATTGTCACGCCGGGCTTCGACAGCATCTGGCCGCTCGCGGCCGACCACGCGCAGCGCTGCTGGGAGCGAAACGGCCCGGTGGAATTTCACCGGCTGGCGGCTGGCGACGAGCGTCCGGTCGCCACGGTGCTGAAGGCGCCGGTGAAGGTTGAGCGTCTGCTCGTGCTGGGCGGCACGCTGACGCCGGAGTGCGCGTCCCGCCTGACGGCGTTGCGCGAGGTGGCGGTTACATCCGGCTACCAATTCGGCGGTCCGGGAGCCGATGCCTTGGCAGCGCGAGGAGTCCGGGTGCACGCGCACACCTCCGAGGGTTTCTGGGGCGAGTCGGTGGCCGAGTTCGGTTTGGCGCTGACGCTGGCGGGCCTGCGACGGATCCCGCAGTTGCACCGGGCGATGATCACGGACCAAGGCCCGTGGGATTACTCGCCGGACGGGAAGGGTCGCGGCCAGCAGTTTGGCGACGACCCACGGTTCACCTGCGGGACAATCGCCGGCAAGCGCGTGCGGATCGTGGGGGCGGGCAACATCGGCAGTCGCTACGCGAGCTTCTGCACGGCGCTGGGCGCGGACGTCGCGGCGTGGGACCCGTTCGCGGGCGAGCCGGCGTTTCATCGGGCCGGGGCGCGACGGGAGCATCACCTGGACCAGCTGGTGAAGGACGCGGAGATCTTTGCGCCGATGCTGCCGCTGACCGAGAAGACGGCGGGACTGGTGAAAGCCGAGCTGATCGCGGCGCTGCCGAAAGGCACGCTGGTCGTGCTGGTGACGCGCGCGGGCATCTGCGACATGCCGACGCTGCGGCGCCGCGTGCTGACAGACGAGCTGGCACTGGCGGCGGACGTTTTCGACGTGGAACCGCTGCCGTTGAACGACCCGCTGCTGGGTCGGCACAACGTCGTCCATACCCCGCACAATGCCGGACGGACCCGACATGCTAACGAGCAGTGGGTCGAAATGCTGCTGGCGAAGTTCGCACCCTAGAGAGGTCGCACGGCGGTGCGTTTCACCACGAAGCGCACCAAGCACACGAAGCGGAACCACTTCGCGACCCTGGCGGCCTTAGCGGTTAGCCAGGATTGGAATTCGATCCGGTTTACCGCCAAGCACGCGAAGATCGCGAAGCCCGGTTCGGCTTTGGCTTCGTGCACTTCGTGGCAGATCAGGTTGTCGGGCGGCGATCAGGCTCCGCCTAGAGGAGGTGGCCCTCGCGAAAGCTGAAGAATCCGCGGCCGGTGGGATCGGCGACGGCGCGGCCGATGATGACGTGGTCGACGAAGTCGATGTCGATGATCCGGGCGGATTCGCGGAGCTGGCGGGTGATCTGGATGTCGGCCGAGCTGGGCGACGGATCGCCGCTGGGGTGGTTGTGGACGCAGATGACGCCGGTGGCGCCCTCGCGCACCGCGATGCGGAAGACCTCGCGGGGATGGGCGAGGGCCGAGGTGGCGGTGCCGGAGGAAACCTCGACGCGTTTCAGCAGGCGGTGCTTCCGGTTGAGGCAGAGGACCCAGAATTTCTCGACGTCCAGCCCGAGCACGACGGGCTGGAAGAGCGCGGCGACATTGACGGCGTTGTTCAGCGGCGGCGCCTCGGTCGAGTGGAGTCCGGCGGCGCGGCGCGCGATCTCCATGGCGGCGACGAGCTGGCTGGCCTTGACGCGGCCGATGCCCTTGAGCTGGCGAAACTCTGATTCCCGCCACGTGACGAGCTGGGGCAGCGAACCCGCGGCGGCGATCAGGCGGGTGGCGAGGGTCATGACATCCTGTCCGCGCGTGCCGCTGCGGAGGAGGAGGGCGACCAGCTCGGTGTCGCTGAGGGCGCTGGCGCCGTGGCGCTCGATGCGTTCCTGCGGACGGTCGGCGGGCGCCATCTCATGAAGGCGATTGGGTGGGGAAGAGACCGACGGCGTGTCCACGCGATTGGCTTGGACTCCTTTTCCGGACGTGCAATGCTCCGTTCTCTCACATGAAAAACCTCCAAGTCGTCGTCTGGGGCGAGAACGTCCACGAGCACAAGAACGCGAAGGTTGGCGCGATTTACCCGCAGGGGATGCACGCGGCCATTGCGGACGGCATCCGGGAGAACCTCCCGGGCTGCACGGTGACGACGGCCACGCTCCAGGAGCCGGACCACGGTCTGACGGAGGAGCGGCTGGCCGCGACCGACGTCCTGACGTGGTGGGGTCACATGGCGCACGACCAGGTGAACGACAAGATCGTGGATCGCGTGCAGAAGCGCGTGCTCGAGGGCATGGGCCTGATTGTCCTGCACTCGGGGCACTACTCGAAGGTTTTCCGCCGGCTGCTGGGCACGACGTGCTCGCTGACGTGGCGCGAGGCGGACGAGAAAGAGCGCCTCTGGGTGTGCAACCCGGGCCATCCGATCGTCCGCGGGCTGGGCGCGTATTTCGAACTGCCGCAGGAGGAGATGTACGGCGAACCGTTCGCGATCCCGTCGCCGGAAGAGCAGGTGCTGATTTCGTGGTTCGCGGGCGGCGAAGTGTTCCGCAGCGGCTGCTGCTGGCACCGGGGCAACGGCAAGATCTTCTACTTCCGTCCGGGTCACGAGACCTACCCGACGTATCACGACAAGAACGTCCGGAAAGTGATCGCCAACGCCGTCGACTGGGCCCGCCCCCAAGGCACCTGGATCGACAGCTGCCCGAACTCAAAGGTGTCGCCGGAGGGAGTTAGGCAGAGGTGATGCTCGATTGCGGATTGCGGATCGCGAATTGCGGATTTGATGCAGGCCAGTCGATTGGCATGAGTTTGCGCAGCCGCGGCGCGTGGAACGAGTAGAGCCTGCCTACCAAGCAACCAGCGCTCACCGAGCGCATTCAATGCCTGTCAGGAAGGCTGGCAGAATCCGCAATTCGCGATCCGCAATCCGCAATCAGTAGTGCTTCACATACCCGTTCCGCCGCAGGCGCTCGAGCCAGCGTTCCTGGCTCACCTGCGCCATCTGCTGCAGGAGGATACGTTCAATCTGGTCGCGGACGTCGTCGAGCGGCTGGATGCCGGCGTACTTGCGGTCTTCCACGTGAAGCAGGAAGCAGCCTTCCGGAGTCAGCACCGGCTCCGTCGTCTCGCCCTTCTTCAACATGAAGAGGGGATCGCTGAACGCCGGCTTCAGGTCGGAGCGCTTCTGCCAGCCCCAGTCGCCACCTTTGCCGCGGCGTGAGTCCTGGCTGTATTCCTTGGCCAGGTCCTCAAACTTCTCCCCGGCCCCCATGCGCGCCTGCACGATCTTGGCTTTCGCCAGTAGGTCCGCATCCGTCTCGCCGTTGGTCCGCGTGAACTGGATCAGCCGCAGGTGGACGCCGTCCTCCTGAAAAAAACGATCCTTGTTCTCGCGATAAAAGGTCTCGATGCGCACCGGGCTCACCAGGCTCTGCGACTTGCGCTGCTGGCCGCGCATGTAGCTGTAAATGATGTCCTCTTCCACCTCACGCCGGTAGTCCTGCAGCGTCATGCTGCGCGAACGGAGGTAGGCCAGGAATTTCGAGCGGTCGTTGTCGAACTGCTCGGCCTGGATATCCGCAATCCGATTTTCGATGAAGCTCATCGGGATGTGCTTCTTCTCGTCCTTGCGGAACTCCTTCACGATCAACACCCGGTCAATGAGCTGCTGGATGACGTCATCCTGAAGCGACTCGAGCTTCTCGTTGAACTCCTTCTCGCTGCGCGCCTCGCGCTGGAGCTGCGGGATGAGCGGGGAGATCTCACGCCGGACATCATCCACGGTGATCACCTTTTCCTCGGCAATGGCGGCGATGCCGTTGGCGAAGCGGAGGTTCAGATTATCGGCCGGCACCTGGGCGCGCGCGAGCGACGCGGCGGCGAGGGTGACTGCGGTGAGGGCGAGACGACGGCCTAACATCATGGATTCGGGAGATTGTTCAGGAAAGTGACGATTTCTCGCAACCGTAGGAGCGGCCGGGGGGCGGTCAACCTTGGAAACCGGGTGCCGACCTGCAACCAATCGTCGCGTCGGCCGCTCGACCGGAGGCACTTCAGGCGCGTTGACTCCGTTTCGACGGAAACGATGCCCTTTTGTTCCGCCCGGATCCGGATTTCTGTGATCAGCAGGAGCGCCTTCACCTCGTCGCCGAACTTGCCAAACCGGTCACGCAAATCGTTCTCAATCTGCTTCAAAGCCGGCAGGGTGTCTGCCATCGCCAGTTTCCGGTAGAAATCGATCCGCAGGCGGGTTTCCCCGAGATAGGTGGATGGAATCCGGGCCTGGATCGTTGGGATTTCAGGACGCTCCTCGGCGTCCTTGAGCGCCGTGTAGCCGTCCTCGTGCCGTCCCCGGACCGGCGTCCCGGACCGTCCAGTGCCTTCGCCGACGAACACAAAATCGAGTTTCACGCTCGCCCGGATCGCCGCGGCGGTCTTCTCGCCCTTCAGCCGGGCGACGGACTGACGGAGCAGCTGACAGTAGAGTTCGAAGCCCACGCCGACGATATGACCGCTCTGCTCCGCGCCGAGGAGGTTGCCGGCGCCGCGCAGTTCCAGGTCACGCATCGCGATGCGGAAACCGGCGCCGAGCTGGTTGTGCTGGCGCAGGGCCGTGAGGCGCTGGCGCGCGATGTCGAGCAGCCGGGTGTGACGGTGGAGGAGGAGGTAGGCGTACGCTTGATGCCTGAACCGGCCCACGCGGCCCCGGAGCTGATAGAGCTGCGACAGGCCGAAGCGGTCGGCGCCTTCGATGATGATCGTGTTGCAGTTTGGGATATCGAGGCCGCTCTCGATGATGGTCGTGCAGACGAGGACCTGGTAGCGGCCCGCCACGAAATCCGTCATGACCCGTTCCAGGTCGCTCGCGTCCATCTGGCCGTGTCCCACCCCGATCGAGAGGTCGGGCAGCATCTCCCGCAGCCGGGCCGCCACGAGGTCGATCGTCTGAACGCGGTTGTGGAGGTAGAACACCTGGCCGCCGCGACGCAGTTCGTGGTGGATGGCGTCGACCACGACCTTCTCGTCGTAGGTCTTCACGATCGTCTGGATCGGGTGCCGGTTGGTCGGGGCGGTCTCGATGACGCTGAGGTCCCGGGCGCCGGTCAGCGCGAGGTAGAGGGTGCGCGGGATGGGCGTGGCGCTCATCGACAGGACGTCGACGGTGGCGCGCATGGCCTTGAACCGTTCCTTGTGTTTCACGCCGAAGCGCTGCTCCTCGTCGATCACGACGAGGCCGAGCTCGCGGAACTTCACGTCGGCCTGCAGTAGCCGGTGCGTGCCGATGAGGATGTCGACGTGGCCCTCGCCGGTCGCCGCGAGGATCTTGGCCTGCTCGGCCTTGGTGCGGAACCGGCTCAGCATCTCCACCGCGACGGGGTAGCCGGCCATGCGCTCGCGGAAGGTGTTGAGATGCTGCTGGGCGAGCACGGTGGTCGGGACGAGCACGGCGACCTGGCGCCCGCCCTGCACGGCCTTGAACGCGGCGCGGATGGCCACCTCGGTCTTGCCGAAGCCGACGTCGCCGCAGATCAGGCGGTCCATCGGCCGCGTGAGCTCCATGTCCGCTTTCGACTCTTGGATGGCGCGCAGCTGGTCGCGCGTCTCGGTGAACGGGAACGACGCCTCGAACTCCTTCTGCCAGGTCGTGTCCGGCGGAAACGCCAGCCCGGGCTGCGCCTCGCGCGCCGCCTGGATGCGCAACAGCTCGGCGGCGAGGTCGATGGTCGCGCGCTCGGCCGCCTGCCGGGCCTTCTCCCAGCGTCCCGATCCGATCCGGCCCAGCTGCGGCCGCGCCTTGCTCAGTCCGACGTAGCGGCTGATGAGGTGCGACTCCTGCAGTGGCACGTGCAGCGTGACGTGGTCGTCGAACTCCAGCGAGATCACCTCCCGCAGGCCCTGCGCAGTGTCGAGCTTGGTGAGACCGCGGTAGAGCGCGATGCCGTGCTGGAGGTGGACCACGAAGTCGCCCTCGACGAGTTCCGAGAAGTCCAGCAGCTGGTCGATTTGGGCCCGTTGAGCGACCGCCCGCGGGTTCAGCACCGGACGGCGCGAACGTTGCCGGCCGAACACCTCCGTCTCGGTCACGACCACGAGTCCCGCTGCGCCCGCCGGGATCGCGGTCCAGTCGAGGGCCGGCTGACCAGCGCCGAAGGTGACGCGGAAACCCTCGTTGAGGGCTCCGCGCAGGAAGCGGGGCCGGATGCCCTTCAACGCCGGATCCTCGGCGAGGATTTCCTGGATGCGCTGTTCCTCGCCCTCCTTCGAGGCGACGAGGTCGACCGCATAGCCGGCCTGCCGCCAGCCGGCGAGCGTCCGGAGGAACTCGCGGCGCGCGTCGTCCTCCACCTGCAGGCGTTCCTGGGCGACGAGCGCATCGTCGGGATAGCGCCGGTGGTGGACGAGACTCTCGGTGTTCCAAGTGACTTCCGTCGCACCTTCGTCGAGGAGCGCACTGGCCTCATCGAGGTCGCCCACGCCGAACAGGGCCGCGCAGCCCGCGAGCAGCGGCGTCAGGCCGTCGGAGCCCTCTCGCGCGAAGGCGCTGAACTCTTCGTCGAGAGCGGCAGGCTCGACCAGCGCGACGTGGGTGCCGCGCGAGAGGTAGTCGGACAGGCCCGTGGTCGAGTCGGCGAGCTTCACCCGGGGCGACGCGGCGATCGTGATGCGGCCGACGGTGGCGCCGGAACGCTGGGTGACGGGATCGAATTCGCGGATGTCCTCGAGCACGTCGCCGAAGAAATCGAGCCGGTAGGGCTGGTTGGCCGTGACGGGATAGACGTCGATGATGCCGCCGCGGATCGCGTAGGCGCCCGGCGTCTCGCACACGGCCTCGGAGTCGTAGTCGAGCTGGCGGAGCTGCTCGAGCAGGCCGTTGAACGACTGGGCTTGGCCGCGCTCCAGCGTCAGCTCGCGGGTGGAGAATTCCTCCAGCGCCGGCACCGGCTGGAGCAGCGCGGCAGGCGTGGTCACGACCAGCAGCGTGTCCGGAGTCTTGGTGAGGCCGCGGGTGGCCCGCAGGCGCGACAGCACGGTTAGCCGGTCGCTCGACGCCGCGAACGCCTCGCGCATGTCCCGGCTGTCGGGCATCGACTCGGGAAACACCAGCGCCTGGAGGGGCCGCGTCGCGCCGGCGGCCTGGTGGAAGAACAGGGCGTCCTCCGCGAGATGCTCCGCGGCCTTCAGGTCCTCGGTCACCACCAGCCAGACCGGCGCAGCGTGGCGCCGGGCGAGCTCCGCCAGCACGGCGCCGCGGGCGGCCGGGCAGATGCCGGTGAGCTTGTGGCGGGG
>DAOQKI010000106.1:0-14055 GCA_035334485.1 Opitutaceae bacterium
AGTCGCGGGCCCGCGCGGCCGCCGCGCTGGCGCAGCTCGGGCACGAGCACCTCGACCTCGACCGGCCGGCCGGGAGTTTCTCGATCGCCGAGCAACAAGTGATCGAGATCGCGCGCGCCCTCCGGACCGAGCCGCGGGTGCTGATCATGGACGAGCCGACGAGCAGCCTGGCGCAGGCGGACACCGAGCGGTTGTTCGCGGTGATCCGGCAGCTGCGCGACCGCGGCGTGAGCGTGATCTACATCAGCCATTTCCTCGAGGAGGTGAAGCAGGTCGCGGACCGGTACACCGTGATCAAAGACGGCCAGAGCGTCGGGAGCGGACGGATTGACGGCACGTCGCAGGCCGACCTCGTGCGGCTGATGGTGGGCCGCGAGGTCACCGAACTCTATCCGAGGCGGACCGCTACGATCGGCGCCCCGGTGCTGGCGGTGGATCGGTTGAAGGCCGGGACACGGCTGGGGCGGGCCGACTTCACCCTGGCGGCCGGCGAGATCGTCGGCGTGGCGGGCCTGATCGGCGCGGGACGGACCGAGCTGGTCCGGGCGGTGTTCGGCCTCGATCGCTGCGCGGACGGCGTTGTGACCCTCGAGGGCCGGGCGGTGACGGGGCAGGGGCCCCGCGCGGGCTGGGAGTCGGGGCTCGGATTTCTCAGCGAAAACAGGAAAGAGGAGGGCCTGATGCTGCCGCTCTCGGTTGCGGAGAACACGGTCCTGCCGAAACTGAGCCGGATGGCGCGGCTCGGCTGGATCGACCGGAGTGGAGTCGAGGGCACTGCCCGCGAGTGGATGGGGCGGCTGGCCATCAAGGCGCGCGAACCGGGCCAGCGCGTGGCCGAGCTGTCCGGCGGCAACCAGCAGAAGGTGGCGCTGGCGCGGCTCCTCGCGTATCCGTCGCGGGTCTTCCTGCTCGACGAGCCGACCCGGGGCATCGACGTGGGCAGCAAAGCCCAGATTTACGAATTGATCGCCGGCTTGGCCCAGGACGGGCGCGCGGTGCTGCTGGTGAGCTCGTACCTGCCCGAGCTCTTCGGCATGTGCGACCGCATTGCCGTGATGCGACGCGGCGAACTGGCGGACTGCCGTCCGACCGCGGACTGGACCGAGGCGACGCTGATGGCGACCGCGATCGGCACCGCCGCCTAGCGCGAAGTCCTTTTCTTGCCGCGACCATGAAGCTCAACTCTCTCCTGACCCGGCTCGGGCCGTTCCTGGGCCTGCTGCTGGTGATCGCCCTGTTCTCGATCCCGTCGGAAGTGCGCGGCTATTTTCTCACCTACGCGAACTTCAAGATCATCCTCACGCAGACCGTGATCGTCGCGATCGGCGCACTGGGCATGACGCTGATCATCGTGAGCGGCGGCATCGACCTGAGCGTGGGCTCGACGATCGCGTTCACGAGCGTGGTCGGCGCGCTGCTGATCCAGCATGGCTGGAATCCCGCGGCCGTGGTGGCCGCGGTGGTGGCCTGCGGCGCGGTCATTGGCTGCCTGAACGGCGTGGCGATCGCGGGCCTCCGGATGATGCCCTTCATCATCACGCTCGGCATGCTGGGCGTGGTGCGTGGCGCGGCCAAGTGGCTCGCGAACAATGAGACCGTCAACTACGACGCCTCGGTCATCAACACCTGGATGACCACGCCGGACCCGTTTGGCTGGTCGCTGCCGCCGGGGGCGTGGGTGGCGCTGGCGGCGGCGGTGGGCACGGCGGTCCTGCTGCGGCAGACGGTGTTCGGCCGTCACATCTTCGCGCTGGGCTCGAACGAGGCGACCGCCCGCCTGTGCGGCGTGCCGACGCTGCGGACCAAGGTGCTGATCTACACCCTGGCCGGGGCGTTCTTCGGCCTGGCGGGCCTGATGCAGTTGTCGCGCCTGCGGCAGGGCGACCCGACGGTGGCAGTGGGCCTGGAGCTGGACATCATCGCCGCAGTGATCATCGGCGGCGCGAGCCTGAGCGGCGGGGTGGGCACGGTGCTGGGCTCGATGATCGGCGCGCTGATCATGGCGGTGCTGCGCAACGGCTCGCAGCAGATGGGCTGGCCGACGTATTTCCAGGAGATCATCATCGGTCTCGTGATCATCGCCGCCGTGTTCCTAGACCGCCTGCGCTCGCGGACGGGGTAGGCGGATGGCTGGAAGCTGTAGGCGGTAGGCTGTAAGCTGTATGCTGTCAGCACTCAGCGGTCAGCCGTCAGCTATCAGCTTTCGGCCATCAGCTGTCGCCATCAGCAGTCAGCTGGGATGATGCGGCTTCGCGTGATGGCGTGGCGCCAACCCCGGTTTGTCATTCTGAGCGTAGCGAAGAATCCAGTTGTGCTACGCGACTGGCTTCGACGACGTCCCACTGGATTCTTCGCTGCGCTCAGAATGACAGGGAGAGGAGGCCAATCGCGAAACAACGCCCGAACGGGAGTGCCCGCGAAGAGAGCGTGAAGCGCTGAATGCAGTGAGCATCCTCCGCACCTCCTACGCCCATACGCCAAAGCCAGAAGAGCCTATCGCCTATCGCTTATCGCCGACAGCTGACGGCTGACAGCTGATCGCTGACAGCCGATCGCTGACCGCTCGCCGCCTGCGGCGGCTACATCTGCTTCACCAGCACCTTCGGATTCCGGCCGCTTTCCTCGTAGAGCTTCAGGCGGGCCTCGGGAAGGATCTCCTTCGACGACTCCTCGAAGCCGCAGACGTTGGTGAAGAAACCGAAGCTCTGGGTCGAGAGGGCGATCACGCGCGCGGCGCCACGTTCCTTGGCCATCAGGCAGGCGTACTCGACCATCTTCTTGCCGATGCCACGGTTGTGGTAGAACGGCAGGACGTAGAGCGAGCCGACCTCGGCGAGGTCGGTCTTGTCGGGGTAGAAGTAGAGCGTGACGCAGGCGATGATGTTCTCGTCGATCTCGAAGACGAAGAACTGGTCGATGTTCTTTTCGATCGCCTGCTGCGTGCGGTGGATGAGCTCCTCGCGGCGGACGGCATTCCGCGTGAGGTTGTAGATCAGGCGGACGTCACTGCGCTTGGCCTTCCGGATCTGCTGGTAGTCGTTGCCGTAGACGAGAGAACCGACGCCCTCGCTCGAGAAGATCTCGTTGATGAGGCCGTCGAAGATCGTGCCGTCGACGATGTGGACGCGCGGGGTGCCGGTCTCGATCGCCTTGACCGCGTGGGTGGCCTTGCTGCGCGACGGATCGGCAATGCTGTCGGGCTTGTCCTGCAGGATCGACCGGAGCGCCTCGACCGAGATCTCGCGGCGGATCGTGCCGTCGATCTCGAGGCCAGGGTGGTTCGTGAGGTAGATGATCTTGGTGGCGTGCAACGCCTCCGCCAGCTCGGCGGCGAGTAGGTCGGAGTTCACGCGCAGCGAGCGGCCGTCGGGGCCGAAGGCGATGGGCGAGACAATCGGGACGACCTGCTGGTCGATGAGCGCGGAGATGAAGTCCTTGTCGATCCGCTCGACGCGGCCGGTGTACTGTTGGTCGACGCCGCGGATGATGCCGATGGGCAGCGCGCGGATGGAATTCGTGAGGGCGCACTTCAGGCTGTTCTGCGTCAGGCCCTCGAGGATCGCGTGCGAGACGCGCGACGAGGCGCGGATCGCGAGGTCAAGCGTCGGGGCGTCGGTGACGCCGGTGCCGTAGGCGTCGGTGATCGCGACATTCCGGAGCTGGGCGAGTTCGATCAGCTGCTGGCCGATGCCATGGACCAGGACGACCTTGATGCCGAGGCTGCGGAGCACGGCGATGTCCACGAGGAGATTGCCGAGGTTCTCATCGGCCACGATCGCGCCGTCGATCGCGATGATGAAAATCTGCCCCTGAAACCGCGGGACGTATTTCAGGATGCCGCGCAGGTCCGTCGGCTTGATCGTGGTCGCGAGCGCGCTGGACGGAGGAGGAGGTGTGGGCTGGCCGTTGCCGTTGCTCATCAAAGTATGGGACGGGTTTTTCTCCACGATGACGCCCGTCGCGTCAATGCACTTGCAGCGTCCAGGATTTGGACGTCCGCGCGCCGAGCAGCGTGATGTGGTACTCGCCTGGCTTGAGGACGCCGGCCGGGACCGTGATGCGGATGGTGCTTTCGCGGGTGCGCGAGAGCAGGCCGCCCGCGAGCCGGTCAAAGTCGGGGGCGATCACCACCTGGTCGCCGCGGACGTAGAGATCAGCGCCGGCGAGCTGCTGCTTGTTGTCGGGGAGCGTGCAGCGGAAGCCGATCGGGTAGGCCATCAGCGCGTTGGCGGACGGCGCGGCGGCGACGCTGACAATCTCGACCGGCAGCGCGGGCGGCTCGATCAGCTTCTCGCGGAGCAGGGGTGGCAGGCCACCGGCGACGCTGGCGACCGCCGCCGTCGAACCCGGGGCGGTCGGGTCGGAGGGAATGACGGCTTCGACGGACACGCGTTGGTAGCCGGCGTCGAGCAGGCGCTTGGTGTTGGCGCGATCCTTCAGGTCGGAGTACGGCTCAAAGGCGTGGCCGGGCTTCCGGTACTTCAGGGTCAGAAACGTGTACGCGCCAATCCCCACGAGGATCGCGAGGACAATCCACTTCATGGACCAAGGTTGGCGGCTGCGGGCGGACATGGAAGGAAGAGGTTAAAAGCGCAGATGGCGCCGGCTTTCAATGTCCATTCGAGCGTTGGGCTCCGGGGCTTGGCCGGGGTGGTGATGTGCTCGGGCGTTCATTTTTGACCACGGAATTCACGGATCGCACGGATCGGAACCAATCGAATCCCCGCGGAACATGCCGTGAGCGTCGCTCCCGTCATGTTCCGCGGGGCCGGGTGGAGCTGAAGTCCTGAGCTCATGCACCACATACCGAAACAGGGTTGTTCAGGTGTTCAGCTCCCCAGTGGTTTGCGGACCGAACCGCCGCGGCTGCGCGGCGGCTCGGTCCGCAAACACTCGCCTGATTCCGATCCGTGCGATCCGCGAATTCCGTGGTCAAACCCTCCGAAGCAACGGCCCCGTGCAACGAGCAGTCCCGCACCCGGACCGCCGCCGAGTTTCCTCGCCATGGGCGGGGCTTCGGCCTGAATACGTTTGCGCCGGTCCTTTGGGACTGTTTCGTTGCCGGGCTTCATGAAACTCTGGTCGCAGTACTTCATCCCCACGCTGAAAGAAAGCCCCGCGGACGCGGAGATCGCGTCGCACAAGCTGCTCATTCGCTCCGGCCTGGTGCGCAAGCTGGGCGGCGGGCTTTACACCTACCTGCCGCTGGGGCACCGCGTGATGCAGAAGCTCACGCAGATCTGCCGCGAGGAGATGGAGCGGGGCGGGGCGATCGAGCTGCTCATGCCGCTCGTGCACCCGGCCGAGAACTGGCAGCAGGGACCCCGCTGGGCGGCGGCGCGCGAGATCATGTTCCGCGCCGACAGCGCCGGCGACGGCAAGCGCGGGCCGCGTGACCCGGAGTTTGTGCTCGGTCCGACCCATGAGGAGGTGATCACGCCGCTCGTCCGGGCTGAGATCACCAGCTACCGCGACCTGCCCAAGAATTTCTTCCAGATCGGCACCAAGTTCCGCAACGAGATCCGGCCGCGCTTCGGCCTGATGCGCGCGCGGGAGTTTGTCATGATGGACGCGTACTCGTTCGACCTGAACGACGACGGCGCGATCAAGAGCTACTTCGCGATGAAGGCCGCCTACGAGGCGTTCTTCCGGCGCATCGGCATTACCGCCATCGCGGTCGAGGCGGACACCGGCGTGATGGGCGGCAGCTTCTCGCACGAGTTCATGGTCCCGGCCGAGATCGGCGACGACGACGTGATCTACAACGAGGAAAGCGGCTACGCGGCGAACCGCGAGAAGGCGACCAGCGCGCTGGTGCCGGCCGACCTCAAGGACGCGCCGCCAGAAGGGCCGACCGAGAAGTTCGCGACGCCGGGCGTGGTCACCATCGCCGCGCTGGAGGCCGCGCCCTACAGCGTGGCGGCGGACCACCAGTTCAAGACGCTCGTCTACATCGGCGACAGCAAACCCTTCCTCGTGATCCTGCGCGGCTGCGACGAACTCGAGGAAGCCAAGCTCGGCGCGCTGGGCTTCGGCGTGTTCCGGGCCGCGACGCCCGAGGAGATCGAGCCCGTGCTCGGTGCCAAGCCCGGCAGCCTGGGCGCGGTCAAGGGCACCATCAAGAACCCGGGCGCGCTGGCCGGCGTGTTCGCGGACCATGCCATCCGGCTGGTCGGCAACGGCGTCACGGGTGCCAACGAGGACGGTTTCCACCTGCGGCATGTGAACGTCGTGCGTGATCTCGCCATCACCCGTTTCGGCGACTTCCGTCGCGTGCGTCCGGGCGAGCCGGACCCGAAGTCGGGGGCGCCGCTCAAGGTGCGCCGCGGCATCGAGGTCGGGCACATCTTCAAGCTCGGCACCAAGTACTCGGACGTCTTTGGCGCGATGTACATGGACGACCAGAAGCAGAATCACCCGATGGTCATGGGCTGCTACGGCATCGGCATCAGCCGGACCATGCAGGCCCTGATCGAGCAGGGCCACGACAACGACGGCATCGTCTGGCCGTGGCATGCGGCGCCGTTCCAGGTGCTCGTGTGCGTGCTCGACCCCCAGCTGCCCGAGGCGATGAACCTCGCCAAGGCGCTGGCCGAGGCCGCCGAGACGGCCGGGGCCGACGTCCTGATCGACGACCGCGCGGAGCGGCCGGGCGTGAAGTTCAAGGACGCCGACCTGGTCGGCTTCCCGCTGCGCCTGACGATCGGCGGCAAGGGCCTCAAGGAAGGCATCATCGAACTCAAGTGGCGCACGCAGAAGGACGTCGCCAAGGTGCCGGTGGCGGAAGCCCCGGCGCGCGTGGCGGCGGCTGTCCGCGAGGCGCAGGCGAAGGCATGACCCGATCGGCGACCAAGACGCACGTCGCTCCGTCCCGCCAGACCGACGAGGAACTGGCGCTGGCGGGCCAGTGGCGGGTGGTCGTGCTCAACGACCCGGTCAACCTGATGTCCTACGTGGTGCTGGTCTTCAAGAAGGTGTTCGGCTTCGACGACCCGACGGCGCGGCGCCACATGCTCGAGGTGCACGAGCGCGGCCGCTCGGTGGTCTGGCGCGGCCTGCGCGAGAAGGCCGAGGCGTACGCGTTCACCCTGCAGCAGTGGCACCTGACGACGGTGCTGGAGGCCGATGAAACGCATTGAGGTCAAGCTCGCGCTGCCCGTGGTGGCGCCGCTCCTCGACGTGATGAAGGAGCTGGCCGACGGCCTGCGCGGCAGCCTCGCGGCGCCGCTCGGGGTGACGGACCTCGACCCGGAGTTCGGTGCGTCCTGGACGGATGAGCTCGTCGCCGCGCAGACCGTGGACCTGCAGGCGCTGCTCGGGCTGTTTGACGACGGGTTCTTCGCCGAGGGCGTGGTCGCGTTCGACGACGAGAATGCCGAGGCGATCGTGCGCGCGACGGCGGCGCTCCGGCTGCGGCTGCGCGAGAAGTTCCTCACCGGCCTTGGCGACGAGGCCCTCGAGAGCGGCAATGTCGAGCTCGACCAGCTCGCGGAGCCGACCCGGAAGGCCTTCATGTGCTACCTGTTCCTGGCGACGATCCAGGAGCTGATCATCCAGCATCTCGACTCGAGCATCCTCGGGACGTGAGGGTCGGCGGGACGCCGAGACCGGTCGGCAGGGCGGGAGCGGTTCGCATTTGACGGCGGGAGGAACGCACCTACCTTCGCCCGCGACACCCTGCAGTGTTCGAGTTGCTTTCAATAACTGCTCTTTGCCTTAGTTTTAATTCGGGAGCTGAACCCGCCGCGGAAGATGCCAGGCCGTAAACCGGAAGGCAGACGCTACGGAGGAGGCGCCCACCTTAACCTAAAAAGGTCTTGAGCCTTTGGGCATACGGCACAGGCGGGGCGTCCTCTTTCCTTTCATGAACCCGGTCTACTACTACATCCTGCACGTTTTCGCGCTGCTCGTCTTGACGGCGCAGACCTTCGCGGCCTTCGCCAACCCGTCGCCCGAGAACCGGAAGCGCACGATGATGACGTCGGGCATCGCCAGCCTGCTGATGATCATCGCGGGTTTCGGCCTGATCTCGAAGGTGTACGCGAATCACTTTGCCGGCTGGATGTTCGTGAAGATGGCCTGCTGGCTCGTCATGACCGCCGTCAGCGGCATCGCCTACCGCAAGCCCGAGCTCCGCGGCAAGCTGGTCGTCGTGGCCTTCTCGGCGCTCCTGATCGCCTTGGTGATGGTTTACGCGAAGCCGTTCTGATACGGTGCGCGCATGGCCGATGCGATTTGCGGTCTGTGGGTCGCCGACGACGGCCGCGCGCACCTGACGGTTGCAACGCCTGACGGCGGCCGGGCCGAGCGAACCGATTCGTTCCGACCCTTCGCCTGGCTGAACGACACGCCGGCCGCGGCCAACCTCCACGCGGTGGCCATCGAGCGGCTCGCGGGCAACGGGCCCTTCGACCGCCTGATCCACGCGGACAATCTGGCCGCGTACGAGGCGTTCCTCAAGGAGGCGCGCGATGCGGTCACGATCGACTCCATCCGCCCGCTCGAGAGCCAGTATCTCCTGCAGCACCGCCACCGCCTCTACGGCGACCTGGGTTTCCATCACATCCGGCGGCTCCAGCTCGACATCGAGACCGGCTCGGCGGACGGCGGCTTCAGCGACGCGGCCAATCCGGGCGACCGGGTGCTGGCGATCGGGCTGCGGCAGCGCGGGAGGAACCGGCTCCTGCTCCTCGCCGAGATGACCGACGCGGCGGAGAAGCACCTCCTCGAGTCGTTCAACGCCGCGCTGCGCGAACTCGATCCCGACGTCATCGAGGGCCACAACCTGTTCAAGTTCGACCTCGACTACCTCCGCCAGCGCTGTCGCCGGTTCAAGGTGCCGTGCGCGTGGGGCCGTTACGGCCAGAAGGCCGCGTTTCGGCCGAGCCGGCTCAAGGTGGCCGAGCGGTGGATCGATTTCCCGCGCTGCGACCTGCCGGGACGCGCGGTGGTGGACACCTACCTCCTGGTCCAGCTGTACGACATCACGACGCGCGAGCTGACGTCCTACGGACTGAAGGAGGTCGCAGTCTTCTTCGGCATCACCGACGAGGACAGCGCCGAGCGTACCTATCTCGACGGCTCAAAGATCCAGGTGGCGTTCGCTGAGGACCGCGCCCGGTTCTGTGCCTACCTGGAGGACGACCTGCGCGAGACGGAGGGCCTCGCCGATCAGCTGCTGCCGACCTATTTCGAGCAGGTGCGCTCGTTCCCGACGCTGCTGCAGGAGGCGACGCTGCGGGGCGCGACGTCGAAGATCGACCTGCTGTTTCTCGAGGAATACTACCACGCGCGGCAGGCTTGTCCCGTGCCGCCGGAAGTCGCGCCGTTCGACGGCGGCTACACCCGCAGCTTCCAGGAAGGCGTCTTCCGTCACGTGCTGCACTACGACGTGGCCTCGCTGTACCCGAGCCTGCTGCTGCACATGAACCGGAACCCGCGGACGGACACGCTGGGCGTGTTCATCCCGCTGCTGCGCCGACTGCGCGAGTACCGCCTGAAGTACAAGGCCCTCGCGCGCACGGCACCGACGGAGGAGGAACGGTTCGAGGCGCAGGCGCGGCAGGCGAGCTTCAAGATCCTGATCAACTCCTTCTACGGCTACCTCGGGTTTTCCGGCGCGCGCTTTGGCGACGGCGAGCTGGCCGCCGAGGTGACCCGGCGCGGACGCGAGCTGCTGCAGGCGCTGATCGCGGAGTTTGCCAAGCACGACTGCGTCATCCTCGAGGCGGACACGGACGGCATCTATCTCTCGTCGCCCAAGTACTACGCCAATCCGGAGGGCCTGCTCGCGCTGGTGGCCCCGATCCTGCCGGAGGGCATCGAGCTCGAGCACGACGGCAAGTACGAGGCCATGTTCTGCTACAAGATGAAGAACTATGCCCTCTACGACGGACGCAAGGTCACGCTGCGGGGCAGCGCGCTGCGCTCGCGGGGCATGGAGCCTTTCCTGAAGAAACTGAGCGACCAGCTGATCACCTTCCTGCTGGGTGCGTCAGCCGAGTCGCCGCTCACGCTGATCGAGGACTACCGTCGACGGCTGCCGGAGCGCGCGGTGCCGGTGGCGGAGCTCGCGAAGAGCGAGACGCTCAACCAGAACCCCGAGATGTACGAGCGGCTGATGGCCGAGGGCGGCAAGCCGCGCCGGGCGTCGGCCGAGGCTGCGCTGCAGCTGACCCCGCGGCCGCGCATGGGCGAGCGGGTGAGCTACTACATCACGGCGAAAGCCAAGGGGAAGACGAACGACTGGCAGCGGGCCCGTGCCCTGGCGCTCTACGACGCGGCCGCCGCGCCCTACGACCCGACCTACTACCTCGACAAACTCGAGGACTGGATCGAGCGCTACGGGAGCTTTCTCGGAGTGAAGGCCATGCCGGGGGGACAGGCGGAACTTTTTTAGCCTGCTAGAGCGCTTCGCTCTTCATTTTGAGGCTTGGTGCGAAACACCAAACGCCAAACCGCCAAACGCCAAATAAGGGGTAAGCCTGTAAGCAGCTAAGGCGTAAGGCCGGCGTAGTTGCACGCTTTCGAGCTGCCGGGGCCTAGCAGCCTATTTGGCGTTTGGCGAGTTGGCGTTTGGCGTTTCAAACCCTATCTAGCATCCTTGGCCGCGATTCGCCTTGCGACCCAGTCGATAATGGCCGCGTCGTTATTCTCGTTCCGCCACACCAGGCTGAGGAACTCGGCCGGCAGGATGTCGTGGCCACGGAAGAAGCGCCGGTCGCCGCCGCAGCTGTACATGAGCGAGGACGGGAGTTCGCCGCGCAGCTTGGCCTTGGCTTTCGGGATGAGGCGGGGGAGCCACTCGATTCCGCGGACGGCGTCGGTCTTCGCGGGCATCGTCGCCTCGTCGAGCACGGTCTTGGAGGCGTGACCCCGCTGGACGTTCAGGAAGTAGTCGCGGCGGACCAGCTCGATCGCGAGCGCGTTGTCGTAGCCCGGCTCCCCGCCGTTCACGTGATCCTCGGCGTAGTCGTAGAGATTCTGCGCGGTCAGGCCGTTGGCGGCGAGCCACGCGAGCTGCGTGGCGTCGAAATAGGTGGAGGCGTCGCGCTGGCCCTTCTGGTACAGCGCAACGGCATGATCGTAGAGCGCACGGAAGCGCGCGCCAAATTCGTAGTGGGACATTTGAGCCATGCCCCTACAGGAATAAAGCGCGCAGGAAAGGCAAACCGTGTCCTCGAACTACGGCCGAGCCGTGAAGACGAACTCCTGTCTCGCCGGCACCGCCACGGGTTGGCCGCGCCGCGTGGGTGGCGCGAACTTCCACTGGGCCAACGCCGCTGCCGCCAGGGTCGTGTACTGGGAGTCGGTAGCGCTCACTAGGACCGGCAGCCGCGGCTGGCCCTGCTCGTCGATGACGAAGTCGATCACCACCCGTCCGCCGGCCGAACCGGGCGGCGTGGGCGGCGTCACGGTGTGGATCGCCGTGGGCGGCTGGTCGAGCTCGTCGGGCCGGCACAGCGTCGTGATATACGGCACGTCACGCACGAAGGCGGTCAGCGACGCGACGGTCGACATCGGGTTCAGCGTCACGACCGCGCCCGTTGCCGCGAAGTGGAAATGCACCTCGCCACAGGCGCTGATGGCCTGGCCGTCGCGGCGGGCCGGCTCGTAGTGCCACTTGCCCAGCGCGTACTGCGCGGCGTCCGCGAGCGCGCGATGCGTGAAGCGCGTGACGAGGGAGTCGGTGAGTTTGCCGTCGGCGCTGATACTCACCAGGACCCACACGTCGCCCTGGGTCACGGCGTCCAGCAGGAGAGCGGGCGGGAATCTGACCTCAATGGTCTGCTCGATCTTGAATGGAGTCAGCGTCGCGGCAGGTGCGACATCCGACCCGGCATGGCATAACAAGGCCCCGGCGACCACACCGAGGGCCCACAGGCGGGTGGTCTTCATGGCAGGTTGGGTTACCCTGCCATTCTAGGCGCCTGCCCGGCGCGCTGAAACGGGAAACGGGCCGGACGGTCCGACCGTCAGGCGACCGGGCGAAAATCGATCAGGCGCTTGTACCGGTCGACGCGGTCCACGACGACCTCGAGGCGGTCGTTCAGGTGGTACCGGCGCTTGGTGCGCCGGCCCAGCAGGGTGGCGCCGTCGTCGGTCAGGAGGTAGTAGTCGTCCGGCAGGCTGTCGGTGGCAATGAAGCCGAACGTCATGGACTCGAGCAGCTCGACGAAGAAGCCGTTGGCGCGGACGTCGGTGATGATTGCGGCGAAGCGGGTTGGCGGCCGGCGCTCGAGCTCCCGCTCGAAGAACTCGAGCAGCTTGATCTTCACGCTCTCGCGCTCGGCCTCCGCGGAGTTGATCTCGGTCAGGCTGAGGTGCTCGCCGAGCCGCTCGATGCGGTTGAGGTCGTAGGCCGGGCCGCGGGAGCCGCGTTGCCGGACGAGGTGGGAATCGAGCACGCGGTGGACGACGAGGTCCGCATAGCGCCGGATGGGCGAGGTGAAATGGGTGTAGTCGCGCTTGTGGAGGCCGAAATGGCCGTCGGGCGTCGCGCGGTAGGCCGCCTTCTTCAGGCTGCGCAGGAGCTGCGTCCGCAGAGTGTAGCCCTGGGGATGGGTGCGCAGGGTCTGCAGCAGCTTCACCAGCTCGGCGCGCTGGGTGAGATCGCCGACGCGGATGCCGAAGGTGGCGAGCAGGGCGCGGTACTCCTCGAGCTTGTCGACGTCGGGCTCGTCATGGACGCGGTAGAGCGAGGGCAGGGACTTGGTGCGCGTGAGACGGGCGACGGCCTCGTTGGCGGCGAGCATGAACTCCTCGATCAGCTGGTGGCTCTCGTCGTGCTCGATCTTCTCCAGGCGGTCGGCGTAGCCGGCGGGGTCCACGAAGATCTTGGTCTCGGGCATGTCGAGATCGAGGCTGCCGCCGGCCATGCGATCCTGCCGGAGCCGGCTGGCGATGCGCCAGAGCGCGCGGATCCAGTGCTGCAAGTCGGCCAGCTCGGCGTCGCTCAGGTCGCGCAGGGCCCGGCCGGTCGAGCCGGTCTGGTGCTTCGGCGGGAGGGGCAGGGCGCGGATCCGGTCGAGGCGGTCCTCGAACAGGAAGGCGTAGGCCTGCTTGTACGTGAGCCGCTTCCGGCTGCGAATGACGGTGTTGGCGTAGCTCGTGTCTTTGAGCCGGCCGTTGCGGCCGAAGGTCAGGAAAACCGCCTTGCAGAGCCGGTCCTGCGCCTCCACGAGCGAGCACAGGCCGTTCGAGAGTTTTTCCGGCAGCATCGGGATAACCACGCCGACGAGGTAGGTGGAGTTGCCGCGCCGCTGGGCCTCGGCATCCAGCGCGGTGCCCGGGATCACGTAATGGGACACGTCGGCGATGTGGATGCCGACGCGGACATCGCCGCCGTCGAGCTCCTCGTACGACAGCGCGTCGTCGAAGTCCTTCGCGTCATCCGGGTCGATCGTGAAGACCGGCTTCGTGCGGTAGTCGAGCCGGTGCGCGAGATCGCGGGGGCCGACGCGGTCGGGCAGGTCCTCCGCCTCGCGCACCACGGCCGGCGGAAACTCGGTCGCGAGGTCGTATTTCGTGAAGATGCCGAGCAACTCGGCGCGGGGTTCGTGGGTGCGGCCCAGCCGCTCGGTCAGCTTGCCGCGCAGCGGCTCGAAACGGTCACGCCAGTCGCCCAGAGCGACGACGACCTTGTCGCCCTCGCGGGGCACGGGCGTGAGGCCGCTGCGCGCCGGGTCGCCCACCAGGACCTCGCGACTGAAGCGCGGGTCGTCGGGCTGGACGTAGAATTCCTTCCGGCCGCGGCGGAGATCGCCGACGATGGAGGTGCGGACGCGCTCGAGCACGCGGACGACCTCGCCGATGCGCTCGCCGGGCCGCCGGCCGCGGCGGCCGGGGATGATGCGGACGACGACACGGTCGCCGGGCAGGGCGACGCCGGTGTCCTCGGGAAACACCTGGGTGGCGGGCTCGTTGGTCGCGCCCTCGCCCTCGCGGATGACGAACGCGGAGCCGCCGGCGCGGAACTGGATGCGACCGGCCACCTCGCCACGGGCAAGACGCGGGCCGGGCTGCATCTGTGTGTCATAGGTCAGGACGGCACGC
>DAOQKI010000107.1:0-13832 GCA_035334485.1 Opitutaceae bacterium
CCGCCTCTTCGGCGGCCTGACGCGCGCGCGGGGTCGCCTTGACCGCCAGCGCGGGCTCGACCGCGAACATCACCGCGTTGGTGCCCAGGTCCGGGAGCCGCAGCGACACGGTGCCCTCCAGTGTATCAGGCAGGACCACGGCGATCTTCAGCGTGGCATAGCTCATCGGGGCCACCACCCGGCGCTCGCCGGCCTCGCCGCCCACCGCGACGGCGCTCACGCGCCGCTGCTCGGCGGCGCTCGCGATGTCGGCGTGGATCGCGTCGGGCAGAACCAGCGTGAACGGCTCGGTCGTCGGGTTGTTGAGGTAGACCGTGAGCTCGAGGAGCTTGCCCGCGCGGGCGGCGGCGGCCGGCGGCACGAGCAGCGTTTCGGCGGCGGCGCGCACCGGACTCGGGCCCGAGCAGACGGCCAGCAGGACGAGGAGGAGAAGGCGTTTCATGGGGGGACCGAGCATTCCCTAGGGCGCGACGGAGTCCGACGCGAGCGCAAGCGGGCCGGAGGCGCGATTCGGGTTTGCCGGGCCCGTCTGTCCCGCCAAGCTGCGCGGCCATGAGCTCCGCGCCCACCCCGCCCGCGCCCTCCGACCTCGGTCCCGTGCCCACCTCCGATCCGCTCGCGACCGGCGGCATTGGCGGCCACCCGCGCGGGCTCACCACCCTGTTTTTCACGGAGATGTGGGAGCGGTTCAGCTACTACGGCATGCGGGCGCTGCTGATGCTGTTCATGGTGAAGACCGCCGCCGAGGGCGGCCTCGGCTTCGACACCAAGGCGGCGGCCACGATCTACGGCACCTACACGATGAGCGTGTACCTGCTCTCGATTCTCGGCGGGTTCCTCGCCGACAACTTCATCGGCGCCCGCCGGGCCGTGCTGGTCGGCGGCGCCGTGATCGCCTCCGGGCACTTCGCGATGGCGTTCAACTCCCAGGTGACGTTCTTCGCCGGCCTCGTCCTCATCGCCCTCGGCACCGGCCTCCTCAAGCCGAACATTTCCACGATGGTCGGCAGCCTCTACCGCCCTGGCGATGAGCGGCGCGACGCCGGTTTCTCGATCTTCTACATGGGCATCAATCTCGGGGCGTTCCTCGCCCCGCTGGTCACCGGCTACCTCGCGCAAGGACCGAGCTGGCGGCGTGTGCTCGCGTCCGCGGGCCTCGATCCCCTCCACAGTTGGCACTGGGGCTTTGCGGCGGCCGGAGTCGGCATGACCTTCGGGCTGGTGATGTACGTCGCGCAGCGCGACCGGCTCGCCCATGTCGGGCACGCGCCGGCGCCCTCGGCCGACGGCGCCCGCCCCTGGGGCCGGCTGGTTCTCGTCGGGCTTGGCTCGCTCGTGCTCATCGGCGCGATGCTCGCCTGCGACGAATGGCCGCAGCTGGTCTACGGACTGTTCGCGCTCCAGGTCGCGGCGATCCTCTACTTCGCGTTCCGGCCGGACGCCGACGGCAAGCGGCTCGCGGCGATCCTCGTCTTCTTCTTCGCGGCCGAGATTTTCTGGGCGATCTTCGAGCAGACCGGGTCGACCATCTCGCTGTTCGCCGACCGCTACACGCGCAACGAGGTCTTCGGCTGGAGCTTCCCGTCGTCATGGTGGCAGTCGGTCAACTCGGTCTGGGTCATCCTTCTCGCCCCGCTCTTCGCGCTGCTCTGGATCCGGCTCGGCCCGCGGCAGCCGTCGAGCCCGCTCAAGTTCACCCTCGGCCTGCTGTTCGTCGCGCTGTCGTTCGCGCTCATGGTTCCCGCCGCCAAGCTCACCGCCGCCGGGCGGGTCGGGCCGGAGTGGCTGCTCGCGCTCTTCCTGGTCCAGACCGTGGGCGAGATGCTCCTGAGCCCGGTCGGGCTCTCGACCATGACCAAGCTGGCCCCGGACCGGCTGGTCGGGCTCGTGATGGGCATCTGGTTTCTCGCCGCCGCGCTGGGCAACAAGCTCGCGGGCGTGCTGGCCGGCGACTTCAACGGCGAGGACCCCGCCCAGCTCGCGACCTTTTTCTGGCATCAGGCGCTGGGCGTCGGCGCCTGCACGCTCGTGCTGCTGGTGCTGGTGCCGTGGATCCGGCGCCTGATGGGAGGCGTGCGCTGACTCCCATGCACTGGACCTACCTGCTCATCGCCGCGGTCCTCGAGATCGTCTGGGCCACGGGACTGAAGTCGACGGCCGGCTTCACGCGCCTGTGGCCGTCCGTCGGCGTCGGCCTCGCCATGGCCGGCAGCATGTTCCTGCTCGCCCTCGCCGCGCGCGGCCTGCCCATCGGCACGGCCTACGCGGTTTGGACCGGGATCGGCGCCGCCGGCACCGCCATCGTGGGCATCGTGTTCTTCCACGAGAGCGCCGCCGCCATGCGCCTCGTGTGCATCGCCCTGATCGTCACCGGCGTCATCGGCCTGCGGCTGCTTGCCCGCTGAGCCGGTGGAGGGAGTTGAAAGCTGAAGGTCTTCGGTTGAAAGCCCGGCAGCCTGCTAGGGTTTCAACTTTCAACCGAACGCCTTCAACTGCCCCGTGGCCGTACGATCACTTTGACGGAGTCAACGCCACGTCCAGCGGGGTCCAGGCTCCCGGCGCGACCTCGAGTCCGGGCCGCACGACGGTCTGGTAGCCGGGGCAGGAGATGATCACGTCGTACTTGCCCGGCCGGAGCGGGCGCCAGTAGCGGCCGAATTCTCCTTCCGTGTAACGGCGGTCGACCGACTCGTTCTCGATGCGCGGCAGCCAGACCTGGGCCACGAGGGGCCGGCCGGTCGCCGCATCGGTGACGTGCACCGCGAAGCCGGGACCCGCGGCGCGGTCGAGCAGCACCTTGGCGCCGTCGAGATTGGTGGCGATGATGCCGGGGACCTCCTCCGGCGCGAACAGATGCGTGCCCCTGCCAGTCTCGATGATGAAGTCGAAGTCACCTTTGCGCCCGTACAGCCACACGTAGCTCTGGCTCGACGGCCCGCCGGGCGACACGGCGTAGTGGCCGTTGCCGGACATGGTCACAAGCCGGGCGGCCATCTGGTTGGCGATCTCCTTGATGAGCGCGTCGTCGGGCGCCGGCTGGCCGGCCCAGCTCCACGGGTAATAGATCACCTCGCCCTGGCTGTGGTACGAAATCGACAGCACAAACGACTTCAGCTCCAGCAGGTGCCGGATGGCGCGGTTCTCCGCCTCGGAAAAGGGATACGGCCCGCGGTAGGTGTCCTTCTCGGGCACGTCGGATCCACCCATCGTCCAGTTGTAGTCGTACCCGCGATTCACGTCCACGCCCTCGGGGAACACGCCGGTCACGCCGTCGCCGTTCACGTCGCGGGCGTTCTTCCGCCAGCGCGGGTCGCGGCTCGACGTCACGATGTCGTGCCCGTCGACGTTGACCACAGGCACCAGGTAGACCTCGCACTGGTCCAGCCAGCGCGTCGCCGCGGCGTCGTGACCGTAACCGAGGACCAGATCCTGCATGAGGGCCGTCACGATCTCCGCGCCCATCACTTCGTCCGAGTGGTGGCAGCCGGTGTACAGCACACCGGGACGCGGCTGGGCGCGACGCGCGTCATTCGAGAGGCGGTACGCGTAGATCGGGCGGTGGAACTGGGTCGTCTCGCCGATCTGGATCCGCGTGATCAACTGCGGAAACTGGCGCATCAGCTCGTCCGCGCGGGCGTTGATCCGGTCGTACGAGTGGTAGATCTCCGGCAGCTTCAGCGTCGGGCCGTAGAATGCGCGGCGGTACAGCGTCAGGGGATCGCGGCTCTCCATCACGACCTTGGCCCGGTAGCCGTCGCGCTGCAGCGCCGCGAATTCCTCGGGCGTGGCCAGCAGCAGGGCGCGGTCGCGCACGAGGCTGAGCAGCTCCTTGCGGTTGTAGTCGCTGTAGTCGAAGCGGCCTCCTTTCTGCTGGTCGGCCACGGGCACCTCCGCGACTTCCACGAGGAGTGGCCGGACCACGTCGGGGCCGGCGGCCCGGACGGCCGCGGACCCGCCGAGCAGGGCGATTGCGAGGCCGAGGCGAAGGAGGAGGGTCATGCGGGGAGGAAAGCCGCCGCGGCCGGCGTGACAATCCTCGGGAATGATTTTTCGCCGTTGCCGCTCGGGCGGCGCGGTTCCACGGTGCCCGCATGCCCGTCCGATCCTGGTTCGCCACGCAGATCTACAGCGAGCCCCTGCAACGCGCAGGGCTTGAGCGCCTCAACCGCGAGCTGATCGAGGAATGCCACCGCATCCGCGACTACGACGCAGCCGGCCGCCGCTGGTCGGCCCGGAACTACCCGGGCGGTTTCACGAGCTACGCGTCCCTCAACACCCTGCACCGTTTCTCCAGCACCTTCGCCGACCTGGAGAAAAAACTGCTCCGGCACGCCCGGTCCTATGCCCGCAGCCTCGACCTTGATATGCGCGGCCGGACCGTCGCGCTGTCCGACTGCTGGGTGAACATCATGCCGCCCCACACGGCGCACACGCTGCACCTTCACCCGCTCTCGTTCATCAGCGGAACCTACTACGTGGCCACCCCGCCGGGCTGCGCGGGCCTGAAGTTCGAGGACCCGCGCCTCGATCGTTTCATGGCCGCGCCGCCGAAACGGGCCGACGCCCGCCCGGACCACCGCACGTACGTCACCTACCCGGCCGTCGCCGGCAATGTCGTGCTGTTCGAGAGCTGGCTCCGTCACGAGGTCGCCGCCAATCCGGTGGCCGAGGAGCGGATCAGCATCAGCTTCAATTTCAGCTGGTCCTGAACCGTCATGGAACCTTCGGGCTCCCGGCGGCGTCATCTAGCCTTTTCCTCCATGCGCACCTTCGCCTTTCGCCTCGGGCCCGTGTCCCTCGGCCTGTTCGCCCTCCTCCTCAGTGCCGGCTGTGAATCCGGGCCCGACCGCCGGGCCATGGACGAGGCCCGCAAATCCGTCCCGCCCATGGCGGCCGAGGACACGTTCTTCGACGGGCGGATCGTCGCCCAGATCACGCTCGGCAACACGATGGTGGCGCCCGGCCGCGGCGGCCCGGGCGGACGCGGCGGCCCGAAGGGCGGCGGTCATTTCGGCGGTGGCGGCCATCACCGCGGCGGCGGCGAGGGCGGCGAAGGGGGCGGCGGGAACGAGCTGTACGATCCCGATAGTTCCTCGGAGCTGCGCGCCCGCTATGTCGACAGCCCCATGCCGCCGGCGATGCTGCACCTCCGGCTGGTCAACGCGTCGAAGGAGACCGTGACCGTCGAGATCATCGATTTCGACTCCGAGCTCGGCAATTTCGCGCCGCAGCCCGACAAGTACGCGCTCGAGCCCGGCGCCGTTGGCGAACCGGGCGGGATGCAGTCGCTCCTCGGCGTCGACTCGCTCGCGCTGCCGATCAAGGTGACCCTGCGGATCGCCGGGAAGTCCGAGACCAAGACCCTGACTCTGCGGCCCGTGACCCCGCCGCCGGAAGCACCTAAGCCCGCGGCCAACTGACCGCCCGCCGAGCGACCACTCCCCGCCGGAAACGAAACACCCCGTGCCGTCAGCCGGCACGGGGTGTTTCATTTGGAGCGGTCGAGCCGCCTAGTCGCGGCGCCAACCCTCGCGGGTGTAAACGACGACCTTGGGCCGGTGATGATGGCCCGGCCGGACCACCACCACGGGCGCCGGGGCGACGTAACAGGGAGCCGGCGCATAACCGTTCACGTAGACGACCCGGGGCGCGGGCGCGACCTGCACCACCCGGACGGGCGGCGGGTTGGTCACGTACACCACCTGGGTCGGCTGCGGCGCCACGGCGCAGGGGGCGTTGACCACCTGCGGCTGCGCGTAGGCGACGGGCGCGGGAGCTTGATCGACCACCGTGCCGAGGATGGCGCCGGCGGTGGCCCCGATGATGGCGCCTTCAGCCCAGCGATCGTGGTTGTGCCCGCCGATCAGGGCGCCGGCGATCCCGCCGAGCACCGTGCTGCGCGCCACCGTGGGAGAGTAAACCTGCGCGGACGCGGTGCCAACACCGACGGCCGCCAGTGAGAGGGTAAGGAGTAAGGTCTTCATGACATCCACTACGACGCCGGCCGCCGGCGGATGTTTGCCGGGCCGAATAAATAATGCGCAAGAAAACGCGGAACCTGTCCTCCGGTCTTTGGTCTCAGCCGCCCCCGGTCGGCGGTCCGGCGCAGACGTCAGTAATTCGTCGCAGATGACTTTCGCCACCGGTCGGACCGGTCTACATTGTGCGCATGAAGACGATCGATGTCAGTGACGAGGTGTTCGAGGCGCTGGAAGGCTTGGCGAAGGGGTTCAACCGCAGCCCGGACGATGTCCTGGCGATGTTGCTCCGGATCCCGGTCGGCTCGCCCGAATCGACCGATCCCTTGGCGGCTTTCGTGTTGAGCGCAGAGTTCCGGATGAAGGAGCACGATGCCGACCGTTACCTGGCGCTGCTTGGCTGGCTGGCCGTCCGCCATCGCAGCGAGTTTGACGAGTTCATCCGCGGTCTCTCGACCGGCCGAAAGTTCCTGACCCTGAGCCGCGAGGAGATCGTCGAGCGCTGCCGACACAACCAGGCGCGGCAAATCGAGGGCACCCCGTACTGGGCGATCCTGAACCTCGACACTCCGACCAAGCGCCGCTTCCTCGCGCGGGTGCTCGACTTCATCGGGTACCGCTCCGAGGTGATCGAGTTCGTCTGCGGCTTCATCGGCCCCCGCCGCGCCGCCGTCGCCAGCCTCATCTAGCCCGACCCGAAGGTCGGTCCCACGGGATTCGCCGGCCCGGGCAAAAAAGCTTCCGCCGCGTCCACGTGACGGCTAGCTTCCCGGGGCGTGGCTGAACCCGAGGGCACCCCGACCGAAGAACTCAAGCGCCGGACCTACCGGAATTTTTTCGCGTCCGTCCGCTATGCAATCGAGGGCTTCTTCGCCGCGGTGCGGCACGAGCCGTCGTTCCGCGAGGACCTGATCTTCGCGATCCTGCTGCTTCCGATTGCGATCAAGCTGCCCGTCAACGCGGTCTCGACCGCGCTCATGATCGCCTCGCTGATCCTCATCCTGATCGTCGAACTGCTGAACTCCGCGATCGAGTGGATCATCGACTACCTGCGTCCCGAGCAGCATCCGCTCGCCAAGCGCATCAAGGACATGGCCAGCGCGGCGGTTTTCCTGAGCTACATCAACTGCATCGCCGTGTGGGCCATCCTCCTCTGGCCGAGCAACACGGTCTGGCAACGCATCGTCCGCTAGCCGGCGGGGCCAAGGTCGCCACGAAGGCCACCAAGGGCACGAAGAGCTGACTTCGGACTTGGTCGTCACCAGCTAGGCACAGGGCCCGTCGCCCTCGCTGTCCATGGTCTGAAAACGCCTACCGCCTACAGCCTACCGCTTACAGCTTATCGCTTACCGCCCAAATCAACGCAGCTTCGCGAAGAGCCAGACGGCGAGCGCCGTCATCCCGAGGTTCGGGAGCCACGCTGCGAGCAGCGGGTCGATCAGCTGCTTCGTCGCGAGCGATGACGCGATGTTCGCGAGGATGTAGTAGAGGAAAAACAGTCCGAAGGACTTCGAGACGCCGACCGCGGGATTCACGCGCACACCCGAGACCGCGAACGGGATCGCGATCGCGATCACCACCAGCGGCCCGAGCGTGTCGGCGATCAGGCTGAAATATCGCACCGCGTACGGCGTCGCCTTCAGGGGATTCTCGGCCTGCAGGTAGTCGATCAGGCGGTGCAGCTCGGAAAACGACAGATCCACCGGGCGCCGGTCAATCAGCAGCATCAGCTTCGGGTCCTCGTGATACACCGGACGCTTTTCCTCGTCGAACGGCCGGGCGTCCTGGAGCTCGCCCGTGTCGGGATTGAACGTGAGCACGCGCCCCTGCCGGAAAACCCAGCCGCCGAGCTTCTCGTCAAACGCCCCCTCTGCCGCGATGAGCCGCGCCTGCTCGTGGCGCTGGCCGTCGAGCTCGGAAACCGTGACGCCGTAGCCGCGCTGGAGGAAGGTGCTGTAGCGGTTGAAAAACCAGACCCGGCGGGTGCGCGGGTTGTCGAAGGCCACGCTCTCGATCACGCCGACGCGGTCGGCGGACAGGGTGGCGGACTGCTTCCGGTAGGTCAGGCTCTCGCGGAGCTCGCGGGACGTCTCGACCGACCACGGCACGACGGTGGAGTTGAGCCACCACGAGACGCCGCACGCGACGACACCCACGATCCACACCGGCGCGGTGATGCGCATGAGTCCCACGCCGGCGGCGCGGAGCGCGGTGAATTCGTTGGCGCGATGGAGCTTGCCCAGGACGAACAGCAGCGAGAGCAGGATCGCCAGCGGGAGCACGACCGCGAGGAAGCTCGGCATCGTGACGAAGAAGTACATCCACATGTCGAGCCCCCGCGCGCCCAGTTCGCGGAGCGAGCGGAAGTCGTCGTACATGACCTGAACCAGCAGGAGCCCGATCGTCGCGCCCAGCACGAGGCCGAGGATCGAGAGCCACTCGCGCAGCAGGTGCCGGTCAAAGGTGTTCACCGGCGCGAGCAAAGCCGGCCGCGGGACAAAAGCAAAACCCAATGATTTAAATACCAATACGAACGCCGTACATCGAACGCCGGACGCCGAGCATCGAAGGAGAGTGCGGCGGCTGGCGCCGCTGCCGGATGGCGACCTGTGTTTCGCCAGGTTATCGGCACCTAGCCTTCGATGTTCGGCGTCCGACGTTCGATGTACGTTGTTCGTCCGGGCCATCTCCTTCGAAGTCCGGCGTCCGACGTTCGGCGTTCGTATTGGCCTTCCCCGGCACACCGCCTGCTTTCCCGGGTCCATTCATAGGTTGTAAACCTCATCCGCCTGTCCTTCCCTTCCTGCCCTCTGAACCTTACCCCATGACCAACTTTCTCCGTTTTTTCTGTTTGGCCAACCTGCTGGCCGCCGCCGCGGTCGCGGCCGATGACCCCGCCGATCCCATCCGGGTCGGCGAGTACGCCTCGCTCACCGGCAAGGAGGCCGCCTTCGGCCAGTCCTCCCACAAGGGCACCCTGCTCGCCGTCGAGGAGATCAACGCCGCGGGCGGCGTGCTCGGGCGCAAGCTCGAGCTCATCACCGAGGATAACCAGTCCAAACAGGGCGAGTCCGCCACCATCGCCAAGAAGCTGATCTCGCGCGACAAGGTCATCGCGCTCCTCGGCGAGGTCGCCTCCGGCCGCACGCTCGAGGCCGCGCCCATCGCACAGCACGCCAAGATCCCGCTCATCACGCCGTCGTCGACGAACAAGAGCGTCACGGAGAAGGGCAACTACATCTTCCGCACTTGCTTCATCGACCCGTTCCAGGGCGGCGTCATGGCGAAGTTCGCCCGGCAGCACCTCAAGCTCCAGCGCGTCGCCGTGCTCTCGTCGGCCGCCCTCCCCTACAGCGTCGACCTCGCCAAGTACTTCCGCGAGGCCTTCACCGCGCAGGGCGGCACCATCGTCACCGACCTCAAGTTCACCGAGGGCGACAAGGACTTCAAGGCGCAGCTCACCTCGATCAAGGCCGCGGGCGTCGACGGCATCTTCGTGCCGGGCTACTACACCGAGGCCGCGCTCATCGCGCGCCAGGCCCGCGAGCTCGGGCTGACGTGCCCGCTGTTCGGTGGCGACGGCTGGGAGGCGCCGCAGCTCGTCGAGATCGGCGGGAAGGCGATGGAGGGCACTTACTTCTCGACCCACTACTCGTGCGAGAACACGTCGCCCGCCGTGCAGGGCTTCGTTAAGCGTTTCCGCGTCCGGTTCGCCAACGAGACGCCCGACGCCATGGCCGCGCTCGGGTACGACTCGGTCATGATCCTCGCCGACGCCCTCCGCCGCGCCGGCACGACCGAGGCCGCCAAGCTCCGCGACGCGATCGCCGCGACCCGGAACTTCGACGGCATCACCGGCCGCACCACCATTGATTCCCATCGCAACGCCTCCAAGACCGCCGTCGTGATCGCGATCCAGGACGGCCGCTTCCGCTTCATCGAGTCCATCGCCCCGTGATCCTCCGCCTGCTCCCGCGCGCCGTCGGCGCCTTCCTGCTCCTCAGTGCCCTCCTGCGGGCCGCTCCCGAGCCGATCCGCGTCGGCCATTTCGCGTCCCTCACCGGCAAGGAGGCCTCCTTCGGCGTCGCCGGCCGCAAGGGCATCGAGCTGGCCGTCGCCGAGCTCAACGCCGCCGGCGGCGTGCTCGGCCGGCCGGTCGAGTACCTCGTCGAGGACATCCAGTCGAAGGCCGGTGAGTCCGCCACCGCGGTGAAGAAGCTCGTCGCCCGCGACAAGGTCGTGGCCGTGCTCGGCGCCAACGCCTCGAGCAACTCCCTCGAGGCCGCGCCCATCTGCCAGGCCGCGCACGTCCCGATGATCGCACTGTCGTCGACCTCGCCGAAGGTCACGGCCATGGGCACCTACATCTTTCGCGTGTGTTTCATCGACCCGTTCCAGGGCGCGGTGCTGGCCAAGTTCGCCCGCACCACGCTCCACGCCAAGCGGGTCGCCTTGCTGACCTCGGCGACCGCCCCTTACAGCGTCGGCCTGTCCGGCGTCTTCCGCGAGCGCTTCACGGCTGATGGCGGCGAGATCGTGGCCGAACAGAAGTACGCGGAGGGCGACAAGGATTTCCGCGCGCAGCTCACCGCGATCCGCACCTTTAAGCCCGACGTCATCGCCGCCACCGGCTACTACACCGAGGCCGCGCTCATCTGCCAGCAGGCCCGCGCGCTGGGTCTCGACATCCCGATCATCGGCGGCGACGGTTGGGAGGCCCCGCAGCTGATCGAGCTCGGCGGCGCCGCGGTGGAGGGCACGTACTACTCGACGCATTACTCTCCCGAGTCGCCCGCGCCGGAAGTGCAGGGTTTCATCCGCCGCTACCGGGCGCACTACGCTGGGGAAATGCCCGACGCCGTCGCCGCGCTGGGCTACGATGCGATGATGCTGCTGGCCGACGCGATGCGTCGCGCCGGCACGCCCGACGGCCCGGCCGTGCGCGCGGCCCTGGCGGCGACGAAGGATTTCCCCGGCGTGACGGGCCAGACGACGATCGACGCCCAGCGCAACCCGTCCAAGCCGGCGATCATCGTCACCGTCAAGCAGGCCAAGGTCCAGTTCGTCGAAGCGGTAAGGCCCTGAGCTTTCACAGGAGGCAACGGAGCTAACGGAGCCCGGAGCCGAGGTTCCGTCTAGCCCGGTTTTTCGGGTCTGCGTTCTGGTTCGGGCGGCATCCCGGCACGGCTTGCCTCCGTCATCTCCGTTTCCTCCGTTGCCTCCTGTGACAAGCTTGGAATCCGAACGAAAGCGGCGGTTGACCCCGGCTGATCCGTCTTTCAACTCAACCCCTCAAAGCCTTGGTCGAATTTCTCCAACAGTTGCTGAACGGTCTGTCGCTCGGGGCGATTTATGCGCTGATCGCGCTCGGGTACACCATGGTTTATGGCGTGCTGCGGTTCATCAACTTCGCCCACTCCGACGTGTTCATGGTCGGCGCCTTCATCGGCTATTACCTCGGCCGCCTCGTGCCCGAGGGCACGCTCTGGGGCGGACTCGTGGTTCTCGCCGGCGCGATGGCCGGCTGCGCGCTGCTGGGCATGACGATTGAGCGGCTGGCCTACCGGCCCCTGCGCGGCGCCCCCACCCTCAATGTCCTGATCACCGCCATCGGCGTCTCCCTCCTGCTGGAATACAGCGGCCAGGTCTTCTTCGGCGCCGCGCCGCGCAACTTCCCCGCGATCTTCCCGGTCCGCACCTTCACCGTCGGCAACCTCATCCTCGGGAGCAACCAGCTCATCGTGATCGTTGTCTCGATCGTGCTGATGGTCGTGCTCCACTACATCGTGCACCGCACGCGCATCGGCACCGCCATGCGCGCCGTCTCGCTCAACCCGCGCGCCGCCGTGCTGATGGGCGTGAACAACGACGTCGTGATCGCGTTCACCTTCGGCCTCGGCTCCGCCCTCGCCGCCGCCGGCGGGATCCTCTACGCGCTCAACTACCCGTCGGTCGACCCGCTGATGGGCCTGATGCCGGGACTCAAGGCCTTCGTCGCCGCCATCCTTGGCGGCATCGGCAACATCCCCGGCGCCGCACTCGGCGGCCTGCTGCTGGGCACCACCGAGACCTTCGTGAACGGCAGCCAGTGGTCGACCTACAAGGACGCGATCGGCTTCGCCGTCCTGATCATCGTCCTGCTGTTCCGCCCCGCCGGTCTGCTGGGCCGGTTCACGGTCGAGAAGGTCTGACGCGCCATGCCGAAGCCGCATCTCGCCCTTCTCGCCGCCTTGCTGGTGGCCTTCGGGATCCAGCATTTCTCGGACTCGATCGACCCGTACCACCTCGATGTGCTCATCGGCATCGGGATCAATGTCATCCTGGCCGTCTCACTCAACCTGGTGAACGGCCACACCGGCCAGTTCTCGCTCGGCCACGCCGGGTTCATGTCGGTCGGCGCCTACCTTTCCGCCGCAGTCTCGATGCTCCTCGGACCGCGCCTGCTCGGCGATGACGGCGGCACAGCCTTCCAGCAGGGCGCGCTGTTCCTCGGCGCGCTGCTCGCCGGCGGCCTGTCCGCCGCCTTCGCCGGCCTGCTCGTCGGCGTCCCGTCGCTGCGGCTCAAGGGCGACTACCTCGCGCTGGTCACGCTCGGCTTCGGCGAGATCATCCGCGTGGTCTTCCAGAACATCGAGCCGCTCGGCGGCGCGCTCGGCCTCAACGGCATCCCGCCCTACACCTCGGTCTTCTGGGTCCTCGGCTTTGTCGCGCTCACCGTGTCCACCGTCACGTGCCTCGTGCACTCGACCTACGGGCGCGGGTTCCTCGCCACGCACGACGACGAGATCGCCTCCGAGGCGGTCGGGCTCAACACCACCCGCTACAAGATCGTGGCCTTCGTCGTCGGCGCGTTCTTCGCCGGGATCGCCGGCGGGCTCTACGGTCACTTCAAGCTCACCATCACGCCCACCGGCTTCGACTTCACCAAGTCGATCGAGATCGTCGTGATGGTCATCCTCGGCGGCATGGGCAACACGCTCGGCGTGATCCTCGCCGCGATCCTGCTCACGCTTCTGCCCGAGGTGCTCCGGCCCGTCGCCGAGTACCGGATGGTGCTGTATTCGTTCCTCCTGATCGTGCTCATGCTCGCGCGGCCGCAGGGGCTGTTCAATTTCCACCTCCCGCGCCGCAAGGCCTGACGTCCCGATGCCGACCCCGCTCCTCCAGCTCGAGCAGGTGACGATCCGCTTCGGCGGCCTCACCGCGGTCAACGGCGTGGACTTCACCGTCAACGAGGGCGAGTTGTGCGGCCTGATCGGCCCGAATGGCGCGGGCAAGACCACCGTCTTCAACCTGATCACCGGCGTCTATCAGCCGACCGAGGGCACCGTGACCTTCCGGGGCCGGAACCTGGCCGGCCTGCCGGTCCACGCGATCGTGGCGGGCGGCATCGCCCGCACGTTCCAGAACATCCGGCTCTTCGGCAGCCTGTCGGTCTTCGACAATGTCCGGGTGGCGTGCAATCTCCACCGCGCGACGGGCCCGCTGCAGTCCCTCGTCCGACTCGGGTCCTTCCGCGCCGACGAGGCCGCGATCACGCGCCGAGCCGAGGAGCTGCTCGAGCTGTTCAACCTGCGCCGCTTCCGCGACGCGCCGGCGAAGAGCCTGCCCTACGGGGAGCAGCGCCGCCTCGAGATCGTGCGCGGCCTCGCCACCCAGCCCCGCCTGCTGCTGCTCGACGAGCCGGCGGCGGGCATGAACCCGACCGAGAAGATCGAGCTGGTCCGGCTGATCCAGCACATCCAGCGCGAGTTCAACCTCTCGATCCTGCTGGTGGAGCACTCGATGAAGGTCGTGATGGGCGTCTGCCAGCGCATCGCCGTCCTCGACTACGGCGTGAAGATCGCCGAGGGC
>DAOQKI010000108.1:0-13799 GCA_035334485.1 Opitutaceae bacterium
ACCTGCGAAAGCTCGCCGGGAACCGGGCGGTCCCGGCCGTACAGCGGATTCGGCACGAAGCCGTTGATCGCACTCTCGTTCACCGCCAGCAGGCTGAGCTCGGAATCAACCGCCGCCTGGTTCGTCTGGAACGAGGGATTTTCCGGCAGGCCGCGCGCCGGCCGGTACCGCGCCGCATCGTGGCTGATGCGCAGCGGCACGCCGCGGCACACCACGAGGAAAGCCAGGTGATGCCCCGCCATCGCTTGCTTCCGCCGGCCGACGTCGTCGGACAGGTCCATCGGGATCGCCTCGATCCACCTCCGCCGGACCAACTCGTCCTGCAGCGGCCGCCAGATCTGTCCGACAAACTCGTCCCACGTGATGGTCTCCGCGGCGGGCATCGGCAGCGCGATGAGGTTGGCAACCGGAACGCCGCGCACCTCCGCATAATGGCGGGCGATCGCGACCGACTCGGGATCATCCGCGTTCGCCAGCAGCACCACGCGGGCCGCGAGCGGGTCGGCGGCCCGCAGTCCGGCCGCCAGCCCCACCGCCAGCACCAGCAGGGCACAGCCACGGATCCTGGAGAACAGCGTCGGCAAGCCCCAGCACTCTGCCCATGCCGCCGACGATTTCGAGGCCCGATTCACGCCGCGCGGGCCGCTTGCCAAGCGGCCCGCGAGCGGTTTGGTTCGGCGCCGGCGATGGATTCCGCCTTCCCGTCCCGGGTAAACCGTCTCCCCCGCGGGGACTGATGACTCCTGTTCAACTCCTCCAACAGGCTCCCATCATGATCGCCTACCTCCTCGTCGCCCTCGGCGGTGCCCTCGGCAGCATCCTGCGTCACGGCCTGACCGAGACCGTCACCGCCCGGCTCGACGGACCGTTTCCCTGGGGCACGTTTTTCGTCAACCTCACCGGCTGCCTGGCCATCGGGTTTTTCGCGGTCGCCTCGGGTCCGGGTGCGCGGCTGTTCCCGAGCAGCGAGATGCGGCTCTTCCTCCTTACCGGCGTGTGTGGCGGATACACCACGTTCTCGGCGTTCAGCCTCCAGACTTTCGCGCTGCTGCGCGCCGGCGACGCGACGCGCGCCGGCGCCTACATCGTGGGATCGGTCGTACTCTGCGTGATTGGCACCTGGCTCGGGTACCTGCTCGGGACCGCCCTGGCCGCGCCACGATGAGCAGCCTCGCCCAGTCGTGGGTTTTCTGGGCCCTCCTGTCGGCCCTGTTCGCCGGCCTGACCGCGGTGCTGGCCAAGGTCGGCGTGACCGGGGTGAACTCGCACCTGGCGACGGCGATCCGCACCTCCGTCATCCTCGTGTTCACCTGGGCGATTGCCCTCGCGGCGGCGCATCCGTCCGCGGTGACCGATGTGCCGCGGCGCACGTGGCTGTTCCTCGTGCTGTCGGGCCTCGCGACCGGCTGCTCGTGGCTGTGCTACTTTCGCGCGCTGCAGCTCGGGCCGGCGTCCCAGGTCGCGCCCGTCGACAAGCTCAGCGTGGTCTTTGTGCTGGGGTTCGCCGCGCTGTTCCTGCACGAGCCCTTCAGCCTGCGCAGCGTGATCGGCAGCGCGCTGATCGTGGCCGGCGCAGTAGTGCTCGCGTGGCGGGGCTAGGCGGTCACGGCGCCTTGGCCGGGGCGGGCGCGGGAGCCGACGCGGCCTCGGCCGCACGCCGCTTCAGCAGGACCGAGCGGAGGTAGGTTTCCGGCGGCGCGCTCATCCAGGCGCTCAGGTACAAGGCGCCGAGGTATTGTCCCCCTTTGGTGAGCTGACCGAGGATGAACTCCTGACCCTCGGGACTGACCGGATAGTTGCCGTGGCCGAGCTTGCTCGCGGCCTCCAGCTGGTAGACGGGCTCGACGAGCTGGTTTTGCGCGAGCAGGAACTCCATCGTCTCGGCAAACACCGGGTCGCGCCCGTCGGGGCGCAGCGCCAGCGACACGGGCGTCGCCGGCTGCACGCGGGACCTCACGCTGTCGTAGGTGAGCTGGGCCTTGGCGATCAGGCCGCTGTCGATCCACGTGTGGAACCCTGGAACTGTCGTGTAGCCGTGCGGATTCGGCCCCACCCAGCCGTCGTGGTGGTTCGTCGTGTGCAGCGGCTGCGAGAGGTCGCCGATGTAGTGGCTCAAGACACCCATCAGGAAAACCACGTCCCACTCCCCATTCGCGATCTCCTCCGGTGTGCCGAGTTCCCGGAAGACCTTGAGGGCCGAGAAGGCGGTCTTGAGCTGGTAGAACGACTCGGTCGCGGACCACGGGAGGAAACCCGGCCAGCCCCGCGAGTGCTCGGGATCCGTGCCGGGCTTGGCCGGCGGGAACTGCTCCGGGTGCTTTGCGCGGGCCGCCGCAAACTCGACGATGAAGTCGTTGCGGAACGACGGCAGCTGCCGGGGATCGAGCCCGGCCATCGGGAGCTGCTCCACGTCGAGGTAATGGTCCGGCCAGTTGACGTGCTTGAGCGGCAGGTCGGGAGCGTGGCTCCAGCGGTCGGGCAGGCCCGCCACGTACAGCAGGCGCTTGAGGTGGGCCGGGTCGCGCACGAAGGCCGGGAAGTCGCCCGGCAGGCTGTCGATCGCGACCTGGGTGACAATCCGGTGGCCGGCGGATTCCCACGCCCGCGCCGGCGACGCGAGCAGGACGAGCGCCGTGGCAGCGCCCAGCAGGAAACGGGTGGTTGGCATGGTGAGGATCATGGTGAGACGCCGCCCGTCGCCGCGGGTTTCGGCTGGAGCGCGGTCAGGGCGTCGGCATAGGCGATGATGCCCGCGGCGATCGCGTCGGCAATCCGCTGCCGGCCCGCCGGGGTCGAGGCCAGGCGGGCCTCGGATTCGTTCGAGAGGAAGACGGACTCGACCAGCACGGCGGGACAGGAGAGCCCGCGCATGACCGCGGAGTGCATCGTCTTCTGCCCGCGGTCGAGCGTGCCCAGGCTCCCGATGACCTCGCGGTGAAGACACTGACCGAGCAGCGAGCTCCACGCATCATAGTGGTTCACGGGCGCGGCGTCGCGCTCGGTGTCGTCGGGCTCGGTCGGGCTCCAGGCGCGGTCGGAGCGCTGGAACTGCGGCGTGAACGTGTAGGTCTCGGTGCCGCTGGTCTTGGTGTCGGGATAGAGGGAGTTGAAATGGATGCTGACGAACACGTCGGCGCCGGCGCGGTTGGCCACGTCGGCCCGGCGGCGGAAATCGGTGGGCTTGTCGGCGGCGAGCGGCGCGTCCGTGGTCCGGGTGAGCACGACCGTGAAGCCCTGGGCGGCGAGCAGTCGCTGGACGCGCTGGGCGACATCGAGCGTGAGGACCTTTTCCTTCAGCCCGAGCGTCTTGTTCTCCATGCCGTTGTCGGTGCCCCCGTGTCCCGGATCGAGGGCGACCACGCGCGGCCGCGGGGGCGGCGCGCCGAGGAGCGCGGGGCGCAGCCGCGCGAGCAGGACGCGCTCGAAGTCGACCTTGCTGACCAGGACGACGCCGTTGCGCAGCACGACGGGCCGGCCGAGGAAAAGCCGCAGGCCGCGGAAGTTCACCTCACGGCTGTCGGCCTCGAACACGATCCGGCCGGTGGCGTCGGAGAGCGTGAGCTGGCGCTCCTTCTCGGCCCACGCGGCCTTCAGCCCGAGCAGCGGCGCGGCCTCGCGGAGTGAGACGTGGTCGATGCCGCCGATCCGGGAGGTCGAGAGCTGGGCGAGGCGCGGCAGCGCGCTAAACGCCGGGGGCGCCGCGGGAGCGGCACCCGGGCGCGTGGGGGTGGAGCGGCCGGGCGCCTGGGCCGCGGCCATGAGCGCCCCGAGGAGGGGCGCCACCAGAAAGAGACGCAGGGCCGCCCTAGTCATGGCGGCGCCGGCTCAGGTGCCGGCCGGGGGCGGGGCAGACGACTCGTCGTCCGTCTCCTGCTCGACGTGGAACTTCGGCTTCCGCTTGTTGGTGGGCAGCGGCGTGAGCATGACGTTGATGTTGCGGCCGATCAGCTTCGCCTCGGCGTCGGGGTGACCCATGCCGCCGAGCTCGGCGACCGCGCGGTTCATCACGTCAAAACCAATCTCGGTGTGGGCCATCTCGCGGCCGCGGAATTTCAGCCGCAGCTTCACCTTGTTGCCGTGCGCGAGGAACTCCTCGGCATGGCGGAGCTTGGTGTTGAAGTCGTTCAGCTCGATGCGGGCGGTGAACTCGATCTCCTTGATCTTGCTCGCGGTGGCCTTCACGTGGGAGGTCTTCTTCGACTCCTCGTACACGTACTTGCCGAAATCCATGATGCGGCACACCGGCGGCGTGGCGTTCGGCGCCACTTCCACGAGGTCGAGCCCGACTTCCAGCGCGAGGTTGATGGCCTTGGTGGTTTCAATCACGCCGAGCTGCTTGCCCTCGGGTGAGATCAGGCGAACCTGCGGAACCTTGATGCGGTGATTGCGGCGGATGGCCGCGAAGGGGTCGTTGTTGCGACGCTGGTAAGAGCCGGGACGATTGCCGCCGCCGGCGGAAGGGAACGGAGTAGCCATCAATTAGGATAGGATCGGGTGATTAGGTCGGGCGGGGTTCTCGCCGGGAAGCGCCGGAATGACAACACCTAAGTAGGGAGGGCGCCCTCGTAAAATGGGGGTGGTCAGACGGAGAAGCTCTCGCCGCAGGAGCAGGAGGCCTTGGCGTTGGGGTTCGAGAACTTGAAGCCGCCGGCCACCATCGCGTCGGAATAGTCGAGATGCGTGCCCTTGAGGTACAGCGCGCTCTTGCTGTCCACCAGGACCGCCACGCCGGCGGTCCGGACCAGCAGGTCGCCCCGCCGGGGTTCCGGCGCGAACTTCAGCTTATAGCTCAGGCCGTTGCACCCGCCGCCCGAGATCGCGATCCGCAGGAAATGCCCCTGCCCCTCCCGCGCCATGAGCGCAGCCGCCTTCGCCCCGGCGGACGCCGTCAGGCGGACCAGGTTCTCGTTTCCCTCGCGGACGCCCTCCGGGAGGGCGGTGACGGTGGCGGACATGCGCGCGGACTATTGCCGGGCCCGAGACTTTATCAAGCGCCGGGCCACTTCGACCGCCTGGGCAAAGCTGGTGGCCCGCGCCTTCCCCTGCCCCGCGATCCCGAACGCCGTCCCGTGGTCGGGGCTCGTCCGGACAAACGGCAGGCCCAGGGTGACGTTCACCGCCGTGTCAAAATCGACCACCTTGAGGGGCGCCAGACCCTGGTCGTGATACAGGGCCACCACCGCGTCGAACTCACCCGCGAGCGTCCGCGCGAAGAGCGTGTCGCCGGGCTGGCACAACGACAGGCCGGGAAATTCCGCCTGCAGCTTCGCCAGCGTTGGGTTGATCAGATCGCGCTCCTCCTCGCCGAGCAGGCCGCCCTCGCCCGCGTGCGGGTTGAGGCCGCAAACGCCGATGCGCGGCCGGGCCACACCCTCGGACCGGGCCAGCGTGTCCGCCGCCGCGACCGTGCGGTGCAGCAGGTGCGGACCGAGCAGGCGGGGCACCTGGTGCAGCGGCACGTGCCAGGTCGCGAGGGCCACCCGCAGCCGGCCGCCGCAGAAGGCCATCACCGGATCACCGCCCCAGCGCGCCGCGAAAAACTCCGTCTGGCCGGGATACGGATAGCCGATCCGCGCCAGCGCTTCCTTGCTGACCGGGCCCGTGACCACCCCGGAAAACTCGCCGGCCGTGCAGCCCTGCGCCGCCCGTTCCATCGCCGCCCACGCCACCAGCGCCCCGTCGGCATTGGGCCGGCCCGGCTCCGCGGCAAAATCCTCGAGTCCCACCGCGACCTTCGCCGCCTCGGTCGGCAGCGAGGCCAGCCAGCCCGCCGGCCCGATCACGGCGCACCCGGCCGCCTGGTCGCGATGCGACGCGAGCCACGCCGCGATAATCTCGGGACCCACCCCGGCCGGGTCGCCGCACGTGATGGCGATCCTAGCTGCCATCCGACTCGTCGCCGGTCGCACGACGCGCCCGGGCGAAGCTGCGTTTGCCCTCGCTGAAGAACTCCAGGAACCGCCGCGACTCCGGCGTCGTGTACCGGCCCGACGCCAGGGCGTTCGCCGCGACGGTCCGTATGTTGCCCGAGGTGAAATAGACCTCGTGATAGGCCAGCTTGAGCTGCGCGATCGACTCGCGCGCGACGCCCCGGCGCTTCAGGCCGACGACGTTGAAGCCGATCACGTCGTCGCGCTCCGCCACCATCACGAAATGCGGCACGTCGCGCGTGATCGACGCGTGCCCGGCCACCATCACGCCCTCGCCGATGCGGACGAACTGGTGCACCGCCGCGCCGCCGCCGAAGAACGTGTGATCCGCGACCGTGACGTGGCCCGCGAGCAGGGACGCGTTGGCGAACACGACCTGGCTGCCGACGACGCAGTCATGCGCCACGTGGCACGAGGCCATGATGAAGCAGTTGTCGCCGATCGTCGTGAAGCCGCCCGCGTGGATCGAGCGGTTGAGCGTGACGTGCTCGCGGATCACGGTGCCGCTCCCGACCTTGACGCCCGAGATCGTGGCCGGATCGAACTTCAGGTACTGCGGGTCGCCGCCGACCACGGAATAGGGATGCACCACGATGCGGTCACCCAGGACGCAGTGGCGCGTGACGATGGCGCCGGCCATGATGTCGCAGTCGACACCGAGCTGGGCTCCGGGCTCGACGATGGCGGAGGGATGGATGCGGGTCGCCATCGCGGTCAGGCCTTGGCTCGGCGGGCCGCGCCGGCGCGGTCCGGAAACATGTCCAGCTGCGTGTCCTTCAGGAGATCGTAGTTCTTGAGGATGCGCATGACCTGGAGCGTGTCGCTCTTGGTGTAGTTCTGGTTCACCTCGATCTTGTCGAGGATGTCGAGGAGCATGGCGCGGAACGAAATGATCGCGTCGACGCCGCGGGCCTTGAGCAGGTCCACGCTCTGCGAGCGGAACGGCTCGGCCGTGGGCAGGCTGGGCAGGACCAGGATCTTGGTCAGCGCCCCGCCGGCATCGTCGGTCGGCTCCGCGGGAAAGAAGCTCGTGACCTCCTTCAGGACCTTCTCCTCGAGAAAACGAAAAATCTCCGGGCTGTTCTTGAGCGTGGCGGGCGTGAACACGTCGGTGTGCCAGCCCTTCACCACCACGATCGCCTTGTGCACGAACTCGAGCTCGCTGGAGAACAGGAAGAAATCCGGCCGCCGCGAACCGCGCTGCCAGGCGGGATTGTAAACGACGAGGTCGATCTCCTCCTCCTCGGTCTTGCGCCGCGCCTGGACCTGGTACTTGCGGGCCTGGCGGACGAGAAACCCGTTCTGTTCGAAGTAGTCCCGGACAATGCCTTCGTCGATGGCCGACATGGTCGCGTTACTCTAGGCGTTTGCCGTGCGATAGCACTCCTAATCCTCAAGCCGCACCCAGCTCGCGCCACACGGCCTCCACCAGCGGCAGGTCGATGCTGCCCTGGGTGGCCGCCTCGCCCAGCCGCTTCAGCACGACAAACCGCAGCTGTCCGGCGCGGACTTTCTTGTCCGACTGCATGGCCGCCATCAAGGCCGGCAGCGAGAGCTTCTCCCGCAGCCGCGTCGGCAGGCCATGGGCCGCCACGACCCGGTCAACGCGCGCCACATCCGCGGCGGACACATGACCTAGGGCCTGCGAAAGTCTGGCGGCGGCCGAAAGCCCCACCCCAACGGCCTCGCCGTGCAGGTAAGTGCCATAGCCGGTGACCTGTTCGATCGCGTGACCAAACGTGTGTCCCAGATTGAGCAACGCGCGTCCGCCTTCGGCCGCGGTTTCGCGTTCGTCAGCGCGCACGATGGCCGCCTTCATCTCGCAGCAGCGTCGGATCACCTGCGGCAGCTCGGCACTGCGGGCCGTGATCGGCGATTTCTCCAGCTGGGCGAAGAGCGCGGCGTCGCCCAGCAGGCCGTACTTGATCACCTCAGCCGCACCCGCCGCGAATTCCCGGGCGGGCAACGTCGCCAGAAATTCTGTCGCGACATACACCGCCCGGGGATGGTGAAAGGCCCCGACGAGATTCTTGCCGGCTGCGAGATTGATGCCGGTCTTCCCGCCGACCGAGCTGTCCACCATCGCGAGCAGCGTCGTTGGAATCTGAACGTACTCGATGCCCCGAAGAAAACTCGCGGCGGCAAACCCACCCAGGTCGCCCACGACTCCACCACCCAGGACGAGCAGCACGCCTTTTCGCGACATCCGTTCGCCCGCCAAGAAATCGAGCACACGGCCAAGGGACTCTAGCGACTTGGAGGATTCACCGGCGTGAACCACCAGCTTCGGCACGCCCGACAGCGTTCGCTCAATCAGATCCCGCTGGGCCGCCAAGACACCTTGATCCGTCAGCAACGCCACCGGCCTGGACTGGGTCGAGAGTTCCTGCACCAGCGCCAGCACCGACACGCCGGCATTTCCCACGAAATGGATGGGATAGCTGCGGGACCCAAGGTCGACCTTCAGGCCTGATGTCATAGGTTCATTAAAAACCAGCCACTTGCGCCGGTCAATGACGCTTCTCGGCGGCTTTCTGCGACATTGTCTCAAGAAACTCGTTGACTTGAGAGCTGTTCTCATAAAGCTAGCCGTCAGCTTCCATGACGCCCGGTACTTACGATCCGAAATCATCGCCGCCGAGTCAGCCCACGTCAGCTTGTCCTGGGTTGACGGGCTTCCGGCGTTGCGCGCATGGAAAGCGAGCCGGCCTGCTAGCCTCTGAATACAAGCAGGTAGCAAGTTCTGCAACTATTCTGACCTCAAGCTCCCTGCGCGGACGCTGAGGTGCGTTTTTTCGCTCCCATGAACCTGAACCTACCCTGGATTTCACTTGAGACAGACTCTCAGGCTATTTGCCTGCACCGTCTGCCTCACCTCACAGCTGCGATCGCCGCATTGGCGCTCGCGCCTTTCTCCAACGCCCGAGATCGAAACGATGTCACCTGGTTTGCCGAATCGGCCCAGACTCCGGTTCAGCTTGATCGCTTCGAAGTCCGCGACGGTCGCGCTGACTCCGACCGCGAGTCATACCAATCGGCCCAAATCCAGAGCGCGACCAAGACCAGCACGCCGCTGCTCGATGTCCCGCAGGCGGTGACCATCGTCACGGAAAAGCAGATCAAGGACCAGCAACTGCTGAGTGTCGGTGACGTCGTGCGCTACGTCCCCGGGATCACCGCCCACCAGGGCGAGAACAACCGGGACCAGATCATCTTTCGCGGCAACAGCTCGTCGGCGGACTTTTTCGTCAATGGCGTCCGCGATGATGTGCAGTACTACCGCGACCTCTACAATGTCAGCCGCCTCGAGGTGCTGCGCGGCCCGAACGCGATGATCTTCGGTCGTGGCGGCGGCGGCGGCCTGATCAACCGCGTGCTCAAGGAACCGCTTCCGCTCCCGCTCCGCGAGGTGAGCGTGGGTGCCGGGTCCTTCGGATTCCTGCGCGCCACCGCAGACTTCAATGAGCCCATCTCGGAGCGCTTCGCCGTGCGTTTGAATGCCCTTGCGGAGGACTCCGACAGTTTCCGTCGCGGGGTCTCGCTGGAGCGCTCCGCCGTCAATCCCACCGCGTCGTTTGCGTTCAACGCCGACACGCGAGCCACGTTGTCCTACGAGCATATGCGCGATCGGCGCACGGCCGACCGCGGCATCACGTCGATGCTGGGCCGTCCCGCGCCGGTTCCGATCGAGACGTTCTACGGCAACCCGGACGGCAGTCACGTGCGCGCCGACGTCGACTTTCTGTCCGCCACGCTCAGTCACCGGCTGGCAGACGGCGAAATTCGGAACCGCACGCTCTACGCCGACTATGATCGCGGCTACCAGAACTACGTGCCCGGCGCCGTCAACGCCGCGCAGACCCTAGTCACGCTGACCGCCTACAACAACGCCACCCGGCGAACGAATCTCTTCAACCAGACCGACGTGACCCAGGAATTCACCCGTGGCGCGATCAAGCACACGCTGCTCGGAGGCCTCGAGCTCGGGCTCCAGCGCACCGAAAATTTCCGGAATACCGGTTACTTCAACAACACCGCCACGTCGATTCAGGTCCCGTACGCCGCGCCCACAATCCAGACGCCGGTCACGTTTCGCCAAAGCGCGACCGACGCGGACAATCATCTCCGCACGCAGCTCGCGGGACTCTATGTCCAGGACCAGATCGAGTTCAGCCCGGCGTGGCAAGCCGTCCTGGGCCTCCGCTGGGATGAGTTTGCCCTCGACTACTACAACCACCGGACCGGCGAGCACCTGCGCCGCGTGGATCAACTCGTGTCGCCGCGCGCGGGACTGGTCTTCAAGCCCCGTCCGTCCGTCTCGGCCTACGCCAGCCTGAGTGTGTCGCACCTGCCGAGCTCCGGCGACCAATTCTCCTCGCTCACCACAGTCACGGAGCAGGTGAAGCCCGAGCGCTTCTTGAATCGCGAGCTGGGCCTAAAGTGGGAACCGACACGAACGCTCGCGATCACGACCGCGATCTACCAGCTCGACCGCACCAACACGCGGGCCACCGACCCGGCCGATCCGACTCGCATCCTCCAGACGGGAAGCACCCGGACGTCGGGAGCCGAATTGGGCGTCAGCGGCCGGGTCACCGAGGTCTGGAGCGTGTCCGGCGGCTACGCCTATCAGGACGCCTACATCCGGTCCGCCACGACCGCGGCCCCGGCGGGCGCCCAAGTGGCCCAGGTTCCGCGGCACAATTTCTCCCTCTGGAACCGCTACGACTTCCGCCCGCGGCTCGGCCTGGGCCTCGGCCTGGTCAGCCGGTCCGCCATGTTCGCCGCGATCGACAACACCGTGGTGCTGCCCGGCTATGCCCGCCTCGACGCCGCCGCCTATGTCCCGCTCGGCGAACACTGCGATCTCCAGGTGAATCTCGAGAATGTCGCCGGGATCCGCTACTACGTGAACGCCGACAGCAACACCAACCTCACGCCGGGCGCCCCACGCTCGGTTCGGGTGGCGCTGCGGGCACGCTTCTGAGCGCGACACGTTTTCCGCTGGTTCCGACCCGGGCGGGACCCTAGCGTGGCAGTCTCCCATGAAAAAAACCCGGGCGCATTTCCCCAAGATCAAGTCCATCGCCTTCGAGGGCACCGGCTCCAGGAACCCGCTCGCGTTCCGGCACTACAATCCGGACGAGGTCGTGGACGGGAAGACGATGCGGGACCACCTGCGCTTCTCCGTCGCGTACTGGCACGCCTTCCGCGGGACGGGCGCCGATCCGTTCGGGCCCGGCACAATCATCCGCTCGTGGGAGTCCGGCCGCGACCCGGTTTCGGTCGCGCGGACGCGGATGGATGCGGCGTTCGAGTTCTTCCAGAAGCTCGGGAACCCGTTCTGGTGCTTCCACGACCGCGACATCGCGCCGGAGGGCCGGACGCTGGCCGAGACCAACCGCCGCCTCGACCAGCTCGTTGCCCACGCCCGGCAGCTGCAGCGCGCCACCGGCGTGAAGCTGCTCTGGGGCACCGCGAACCTGTTCTCGAACCGCCGCTACATGTGCGGCGCGGCGACCAATCCCGACGCCCACGTCTTCGCCTACGCCGCGGCGCAGGTGAAAAAGGCGCTCGAGGTCACGCAGGCGCTCGGTGGCACGGGCTACACGTTCTGGGGCGGCCGCGAGGGCTACGAGACGCTGCTCAACACCGACCTCAAGCGCGAGCAAGACCACCTCGCGGCGTTCCTCCACATGGCGGTGGACTACGCCAAGAGCATCGGGTTCAAGGGCCAGTTCTACATCGAACCCAAGCCGAAGGAGCCGACGAAGCACCAGTATGATTTCGACGTCGCCAGTGGCGTCGCCTTCCTGCGCACCTACGGGCTGGAAAAACACTTCAAGTTCAACATCGAGACCAATCACGCGACGCTCGCCGGGCACACGTTCCAGCACGAGATCGAGGTCGCGGTCGCGCACGGCATGCTCGGCTCGATCGACGCCAACGCCGGCGACGAGCTGCTGGGCTGGGACACCGACCAGTTCAACACCAACGTCAAGGAGCTCACCCTGGCGATGGTCTCGATCCTACGCGCGGGCGGGCTCGGCACCGGCGGCCTGAACTTCGACGCGAAGCTGCGCCGCACCTCAATCGATCCCGAGGACCTGTTCCACGCCCACATCGGCGGCATGGACGCCTACGCCTTGGCGTTCAAGACCGCGCGCAAGATCCTCGCGGACGGACGGCTCACGGATTTCGTGAAGCAGCGCTACGCGAGCTACGACTCCGGCCTCGGCCGCGACATCGCCCGCCGCCGCGTCGGGTTCCGCGAGCTCAACCGGCTTGTCCTGACGAAGCTCGGTGAGCCCCAGCCGCGCTCGGCGCGGCAGGAATATCTCGAGAATCTCCTCAACACCTACCTGCACGGCTGATCACCGGAACATCCCCCGCCGCCCGGGCTCTCAATTTCCTGCCGCGCTCCCGCTCCCTTCATGAAATCCCTCTCCCTCCTGCTGGTCTGCCTCGCGTTTGTGCTGACCGGCTGCACGTCGATCTCGACCCACTCGTCCACCAGCCTGAAGAAATACAAGCGCGTCTTCGTCGAGCACCTGCTCACGGACAACCTGCGGGTCGACGACCTGATCGTCGCGGAGCTGCAGCGCCGCGGCTACGAGGTCGCCAAGGGGCCGCTCACGATGATGCCCGACGGCATGGACCTCGTGCTGAGCTACAATTCCCGCTCGGAATGGGATTTTCGGACCTACCTGATCGAGATGAGCGTCAGCGTGCGCACGGTGATCTCCGGCGAGGAGATCGCGGCCGGGCACATCTACCAGCCGAACATCCGGCTCAAGTCGCCGCCCGAGATGGTGCAGGCGCTCATCGGCCCGCTGTTCCCGCCCCGCTGAGCCACCACGCCCACGCGCCGGCGTGCAGCAGCAGCGCGAACCACGCGCCCAGCACGATCGCCGGATGGCGGGTCTTGTGGCGGAACAGCACCTGCCCGGCCAGCGCGCCCGGAAAGCCGCCGGCCCAGGTCCACAGCTGCAGCGTCCGCTCCGCGACCCGCGCCGCCTGTCGCCGCGCCGCGGCCTTGTCCACGGCATAGAGCACCAGCGTGACCAGGCTCAGGCCGCCGTAGTACACCAGCGCCGCCGTCATCGGACGATCGTGTAGCCCAGCCGGACTTGGTCGGCCCGGCGTCGGTTGTAGTCGAGCAGGCTCTCGCCCCAGCCGTTGAAGTACTGCAGCTGGAGGTAGCCGCCCGCGTTGGGCGAGAACGTCGGGATGGTCCGCAGGGGCACGGTCACGTCGAGCTGCCCGCTGCCATACCCGCGGCCGTTGCCCTTGCGCAGCAGCGCGGCAAACTGGACGCCCTTGTCGGGCCCGAGACGCAGGTACCAGTCGATGTTGCCGCGGTAGCGGCCGATGTCGGGGTTCTCCTTCTTCTCGACGTAGCCCACGACGCGCGGCGCCACGACCAGCCGCCACTCCCGCGCAAAGGTCCAGACCGCGATCGGCGCGACGTACGCGGTGTTGAGGCTGCGCGAGTCCGCGCCGCCCTTGCCGTTCGACTCGTGCTGCACGCCGGCCAGCAGGCCGAGGCGCGACAGCCACGACGGGTGCCACTTCAGCGACTCGCGCAGGAAGAACAGGGTCGGCTTGTAGCTCGAGTCGTAGAACGGCTTCGAGTTGCTCGCCAGGTCCCACAGCGAGGTCTGGGTGTAGCCGAGATAGACCGAGTTGTACCAGGCCGGGTCGTTGTTGTTCGGCGCGACGAGGAGGTACTTGAAGCTGAACTGGAACCGGGCGTTGGTGCCGTCGTTGAAACCGACCGCGAAGTAGATCGGCTCGAACCGGAAGATGTGCCGCCGGATCATCTCCCGGTCCGTCTCGAGGTCGAGATCCTCGCCGTGCGAAACGCAG
>DAOQKI010000109.1:0-13757 GCA_035334485.1 Opitutaceae bacterium
GGTGTAGCCGAAGAGATGGCGCTGCTTGATGGTGGTCGCGACGGACTTGGGAACCATCTCCTCCCAGCTCGGATCGTTCTCCCGGATTCGGCGCAGCACATCGCGCGAGAAGATTCCCATGATGTTCGGGTCGAAGCCGATGATGCAGTCGATGTAGTGATTCTCGAGCAGGTGATTGTAGAGATTCCGGAGATGGTCGACGACCTGGACGTTCTTGGCGGTGATCAGGACGTTGAGGGTCGAGCCGAACGGCGCGACGGTGGCCGTGGCGGGCTCGCCGCCGGGCTGGCCGGTGGCGAGGTAGTGCTTATAGGCCTCGCGCCGCATCGGGTAGATGTAGAGCCGGACGGAATTGCGGAAGAGGCGGCCGAAGGACTCGAGGATGCCGCCGGCGAGGTTCTCGTAATACTTCTCGTTGAAGATCTCGAGGAGGTTGTTGATGCCCATCGCGACGCCGATCATCTCTTTCGTGTAGCGGCGGAAATAGGAGGTGAGGCGGAAGTACTCGGAGTAGTTCGAGATCAGGACGGTGAAGCCGAGGGCGCCGAGCAGGTCGACGCGCGAGAGGAAATCCTCGGGGTCGAGTTCGCCGGTGGAGAGCAGGCTGTTCATCGTGATCTCCATCAGGACCATCACGGACTTCCCCTGGACGAGCGGCTCCTGGATGAACTGGGCGGTCGCGCAGTTGAGGATGTCGACGTTGACGTGGGTGACCGGCCGGAAGGAGCCGCGCTCGACGAGGATGGCCTTGTGATGGAGGGCCTCGGACGGCTGGAGGACGTCGCCGTTCGGGCCGAACATGACGGCGTTGGTGAGGCCGCACTGGACGAGGTGCAGCGACATGAGGCGGTTGTCGACGTTGGCGAACGCCGGGCCGCTGAAGCGCAGCATGTCGACCTCGATGCGGTCGGTGGTGAGGTTGTCGATGAGCGACTCGATGAACTGGCGGGGATTGTCGCGGTAGTAGAACGCGCCGTAGACGAGGTTGGTGCCGACGATGCCGAGCGCCTCCTGCTGGAGGACGTTCTCCTTGTCCCACATGCGGACGTGCAGGACGATCTCGCTGGTGGGGCCGCGCGGCTCGGTCTGGAAGCGGACGCCCATCCAGCCATGCGCGTCGTTGGTGCCCTTGAAATTGCGGGCGGCGACCGTATCGGCGAAGACGAAGAAGGTGGAGCGGTCGCCGCGCGCGGCGCCGAGGCGCTCGTCGAGCAGCTGGTACTCGTGGTCGAGCATGGTGCCCAACCGCTCGCGCGACACGTACCGCGGGGCCTTCCCGTAGATCGCGTCGCTGAACGTCATGTCGTACGCGGAAATGGTCTTCGCCACCGTGCCGGAGGCGCCGCCGGCCTGGAAGAAGACGCGGGCGACCTCCTGGCCGGCGCCGATCTCGGCAAACGTGCCATACTTGGCCTCATCGAGATTGATCGTGAGGGCCTTGCGGTGGGTCGTAAGGAGGTCCTTTTGCTCGGCCATTGGGCACAAGGTGGTGAAATGCGGCGCCATCGCAACCCGTTCCGCTGCTTCGGCGACCGGGGTCACGCGAAATTAACGGAGGTGGTGGCGAGCCGCTGGGTAGGTTCGTTGAACTAATGATCGGCCGCCGTCCGACCGGCTTTAGGACCGTTCGTCTGGTTTCTACTGGAGGAAACCCTGAAAGGGCGTAGCCTGACCCCATCTCCATGAAGAACTTCCTTACTTCCATGCTGGGCGCACTGGCCGCCCTCGTGATCTTCACCTGTGGCGCCGCGCTGCTGTTCGTCGGCTTCGTCGGCGTCATCGCGGCCATGGGCAGCAAACAGAAGGTCGAGACGGTGGAGCGGGGGTCCTACCTGGTGTTCGATCTCGAGGCCAACATCACCGACGCGCCGCCGATCGTCGACTTCAGCCTGTTCACCGGCGGCCGGGTTGAGACGCTGCAGCTGCGCACCGCGACCCGCGCGCTGCGGGCGGCGGCGAAGGACGACCGCATCGCCGGCGTGCTGCTCAAGGGTTCCCTTTCTCCCGCCGGCTACGGCACGGGCTTCGCGGCGCTCCGCGAGGTGCGCCAGGCGCTGCTCGCCTTCAAGGCGTCCGGCAAGCCCGTGAAGGCGTACCTGACCTTCGCCCAGACCCGCGACTACTACCTCGCGTCGGTCGCCGACGAAATCATCCTCGATCCCTACGGCATGATCCTGATGCCCGGCCTGGCCAGCGAGCCGATGTTCCTGGCCGGAGCGTTCGAGAAGTACGGGATCGGCGTCCAGGTCACCCGCGTCGGCAAGTACAAGTCGGCCGTCGAGCCTTACACGCGCAAGGACATGAGCCCCGAGAGTCGCGAGCAGCTGCAGAAGCTCCTCGACGACATCTGGGGCACCATTGTCGGCGACATCGCGGCCAGCCGGAATCTCAAGACCGGTGACGTGCAGACCGTCGTCGACGCCGAGGGACTCATCCGCCCCGAGGCGGCCAAGGCCGCCAAGCTCATCGACCGCATGGCGTATCGCGACGAGGTGATCGACGAGCTCAAGGCCAAGACCGGCCGCAAGGGCTCGCGCGAGTCGTTCAAGCAGATATCGCTGCAGAGCTACTCGCGCAGCGCCGGCCAGCGTTCCTCCCATGGCCTGTCCCTGGGCAGCCACACGACGATCGCGGTGATGTACGCCGAGGGCGCAATCGTCGACGGCGAAGGGGACTTGAACAACGTTGGTGGCGACAAGTTTTCCCGCGAACTCAGGCGGCTGCGCCAGGATCCGAGCGTCAAGGCGATCGTCCTCCGCGTGAACAGCCCGGGCGGCAGCGTCTCGGCCTCCGAGGCGATCCAGCGCGAGGTCCGTCTTACCCAGAAGGTGAAGCCGGTGATCGTCTCGATGGGCACCTACGCGGCGTCGGGCGGCTACTGGATCTCGACCTATTCCGACCACATCTTCGCGGAGCCGTCGACGATCACGGGCTCCATAGGCGTGTTCGGCGTCCAGTTCGACGTGAAGAAGCTCGCGAACGACTTCGGCGTGACGTTCGACAGCGTCTCGACCGGCAAGTTTGCCGGCTCGCTGACGATCACGCGGCCGAAGACGGAGGAGGAGCTCGCGGTGCTGCAGCGGATGGTGGACTGGGTCTATGAGCAGTTCACCACCAAGGTGTCGGAGAGCCGCCACCTGAAGCTGGATTTCGTGCGCGAGATCGCGCAGGGCCGGGTCTGGTCCGGCAGCGAGGCCAAGAAGCTCGGCCTCGTGGACGAGATCGGCGACCTGGACGCGGCGATCAAGTACGCCGCCGACCGCGCCAAGGTGGGCAACGACTACCGCCTGGAGGAGTACCCCCGGAAGAAGGACTTTGCCGAGGCGCTGGCCGAGGCCGTCGAAAAGATGAACCCCGGGGCGGGCGCCCACGCGACCACGCTGGTCGGCCGCGTCTCGGCGCGCCTGACCGAGGAGCTCAAGGCACTTGAGGCGTTCAATGACCCGCAGGGCCTGTATGCGCGCTTGCCCCTCGACCTGCGTCTGCGCTGAGATCGCGGGGCATGACCTATCAGCTTTCCCGCGATTGTCCCGCCACCGTGATCCCGGCCGGTGACGCCGTCACCCTGCCGGCGGGCACCGACGTCTACGTCACACAGTCGCTCGGCGGCCATATCACCGTCCGGACCGACCGCGGCCTGTTCCGCATCGCGTCCGATCACGCCTCCGCGCTCGCCGGTTTCTCGCCGACGACGGAGGCCGGACCGGCGGCGGAGGCCTTCAGCGAGGCGGCGGTCTGGGCGGCGCTGCGGACGTGCTTTGATCCGGAAATCCCCGTCAACATTGTCGATCTTGGCCTCGTCTACGACCTGGCGATCGAGAAGACCCCGGCCGGCGGCCACAGCATCGAGGTAAAGATGACCCTCACGGCGCCCGGCTGCGGAATGGGGCCCGTGATTGCAGAGGATGCCCGGCAGAAGATCTCCGCCCTGCCCACCGTCGAGTCCGCCAAAGTCCACGTCGTCTGGGACCCGATCTGGGGCCCGCAGATGATCTCCGCCGAAGGCCGCAAAATACTCGGGCTCGAGTAAGGCAGAGTGACGAGGGACGAGTGACAAGTGACGAGACGGGTCGACTGGAATCGTCCGCCGGTTCGGACTCGTCACTTGTCACTCGTCCCTCGTCACTCCAGTTCGTCACTCCAGATAGGGAATCGTGAGTGGTCCCTCGGGGAGAATGGCGATGGGGGCGTCGCGGCCGATGCGCTGGAGTTCTTCGTCGATGGCGGCGCGGACGTCGCGGATGGGCGTGAGATACGCGCGGCGGACGGACTCGTCGGGCAGTTCGCTGTAGAGCGCGACGCGGGCCTTGAGCAGGACCATGGCGAGGTGCTGGCACTGCCACTGGTCGAGCATCGAGAACCCCGGGGCCATGATCCGGTCCATCAGGTCCTGCGGCGAGCTTGAGGCCTCGATCATCTGCCGGAAATTGCCGTGGGCCGGGAAGCCGTCGTTGCACCGGGCCGCCGTGATGATCAGGCCGCCGCGGCGGACGATGCGGGTGGCTGCGGCCATTCCCTTCACGGTCTGATAGAGATTCTGGTCGAGCGGGTATCCGCTGTTGGTCGTGACGACGATCGGGAACTCCCGCCGGCAGGCCGTCATGGCGGTGGACTTGGCGAAAGCGCAACCCGCGCGGTGGGCGGCCAGGGTCTCGCCGCAGAAGAAGCGGGTGATCTGCCGGCGGGTGTTGAGCGTGACGTTGACGCAGAAGTCGACCGGCAGGAGCGAGCCGCCGGCGCGGACGTGCCGCTGGGTGGGATTGTCCTCGAGCTCACCCCACGTGCTGCGTGGATCGCCGATCACGTCGGCGGCGTGGTAGTGCATGATCGCGTCGAGAGACGCGATGCCCGGGAAGACCGCCTTGTAGCCGCCGGAGAAGCCGGCCATGAAGTGCGGCTCGATGAAACCCAGGATGATTCGCCGGTCGGCGGTGACATAGTCGCGGGCGAGCTGGACGTCGTAGCCGAGCGCCGAGCGGCCGGCGGACAGCATCGTGGACGGGTCGGCGGCGACATGGTTTACAATCCGGTAGTGGCGGGCGACGGCAGGGCTGAGCATGGCGTCGAGCTCGGCCGGGGTGTTGGCGCGATGGGTGCCGGTGCCGATGAGGATGGTGAACTGCTCACGGGGCACGTGACCGAGCTCGGCGAAGAGCCATGGCAGGAGACGGTCGCTTGGGAGCGGTCGCGTCCCGTCGGGGATGACCACCGCGACGCGGTCACTGGCGCGGACGATTTCGCGCAGCGGTCGGCTGGCGATCGGCTGGCGGACCGCGGAGGTGAAGGCGGCAGCCTCGTCAGGCAGCCCCTCGAGGAACCGGGGCGTCAGGACGGTGGCGTTGAGGCCGGTTAGGTCGAGTTCAAGGCCGGACTGGCCGTAGTCGAGGTGGGCTTTCACGCGGAGATGGTCTCGAGCGAGCAGCCGTCGGCCTGGGCGGCCGGGGTCTCGCAGTTGGGGCGGGCGACGACGCCGGGAAACGGTTCCGGCGCGAACTCGCGGCCGGGCTCGTCCAGGAGGTGCCGGTCGCAGACCGCAAAGAGGGCGACCTCGGACTCGGTCCGGCGCATGTCGTGGAGAAAGGCGCCGGTCGGGTCGACGCTCTGCCCGACAAAATTCAGGTATTTCTTCATCTTGTTCACGTGCAGCCGCTCGGCGAGGCCCGGCACGGTGGTCTCGCGGTAGAGGCGCTCGACGTACTCGCGCACGTCGGCGAGCACGATCCGCCGGACGGGCTGGCCGGCGAACTGCTCGCGGCACTGGCGGAAGATCCAGGGATTGCGGATGGCGTGGCGGCCGATCATGACGCCCGCGGCGCGGGTCGTGGCGAGGACGGAGGCGGCGCGGGCGCTGGAGACGATGTTGCCGTTGGCGAGGACCGGGCAGCGGACGTGACGAACGGCATCGGCGATGGCGTCGTAGTGCACCTCGCTGCGGTACATCTCCTTCACGGTCCGGCCGTGGACGGACAGGAGATCGACGCGGTGCGTGTTGACCAGCTCAAGGACGCGCTCGAAGTGGCGCAGATCCTCGAATCCGATCCGCATCTTCACGGTGAGGAGACCGGGGACGAGATCGCGCAGGAGGCGGAGAATCTCGTCGATGCGCTCGGGCTCGCGGAGCAGGCCGCCGCCGACGTTTTTCTTGTACACCTTCGGGGCGGGACAGCCGAGGTTGAGGTCGATGCCGGCGACCGGATGGCGGAGGAGCTCCCGCACGGTCCGCGCGAGGTGTCCGAGATCCTCGCCAATCAGCTGGGCGAAGACCGGGCGGCCGGTGACATTCTCGTCGATGGATTGGAGAATGTGCTTTTCCGGCGTCGACTGCTGATGGACGCGGAAGAACTCGGTGAAGAAATAGTCGGGCGCGCCGTAGTGCGCGATGACCCGCATGAAGGCGAGGTCGGTGACGTCCTGCATCGGGGCCAGCGCGGTGAGCGGCAGGCCAGGAACGATACCGGGCGGCAGAGGCTGCGCGGGGGCCGGCGCGGGATCAGGTTTCATCCTCGCCGGGCTCCTCGGCCTGCTGCCGGCGGACGCGCTCCAGGATCTCGGTCATGTCCTCCGCCGCGTCGAACACGGCGCGCGTGACGAAGAGCGGGCGCTTCTGCTGGAGGGACAGGACAATCGAGTCGCTGGGGCGGGCGTCGATCTCGACGATCTTCTTCCCGAGCTCGTTTTCCATGCGCAGGATGATGCGCGCGTAGTAGGTACCCTCGTGGGCGTCGTTGATGACCACGTGGTCGAGCCGGGTGTCGAGCCCGAGCATGATGTTGCCGATGAGGTCGTGGGTGAGCGGCCGGTCCTTTTTCACCCCGTCGAGCGTCATCTGGATCGCGTTGCCGACCGAGTGGTCGACGTAGATCACGAACGTCTTGGCCTCGTCACCCAGGAAAATGGCGCAGCCATTGGCGGTGGGCATCACGCCTTTCACGGTGACGGTGACGACGTCGTGGTTCATCACCGCATCAATGGACCGCCCCACGCCAAAGCGCAAGCGGCGGAGTGGTCCGGCTCACTCGAAACCCAGGAGGCTGATGCCCCAGGTCTTGGCCTGGGCGACCACAGCGGGCCGGTCGAGCATGATGACCTTGCCGGCCTCGAGCGCGGCGGCGGACAGGCCGGCCTCGCGCATGGACTCGAGGGTGCGGAGGCCGAAGCAGGGTACGTCGAAGCGGTAGTCCTGATGGGCCTTGACGGTCTTCACGAAGAGCGCGTCCTCGGTCTTGAAGGCGCCGGCGCGGCGGATCATCTCGTCGGTGCCCTCGAAGGCCTCGACGGCGAGGACGGTGCCCTTGCGCACGACGCAGCCCTGGCCGACGTCGAGGCGGGCGCACTCGCGGGCGATGTGGATGCCGTGGCTCACGTACTCGTCATCGATCGGGAAGGAGCGGCCGGTCATGGCCCCGGGAGTCGCGAGCTGGTCGTCGAGGAAGGCGCGGGCGTCGAGCAGGGTGACGCCGATGGCCTCGATCTCCTTGGCGATGGCGCCGAAGATGGTCTCGGCGTTGCGGCGCTTCAGGGAAAAGAGAATCTGCGTGGCCTTGAGGTCGGGGTGCAGGCCCTTGAAGAGCCGTCGCGGGGTGATCTGCCCGGCCATGATCGCGTAGCCGGCGCCAAACTCCTTGAGTGCCTTCAGCATCTTGCCGAGCTGGCCGACCAGCAGTGTGCGCCGCTCGGCCTCGGGAAAGGTGGCGATCAGCTCCGGGGGCGTCTCCTCGTCGAACGCGACCAGGCGCAGCGGCACGCCGGCGCGGCGGATGGCGGCGGCGACCAACTGGGGATAGAGACCCTGGCCGGCGATGAGGGCGACGGGGCGGCGCGGGTCGAAGTCGGGGGGAAGAAAGGCGGACAGCGCGGGCACGGGCGGACTGTAGGAGCGGAAAGCCGGGAGTTGAAGGTTGAAAGTGGAGCGGCCCGAGAGGGGCGCGCGGACTTCGACCGCCGGAACGCGCGCGGGTTCGCGCGGAACAGACACCGGGCTCAGCCCTGGCTGCCGTAGTACTTCTTGTAACTCCGGTAATACCGGTAGTTCGTGTAGTACTCGACGCGCCGCGGCGAGAGACCGTTGAGCACGACGCCGAGGACCTCGTTCTTGCCGTTCCGGAGCGCCTTCATGTAGAGCCGGATGTGCTTCCGGTAGGCGCGGTTGAAGCGGCAGACGTAGATGACCTCGTCCGTGCGCTCGGCGATCAGGAGGCTGTCGGTGACGGCGCCGAGCGGCGGCGAGTCGACGACCACGAGATCGAAGTGCTTCTTGAAGCGTTCGAGCAGCTGGCCGAAGAGGGGATTCTCGAGGAGCTCGGTCGGGCTCTTGGAGCGGCCGCCGGAGCAGAGCAGGCTGAGATTGTCGCTGATCCGGATGATGCCGAGGCTGGGATTCTTGGTCGGATCCTGCTCGAGATCGGCGCCGGCTTCGAACCACGTGATGATGCCGGTGTTGTTCGCCTGCTTGAAGTGACGGTGCAGCATCGGCCGGCGGAGGTCGCAGTCGATGAGGAGCGTCTTTTTGCCGTGGCGCGCGAAGGAGCCGGCGAGATTGCACGAGATGAGGGTCTTGCCCTCGCCGGGGATCGTGCTGGTGACCAGGATTGACTTGGGGAAATCGAGCTTCGAGTGGATCTTGACCGAGCTGTAGACGCTGAGGAAGGCCTCGACGCCCGGGACCTGCTGGCCGGAGAGCATCAGGTTGTACTTCTCGTCGTCCTTCACCGACGAGAGATCGGGGATGATGCCGAGGAGATTGGCGCCGATGAACGACTCGACGTCCCATGCGCTCTTGATCCGGTCGTCGATGAAGCTGAGTCCGACCGCGATGCCGAAGAACACCAGGAGCCCGAGGCCGAACGACGTGCGGATGATCCGGGGCACATCGGGCTCGTAGGGACCCGAAGGCACGACCGCGGGGTCGAGCGGGTGCAGGGGGATCTTCTCCAGGTTCCGCGAGGTGGTGGTCTCGTTGAGGCGGTTGAGAATCTGGACGTAGTTGGCCTTCGCGACCGTGGCCTGGTTCTCGAGGGCCTTGTAGGCAATGCTGAGGTCGCCGAGGCGGAGCGAGTCCTTCTCGGCCGCGGCGTATTCGGCCTGGAGATTCTCCTCGGTGTGCCGGGCCTCGTTGAGGCGGGTGGCGAGGTCGGCGACCGCGAGCTCGATGGCCTTGTCGAGCTGATCCTGCACGACGGAAATCTGATTCGAGATGTCGACCATCTTCGGATGGCGCTCGAGGTACCGCTCGGCGAGGACCGACTGGTTCTGCAGGAGGTTCGCCAGCTGGCTCTTCAGGGTCGGGACGGTGGAATGCCCGGCGATGTAGGAAATCTCGGTGAGGTCGCGCTTTTCCTTTCGGTAGCTTTCGACCTGCGTGTACTGCGTCTCGAGGCTGATACGGTTGAGCCGCGCGGTCGTGAGGGCGGCGTTGATGGTCGTGAGCCGGGTGCCGACGATGTTGGTGCTGTTGTCGAGGGAGACGAGATTGTGCTCCTTCTTGTACGCCATCAGCTTTTCCTCGGCGGCGGCGGCGTCCTTGCCGAGGCGCTCGGCCTGGGCCTGGAGGAACTCGACGCCCGTCTCGCTCTTCCCGCCGTAGTAGTCGGCGAGGTAATTGAAGAACTGGCTGACGTACTGGTTGGCGACGAGCGCGGCGGCGGCGGGGTCCGGGTGGCGGACGGTGATGCTGATCAGGAGACTGTTGCGGGCGGCGTCGATGGAGACGGCGCCGAGGCACGCGCCCGGAGGCGGGGCGGCCTGGCCGGGGGCGAGGTTTTTCAGGTAGGGACGCTGGAGAATCTTCACCTCGTCGGGCGTGAACGAATCGACCACGCGCTGGCGCAGGCGCTGGCTGTTCAGCTTCTCGAGATTCGACCGGAGCTCGACATCGCTGCGGACCGCGGGATCGACGACGCCCTGGGTGGTGACGAGCGTCTCGGGCTTCTCGAACTGCATGGTGGCCGCGGCCACGTACATCTTCGGCTGGCTGCTCTTCCAGTAGCCGAACGCGAGGGCGACCACGAGCGCGATGGGCAGGGCGATCCAGAGCCGCTCGCGCAGGATGATGTAATAGTCGCGGAGCGTCCGCCGCTCGATCGGCGTCTCCTCCTTGTCATGCGCGCCCGGGAAAGGCTTATGGGTCGTGTCCGCCATCGTCAGGGGTCAGATGATGCGCTCGGGCACATAGACGATGTCGCCCGGCTGAAGCAGGAGCGAGTCGTCCTCGGCCTTCGCCTTGTTCTTGCCCTTGATGAGGCTCTCCACGTCCACAATGAAGACCTTCACTTCCTTGCCGTCAGCACCGATCCGTGTCACCCGGACCTCGGTGCCCTTGGCGGTGTCGGTGAAGCCGCCGCACTTGGTCACGGCCTCGAGCACGGTCATGGTGGACTCGGCCGGCAGGACGACGCGCTGCGGGGCCTTGACCTGACCCTGGACGGAGATCTCGCGGATCGCGTAGACCTCCACGTTGATTGTGACCTGCGGATTGCGGAGGTAGCGCCCGTCGCGGTAGGCGTCGGCGATGGCCTGTTCCGCCTCGCGGAGGGTGAGCCCGAAGACCTTCACCTCGCCGATCAGCGGGAGGTTGATCATGCCGCGGGCGTCGACCCGGGAGACGCGCGACAGGTCGTCCTCGCCGAAGATCGCGACGCGGAGACTGTCGGTGATCGCGATGCGGTAGAGCAGCGCCTTGCGGGAATCGGGCTTCAGTGGCGCGTCCTGCGCGACGACCGGGACGGTCCAGGTCGCGGCCAGGCAAAGGGCGCCGAGCAGGAGGATCGTCGTACGGGTCGGGGTGCGCATGGGGTTACCAGCGGGAAGTCAGCGAAAGGGTGTAGTAGTTTCGGGCGTAGTCCGCGTAGGCCAACGACGACCAGTTCTGGAAGTACGTGTAAGCCAACTCGGCCTTGAGATGCTGGGAGATGGTGTAGTCGACGCCGCCGCCAAACGTAAAGAACTGATCGCGGCGCCCGGCGGCGTTGATGCCGAGGAACCGGGTGGTGCCGCCGCCGACATTGGCAAAGACCGAGATCCGGGAATTGAAGGTCAGGCGGGGCGTGATGCTGCCGGAAAAGGTGTCGACCGAGAGGTCCGTCGAGGTGACCGACAGGTCGCGCGAGAGCTGGCCGGAAACCGAGAAGCGCTTCGACGGCGTGTAGGTCAGCTCGCCCAGGGCGGTGAGGCCGCGGAAGTCGCCCCCGATGGTGTGGTTGCGCGGATCGCGGATCTGGTAGCCGACCCGGAGCGAACCGGTCAGGCGACCCATCACGCGGCCGGACACGCCCACTGTGAAGGACTGGTCGTTGAACGCGGCGTTGCGCGAGCTGTCGACGACCCGGTAGCGGTAGCCGAGGATCAGGTCACGGTCACTCTCGAGGGCGTAAAGCAGGTCGGCGCCGATCGACGTCGTCTGGAGGTTGCTGAGATTGTACTTCGCGTCATACACCTGCTCGGAATAACCCGCGGTGCCGGCGACCGAGTAGCGTTCCATCACCGGGTATTTCACCGTGAGGGTGCCGTTGTAGTTCCACGACTCGGCGCGGAGGTTGGCGGCGGAATCTGCGCGGTGTTCGCGGACGGCGCTGAGGCTGAGGCCGCCGGTGGTCCGCCCGCCGCCCTTGACGAACTCGAGCGCGAGGCGCGGATCGGTGGAATTCTGGTCGGTGTGGTCGACGAACTGGGAGAGATTCAGGCCGACGCTCGCGTTCACGCCAATCCAGCCGGCGCGGCGGGTGTACTCGGCGAGGACGCTCGCCGTGTAGAGGGTGTCGCCGCCACCCTGGTTGTGCGCGAACAGGTTCGAATCGTAGCCGATGCCCGCGGAGCCCGTGACGTAGATGTGCTCACGTCCGTCGTTGAACGTCACCAGCGCCCGCGCCGGCGGACACACGAGGCACAGGGCCAGCAGCAGGGCGACGGCGGCGCGCAGGGTCGGCAGAAACGGCATGATGGTCGGCGGGGAGGCGGCGATCAGGGCAGACGCGACGGGCTCACCGTGATGGGCACGGGCAGGGTCTCCGGGACCACCGGCACGGCCCGCACGTCGGAATTGTCCTCACCGGACGTCTCGAAATAAACGGTCTTGCGCGCGGCGCACGCGGCGAAGGTGCTCTCCTCGGCCAGCGCCCGGTCACGATCGTTGATCTTCGACACCGTGATGGGATTGGGCTCGTTCGGAGCTCCGGGGCGGATGATGGCCTGTTCGCCGGCGTGAAGCATGTGCCCAACCGTGTCGAGCGGGCCGCCGCGGATCAAGCCGTCGCCGTCGAGAACCGAGATCCGGGTGTACTCCGGGGTCGACTCGATGACCAGCCGCGCGTTCTGCGTGCTGAGGGCAGCGAGGGAGGTGCTGTACTTGAGGCTGCTGCCGGCCACGAGCTTGCCGGTGCAGACGCCGAGCGAGCCGCGGACGACAAACGCCTCGGTCTGGGAGCGGGAAGGCTCGACCTCGAGGTCGGTGCGACCGGCCGCGAACGGCTCCTGCGCGAACTTCTGGATCTCGAGCCGGCTGTCGGAATCAAGGTAGAGCCCGGTGCCGTTCGAGAGCACCATCGCGTTCGACGCCTTCGGCTTGGTCTCGATCACGCTGCCCTCGGCCACGTAGGAGCTCTTCACGTTGAGCGCCTCGAGCTTCGAGCCGCGGTTGATGATCGACTCGCCGGTAACGCTGGCGACGTAGAGCTTCCCCACGGGATTCTTGGCCTGGGCCCGGACCTCGGTCGGAAACGACGTAATGGCGCCGAAAGCGAGGAGTCCCACCAACATGAGTCGGGATCGGGAGGCTGAGAAGGTATTCATAGGCGCGGCTGAGAGTTAGGTTTCAGGTGACAGGGAGTAGACCTAGGGTGCTACCCCTATACCTCAAGGCTATACTAGGGCTAGGCGACCACGATATTCAGGATGCGTCCGGGTACGTAAATCACTCGCTTCAAGGTCTTACCGGTGACAAACGGCACGACCTTCGGGTTCTCGTACGCAATCTTCACCGCGTCCGCTTCCGACAATCCAACCGGCACCTGCTGATCGCCGCGATGCTTGCCGTTCACCTGGAAAACCAGCTTCACGGTATCGGCGACCAGCTTGGCCGGATCGAACTGCGGCCACGGAGCAGCAAGGATCGAGCCGCGCTGACCGAGGCGTTCCCAGAGCTCCTCGGTAATGTGGGGAGCGAAGGGTGCGAGAACCTGCAGAAAGGCGAGCACGGTGGCGCGACTCACAGTGGATGATTTCTGCAGGGCATTTGCAAATATCATCATCTGGGAAATCGCGGTGTTCAGGCGCAGTCCCTCGATGTCGTCACCGACCTTTCGGATGGTCTCGTGGAGCAGCTTGATGAGCTCGGCGCTGTCGCTCGCGGGATCGTCCGTGATCTTCGGGTTCACGGCGCCCTCGCGGTCGAGGCACTCGCGCCAGACCTTCTGCAGGAAGCGGTGGACGCCCTCGATGCCGTTGGGATTCCAGGGCTTCATGGCCTCGAGCGGCCCGAGGAACATCAGGTACAGGCGCAGCGTGTCGGTGCCGTGGCTCGCGATGATGGCATCGGGGTTCACGACATTGCCGCGGCTCTTGGACATCTTCTCGCCGTCCTCGCCGAGGATGATGCCCTGATGAAAGAGCTTGGTGAACGGCTCGGACTGCGGGACCTGCCCGAGATCGAAGAGCACCTTGTGCCAGAAGCGGGCGTAGAGCAGGTGCAGCACCGCGTGCTCGGCGCCGCCGACGTAGAGGTCGGGCACGCCCCAATAGCGCAGCGCCTCGGGCGAGGCGAAGGC
>DAOQKI010000110.1:0-13548 GCA_035334485.1 Opitutaceae bacterium
CCGGCCGGACAGCGTGGCCGCCCCTGCCTCCGCCAAGGGCGAGCGCCGCGAACCCGCGCTGTCGCCGGCCATCACCCGCCGCCTCGACACCGTGGTCCCGGCGAACATGGAGATGGACGTGCGCTACGCCGCGATCCGCGCCGCGCGCGAGGCGGCCAAGCGCACCCTGGGCAAGGCCGCGCCGTCGCCCTCGGCGATGATGGGCTGGTGCGTCGTGCGCGCGATGGAACGCCACGCGCCGTTCCGCCGCATCGTGGCCAAGGATGGGACGATTCTCGAGCAGCAGGATTTCGACCTTGGCGTGGCGGTCGCGCTGGACGGCGACCGGCTCGCGACCGCCGTGGTGCGTCGCTGCAACCGGCTCGGCTGGCCCGAGTTTGTCGCGGCCTACCAGGCGGCGATCGACGCCACCCGCTCCGGCAGCGTGGAAGATGTCCAGGCCCCGCTGAATCTCACGAGCCTCGGAGCGTTCGGCATCGAGAAGGCCTGGCCGATCGTCGTGCCGCCGGCCATGAGCACGCTCTTCGTCGGCACCGCGCACGAGCGCATGATCAACGACGGCGGCGTCGTGTATCCGGCCGAGGTGGTGACGCTCTCGATCACGTTCGACCACAAGGTGGTCAACGGCGCCGGCACCGCGGCCTTCCTGCAGGACGTGAAGACCCTGTTCGAGGGCTTCAAGCTCCCGGCTTAAGCTAGGTCAGGACTCGCCGAGGCGGCGCAGTGCCTCGCGGCCGCGCTCGAACGCGGCCGGGTCGTGCTTCTCCACCGGCGACAGGCGCAGCGCCTCCTCCAGGGTTTGCTTCGCTGCGGCGCGCTGGCCGTCGGCCAGCAGCGCGAGCCCGAGCTCGATCCGGTGGGAAGGCAGCCGCGGCGCGAGCTCGGTGGCCCGGCGGAGATGCTGCACCGCCTCCGCAGTGGAGGCCGGCGGCAGTCCGCCGTAGACGAGCCGCACGATGAACCGCGCGCCCAGGCCGAGGGTGGCGACCTCGTAGTGCCACCGGCCGAGCACGTGGTGCGCATAGTCGTAGTTCGGGTCGAGGGCGAGGGCCCGCTCGGCGTGGGACTTCACCAGCCGCGAGTATTCCACCTTGGTGCGCGCGTCGCTGTAGAACCCGAGCTTCCCGTAGCAGATCGCGACGGACAGCTGGTTGACCGGGTCATCCGGCGCCAGGGCGGTGGCGCGACGGGCGTAGTCGAGCGCCAGGGTGCAGAGGCGCTTCTTTTCGTCCACGTCGGCCGTGTCGTTCGTGGCGTCGGAGTACTGTCGCGAGATCTTCTGCAGGATCACCGGGTCATTTGGCCGCGCGGCGTCGGCCCGCAGGAACAGCCCGAGCGCCGTCGTCGTGTCGTACCGCGCCTCGGCCGCCCGGGCCTGTTGCACCAGAGCTGCCGCGTCGTCGGCGCGGGCCAATGCCGGCGTCAGGCAGGCCAGCGCGAGCCCGCAGACCAGGACCGAACCGGAGGTCGCACCGGCAGGCATGGCGGCTCAGGGCTTCCGGAAGAGATAGTGGCTGACGAGCCACTCCTCACCGCCGCGGTAGCCCCACAGCTCCGCGCAGCTCATGAAGAACACCCGCCAGTACGCCCACCATTTCGTCGCCTGGTCGCGCCCGTACACGTCGATGAAGAGCGACCGGATCTCGTCGCGGTGCTGGTCCATGTTTCGGAGCCAGTGCTCCGCTGTGCGCTGGTAGTGCGTGCCGCTGAGCTTCCAGTCAGACACGAGGCGCAGGTCGTCCTGAAACTGCGCCAGGAGGTCGTGCGCCGGCATCTGCCCGCCGGTGAAGAAATATCGGCTCATCCAGTCGCCCGGCCCCTCGGACACGAAGTGGTAGGAGAGACGGTGGTGCGTGAAGATGTGGACGAAGAGCAGGCCACCGGGCTTGAGCCACCGGGCGATGAGCGCGAACAGCCGCTGGTAGTTCTTGAGGTGCTCGAACATCTCGACCGAAACCACGCGATCGAACTGCCCGGGCGCGATGTCGAAGCTATTGATGTCGCTGGTGATCACCCGGAGATTGGTCAGCCCGCGCTTCCGCGCCTCGGTGTCAATGTGCTCCTTCTGGGTCCGGGAATTCGACACCGCGGTGATCCGCGCCCCCGGGAACCGCGCGGCGTTGTAGAGCGCGAGCGAGCCCCAGCCGCAGCCGAGCTCGAGGATGTGCTGGCCGTCGGCGAGCTGGGCGCGCTCGGCGTACAGCGCGAGCATCCGCTCCTCGGCCTGGTCGAGCGTCTCGGTCCCGGTCGGATAAAGGCACGCGGAGTACTTGAGGTGACGGCCGAGGCACCGAAGGTAAAAGGCGGTCGGCACTTCGTAGTGCTGCTCGTTCGCCGCCCCGGTCTGCTCGGCCAGCGCCCGCGTCTTCAGGTCGGTCACGTAGGCGGCCCGGTCGTAACGCGCCGCCTCGTCGCGGAGTCGCTGGGCGAGGAGCCGGCGGATGCCGATCCGCACCAGCCAGTCGGGCAGGAGGTTCTTTTCGAGCAGGGTGTCGAGCATGGGGGGAGAGGCGCGGGAGGCGAAAGGCAGTAGGCTGTAAGCGGTAAGCGGAAGGCGGTGAGGACCGGAGGTGAGCAGTGCTGCGGGGGCTCCCAGCCTAATGCCTACAGCTTATCGCCTAAAGCCGCCGGCGGCTGCCGCCGGCGCGGCCACGGCACGAACCGGCTCGTGGTCTGCTGGTAGCGGCGGTACGCGTCGCCGCGGCTGCGGAGGCTCTGCTCCTCGGTGAGCGGGATGCCGGTGACCCGGAGCAGGAGGAAGAGGATGATGGCGGGACTGATGAGCGCGAGGCCGCCCCAGGGCGAGCCGAGCGCGAAGAGCGCGTAGGCGACCCAGATCAGCCACTCGAAGAAATAATTCGGGTGCCGGCTGTACCGCCACAGCCCGACGTCGCACACCTGGCCGCGGCTGTCAGGCCGGCGCTTGAACGCCGCCAGCTGCGCGTCCGCCAGCGCCTCGCCGCTGAGGGCGATGAGCCACAGCGCCACTCCGGCCACCTCCGCCGGATGCAGTCCCGGGGCGGGATTCACCGCCGCGAGCAGAAAGGGAACGCCGAGCAGCACGACCGAAGCGGCCTGCAGCTGGAAGAAGCCGAACATCTTCGGGCCAAAGTTGCCCGCCCAGTCGCGGCGCAGCTGCTGGTAGCGGCCGTCCTCGACCGGATGGTGCTTCAGCACGCGCACCGCGAGATGCGTGCCGAGCCGCAGGCTCCAGAGCACGGCCATCGTCCCGACCAGCGCCCGGCGGACCGGCCAGCCCTCGGCCCCGAGCGCGTAGCCGGCGCCGAGCAGCGCGAAGGCGTAGGACCAGGCGATGTCGACGATGCCGTAGTTGTCCATCGCGCGGGCCACGCCGTACAGGACCGCGAACACGACGCACAGGCCTCCTAGGGCCGCGAGCGCGAGGAGCAGCGGGCTCATGGGGTCGGCGGGGGCGTCTCGTCCGCGGCGGCGGCCTCGACGGTGTGCTTCAGGTAAGCGATCCGGCGGGTGATGGGCAGGGCGACGAAATACACGGCGGTGATGAAGAAGGGCGCCATCACGCACCACGCCACGACGGCGTACAGCACCGTCAGGCCGAACTTGTGGAAGAACTCCGCCGGGTGGCTCCAGAACATCTCATGCATCCAGCGGATGTGGAACTCTGCCCGGGGCGCCCCGAAGATTTTCTCGCCGAGCCGGATGCAGCCGAAGATCACCGGGATGTGGACCGGCCAGAGCGCCTGGTTGATCAGCTGCACGATCGGCTGGTTCAGCCGCAGCGCCACGGCCACGATGAAGCACAGCACGGTCGTGGTGCCGAGGATGGGAAAGAGGGCGAACGCGCTGCCCACGGCCAGGGTCAGGGCGATCTTCTCGGGCGTGATGCCCTGGGTCAGCTGCGCGACAATGGGATCCCGGACCCGCCGCTGCCAGAAGGTGCGGGCGGGAGTGGGGGTGGAACTGGTCGCGGGATCAGACACGGGGGGCGAAGCTACGCCGGGAGGGGGCCTGGCACAAGCAGCGGATGCGGCCTCGGCTCAGGACCGCAGGGCCGCGCCGATCACCACCAGGCCCGCGGCGGCCAGGGCGAGGCCCAGCCGGCTGGGGCCGGGCCGCGGCGTCGTCAGCACGTCCGCCAGCCGCGCGTCGCGCGGCACCCGCCACAGCTCGCGGAGGCAGAACGAGGCCATGGCGATGTTGCCGAGCAGCATGATCGCCACGAACCACGCAAGGCGCGCAGTCCAGGCGGTCCGCTTGACGCACACCCAGACGAAGAACGTGGTGAAGCCCCAGTAGGCGTCGAACATGCCGGCGATGAACCAGGGGTGCGCATAGACCTCGCGCGGCAGCCCGAACAGCGGGCACTGCAGGCCCGCCCAGACGGTCACGGCCAGCATCGAGGCGAGCACCAGGAGGAAAAGTCCGCGGAGCAGGAGGATCATGGGAGGGGGGCGGCTCAGAGCGCGAGGTTGTTGGCGCGGGTGTGCAGGGTCTGGACGACCGAGATGTTGCGCATCGCGAAGCCGGCCTCGCAGTAGGCGAGGTAGTAGCTCCACTTGCGGATGAAGCGGTCGTCGAAGCCGAGCGCGCGCACCGCGTCGAGCCGCGCCCGGAAATTCTCGTGCCACGCCCGCAGCGTCAGCGCGTAGTCGGCGCCATGGTCGGAGACGTGGTGCAGCACCAGCCCGCCCGCCTGCGCGAGTTGGTCGTTCACCCGGTTGAGCGACAGCAGCAGCGAGCCCGGGAAGATGTGCTTCTGGATGAAGTCCACGCCACGCCGGAACTCGCGGTAGCGATGGTCGGGGCAAGTGATGAACTGCAGCGCGAGCAGACCGTCGCGCTTCAGCGCGCCCGCCAGGACCCGGCTGAAGGCGGGGAGGTACCGGTGGCCGAGCGCCTCCATCATCTCGATCGAGACGATCTTGTCGTACTGGCCGGTGATGTCGCGGTAGTCGCGCAGCTGCACGTCCACGCGGTCGGCCAGCCCCGCCGCCGCGATGCGCTGGCGGGCGAGGTCGTGCTGCTGGCGGGAGAGGGTGATGGTCGTGATGCGGCAGCCGTAGGTGCGCGCGGCGTGCAGGGACCAGCCGCCCCAGCCGGTGCCGATCTCGAGCACGTGGTCCGACGGCTGCAGGCGCAGGTGCCGGCAGAGCGCGTCGTTCTTCTCGCGCTGGGCGTCCTCGAGCGTGAAGCCGTCGCGCCAGTGCGCGCCGGAGTACATCAGCGAGGGGTCGAGGAAGAGCGCGAAGAAATCGTTCGAGAGGTCGTAGTGCTCGCGGATGTTGCGGCGCGCGGTGGCGCGGGAGTTGGGCCGCAGCAGGTGCCCGGCCCGGTTGGCGAACCGCAGGAGGTTCAGGGCCAGCGACTGCGCGCGGCGCGAGCCCGACAGGGTCGGGGCGTGCTCGAGGTTCAGCACGAACCAGGCGACAATGGCGGCGAGGTCGGGCGTCTCCCAGTCGCCGTCGATGTATGACTCGGCGAAGCCGATATCGCCCGACCAGAAACACTTCTTGAAGAAGGCCGGCCGCCGGACGCAGAGGCTGGCGCGGGGCGACATTCCCAGCGGCAGCGTCTCCTCGGTCGTGCGCGAGCCGAACTCGCGCACGGCGCCGCCGGGCAGCTCCAGGCGGAGGTGCCCGCGGGTCATGGCCGCGAAGGCGTCGAGCACGGCGCGCTGGCAGAAGCTCTCACGGGTGGCGCGGGCGTAGCCGGCGGCCAGGTCGGGGGAGGGGGCGGAGGACGGACTCATGCAGGGTCGGGAGACTGGGAAATGGACGGATGCGGCCGGTAGAGGTCGCGCTGGTCGCCGGCCCGGGCCGCCTTGGCGAACCAAGGCACCCGCTTCAGCCACAAGCGCAACGCGTGCCAATGGATGAGGGTGATCACCTGGAGCGTGATCAACGGGTATTTCACGAGGAACCACGCCAGCCGCCCGCCCGTCAGCTCGCGCCGCGGGCCGTGGAGGGTGCTGATGAGCGTCCGCTCGGGCCCGACGTAGTCGTCGATCTGGACCTCGAGCCGCCCGTCCGGGGCGCGCAGCCGGAAGTCGAACGCCACGTCGACGTCGGCGAACGGCGACACGTAGAAGTGCTTCGGGGTGCGGCGGTGGAACGCGGCGTCGCCCGCCTGCCACGTCTCCGGCCCGAGGAAATACGGCTTCACCTCGCGGAAGGTGTTCGTGACCTCCGCGATCGCCGCGGCCGGGCGGCCGTCGCGGTCGTAGCAGAAATAGAACGAGACCGGGTTGAAATGGTAGCCCAGCACGCGGGGCAGCGAGACGAGCAGGATGCGTCCGCCGGCGAGGTCCACGCCGCGGTCGGCGAGGTAGGCCATGACCCGGGCCTTGAGGCCGGCCCCGGCCGGCGCCGGGCGCCCGCCCGGGGCGCCGTTGTGCAGCGTCTCGCCGGTGGGTAGGAAGTCGCGCTCGCGGAACGAGTACACGTTGGGGCCGTTGACCGAGAACAGCGCGAGGCGGCCCGCCAGCGTGTCGAGTTCGTCGAGATCGAGCGCGAACAGGAAGATGCGGTAGGCGAAGCGGTGCCGGCGCGGGCTCAGGCGCGCGTGCATCACTTGGCATTCGTAGAGGCAGGACCGCATCGGCAGGAAAGCGTGGGCTGGACTCCTGATACGCACAAGGCTGGGCACCGGATGCGCCGGTCGGCGGGAAAATCCGCCTAGGCCGGCCAGGGGTCCCGCCCGAGCAGCTGCTCCGCCAGCCGGTAGGCGCTCAGCAGCCCGTCCTCGTGGAACCCGTAGCGCTGCCACGCCCCCACGAAAAACGTCTGCGTCGCCTGCCTGGCCGCCAGGTTCAGGGCCGGCAGCTCGGTCTGCGCCCGGACCGCGCCCAGGCTGAAGAGCGGGTGCTCGTAGGGGATGCGCTGGAGGACCTTCGCCGGGTCGATCGCCTCGGGCCGGTTGATCGTCACGAAGAAATTCTCCCGCCGCGACACGCCCTGCAGCGAGTTCATCCAGTAGTGGATCGCGGGCGCCGCCCGGCCGCCGGCGTCGCGGTTGATCTCGTAGTTCCAGCTCGACCACGCCAGGCGGGCGCGCGGCATCACGCGGTCGTCGGTGTGGACGGTCGCGACGTTCGACTGGAACCGGAACTCGCCGAGCAGCCGCGACTCGTTCCCGGTCGGCCCGTCGATGAGGCGCAGGGCCTGGTCGGCGTGGCACGCGAGGATGGCCTGGTCGAAGGCGTGGCTGGTGCCGGCGGCGGTGTGGACGGTGACGCCGCGCGGGGACCGGACGACGCGGACGACCGGCTGGCCGACGCGGATGCGCTCGCGCCACGGCGCGGTGATCTTCTCGACGTAGGACCGGGCGCCGCCGCCGACCGTGTACCACGGATGCTGGGTGTGCAGGCCGAGGAACCCGTGGTTGTGGAAGAACCGCAGGAGCGTCGTGGCGGGGAAGGTCAGCATCAGGTCCGGCGGCGTGCTCCAGACGGACGCACTCATCGGAACGAGGTACAGCTCGAGGAAGTCGCTCCCGTAGCCGCGGCGCCGGACGTAGTCGGCGAGCGTTTCGCCCTTGGTGGCCGGGTCCTCGAGCGCGGCGGCGGCCTCGGAGTTGAAGCGGTTGATCGCCGCCAGCATCCGGTAGAACCGGGGCCGGAGCAGGTTCCGGCGCTGGGCAAAGAGGTGGTTCAGCGACGAGCCGGCGAACTCGAGGCCGGTGTCGGCGTGACGCACGCTGAACGACATGCTCGTCGGCTTGGTCGCCACGTCCAGTTCGCGGAACAGCCGGGTGAGCAGCGGGTAGGTGACATGGTTGAACACCATGAACCCGGTGTCGACCGGCAGCGCCCGCCCGGTGACGGGCTCGGTCACGTGCACCGTGTTGGTGTGCCCGCCGACGTACCCATTCTGCTCGAACAGCGTCAGGTCGTGGTCCCGGTGCAGGAAATGCGCGCAGCCCAGTCCGGCGATGCCGGTGCCGATGATCGCGATGCGGGCCATGCGTCGAAGCCTAGCGCCGGCCGGGGTCCGGGAGAATCCTATTTCGGCGGCTGGGCGTCCGGGCGCACCAGCTCCGAGCTGTCCTGCCGGATCACCGGGCCGTCCGCGCGCTTCGGGGCGTTCGCGTGGGAGGCGTTGACCGTGGCCACCGCCAGCGCGGCCGCGGCCGGCACGACCTTCTTGAACGAGGAGAGTTCGGGATGGAGCACCGCCGCGCGCTGGGCCGCGACCACCGAGCTGGCGTGGTCGACCCGCGCAGCTTCGTCCAGGATCGCCTCCGGCACCGGCTTCAGGTCCCAGATGAAGCCCGTGTAGGACATGAGCTTCAGGCCGTAATAGGTCGGGTCGAACTCCCACCAGTAGAAGCCCTGGCGGGTCGAGTGCATGTAGCGGTGGTGGTTGTTGTGCCAGCCCTCACCGAGGGTCACGAACGCCAGGATCCAGCTGTTGCGCGAGTCGTCGCCCGTGGCGAACCGGCGGCGCCCGAGCAGGTGCGCGAGCGAGTTGATGCACGCCGTGCCGTGGAAGAGCAGGGTCGTGCTCACGAAGAACGCCCACCACAGCATCTGCCAGCGGTTCGTGTGCAGGCCGGGCGCGTAGATCTCCAGCAGCCAGCCCAGGCCCCACAGCCCGAGCGCGAACAGGGCCGGCACCACCGTGTCGAAGCGGTTCAGCCAGACCAGCTCAGGGTACTTCGCGAGGTCGCGGATCTTGCTGTAGTCGGTCGGGAAATTGCGGCGGCTCGTGATCCAGCCGATGTGCGACCACCAGAACCCGTGCACGTGCGGCGAATGCGCGTCCTCCGGGCCGTCGGAATGCTGGTGATGGTGCCGGTGGTGGTAGGCCCACCAGAGCCCGCCGCGCTGCACCGTCGTGCCGCCCCACAGCGCCAGCAGGAACTGGCCGAACCGCGACGTGCGGTACGTGCGGTGCGAGAAATACCGGTGGTAGATGCCCGTCACCGCGAACATGCGCAGGAAGTAGAGCGCGATCGCGCTGCCCACCGCGAACGGGCTCCAGCCCGCCCACAGGACGCCAAGGCAGCCGGCGTGCAGGATGATGAACGGGATGCAGCGCACCCAGTCGACCCGGTCGGCCTCCGCCCGCATGCGTTCGGCGCCATCGGGTGCGTAGTCGGCATCAATCCACTGGACGAGGGCCGCGCCGGCGCGACGCAGCAGCGGGAAACGGGGGGAGGAGGTCGTCATTCGGCAGTCGCGATGGCATACCAAATGGGCCTGCACGCAAGAGCAGTTTTCGCCCTGGCCGCCGGGCCGCGATCACGCGCAGCCCGCGGGTTCTGGGGCCGGCGTCAGCGGGTCGTGCCGGGTCGCCCGGTGGAACACCGCGGCCGCGACCACGCAGATCGCGCCGCACACCAGGATCGTGACCGGTGCGCCCCACGCCGAGGCCGCGGCGCCCGCGAGCAGGCTGCCGACCGGGAACATGCTTTGACCCGTGGCGAACAGGCTCATCACGCGGCCCCGCTTGTCGTGGTCCACCGTCGCCTGCAGCAGCGTGTTGCTCGACGCCATCACCAGCACGCCGCCCGCGCCCGCCGCCGCAAAGCACGGCAGCGCGAAGCCGACGCCCGGCGCCAGCGCCATGCCGGCGAGTCCGCTGCCGCCGATCAGGGCGCCCAGCGCGACCACCCGCTCCTGGCCCGTCGGCGCCGTGCGCAGCGTGAGCGAGAGGCCCGCGATCACCGCGCCGACGCCCGTCGCAGAGAGCAGGAAACCGAGGGTGCGCGCGTCGCCGTGATAGATGCCCTCCGCGAACACCGGCGCCAGGATGCTGTGCGCGAAGCCCACCAGGCCGATCACCGGCACCATGAGCAGCACCCGCCGGATCGTCGGGTGCGTCGCCGCGTAGCGCACGCCGTCCCGCAGGTCCGCCAGCGGATGCGCCTCGCTCGGCGGGGAGGTCCGCGGCGGGATCCGCACCCCGGCCAGCGCCACCAGCACCGCGACGTAGCTCAGCGCGTCGACCGTGAAGCAGATGCCCGCGCCGGCCGCCGCGATCACGAAGCCCGCGATCGCGGGCCCGATCAGGCGAGCGAAGTTGAACGTGATCGAGTTGAGGACGATGACGTTCTCGAGCAGCGCCTTGTCGCCCGCCAGCGGGTAGGTCAGCGCCTGCCGCGCCGGCCAGTCGAGCGCGTTGATCAGGCCCTGCACGAGGCAGAGTGAGATTAGCAAGGTGACGGTCATGTGCCCGCTCAGGGTCAGCGCCGCGAGCGCCGCCGACTGCAGCATCGAAAGGGTCTGGGTGAGCCGCACGAGCCGCAGCGCGTCGACGCGGTCGACCAGGACGCCTGCGAACGGGGCGAGCACGAGCACCGGGATCTGGTTCGCGAACCCGACCAGGCCCACGTGCCACGGGTCGCCCGAGAGCTTGAACACCAGCCACAGTGCCGCCGTGGTGGTCATCCAGTTGCCCAGCAGCGACACGACCTGCCCGAGGAAATAGCGCCGGTAGTTCGGCGAGGAGAGGGCGCGCAGGAAACGGGGCGGGGTCACGGCGATGGTCGGCTGCTAGGGCAGGGCAATCCGCGCCGGGGCGCAAGTGCCGTCCGCCGGCCCGCGTCGGCGAGGGTCAGCGCCCGCCGCCTTCCGACGGCTCCGCCTCGGTCGCCACGAGGGCGGTGAGCAGGGCGATGACGAGGACGGGTGCGATCATGGCGGCGGAAGGCGGCGGGTACCGTAGCGGCCCCGGCCGAATCCGAAAATCGCCGGCCCGGTTATTAACGCGCCACCGTCGCCCCATTAGCGCCGGCTCACGGCTCCGTGCGGAAGAAGGTGTCCGCCGCCGCCTGCGGCTGCGACTTGAACGCGGTGAAGCCGCCGTCGATGACGACGTTGCTCCCCGTCATGAACTCGGCCTTGTCGCTCGCGAGGAAGAGCGCGAGCTCCGCGATGTCCTCCGGCCGGCCCAGCCGCGTCAGGTGCAGCGCCTCGGCCGCGGCGCGCGCCGCGGGATTCTCGTACCAGCCCTGCTGGCATTCCGTGATCACGTAGCCGGGGCTGATCGCATTCACCCGGATGCCGTGGCGCGCGTAGTTCAGCGCCATCGCGCGGGACAGCGCGATGATCCCGCCCTTGGCCGCGGTGTAGCTGTCGACCGCCGGCTCGGCCACGAGCGCATCAACCGTCGCGGTGTTCAGGATCACGCCGCGCCGCTGGTGCATCATCACCGGCAGGGCGTGCTTTGACATCAGGTACACACCCTTGAGCGCGACGTTGATCATGGTGTCCCACACCGCCTCGTCCAACTCGTGGACCGCGCGGTCGCGCTCGTTGCACAGGCGGGTCGGCGCCGCGTTGTTGTAGAGGATGTCGAGCCGGCCCCACGCCTCGGTCGCGGTGTGCACCGCCCGCGCCGCGTCCGCGCCCTTGCTCACGTCGGTCCGGACGAACCGGGCCGTCCCGCCCGCCGCGGTGATCTCCGTCGCGACCACCCGGCCGCGGTCCTCGTCGAGGTCCGCGAGCAGCACGCGGGCTCCCTCCCGGGCAAACAGGCGGGCGGCGGCCTTGCCGATGCCCGAGGCGGCTCCGGTGATCAGGGCGACACGGTCTTGGAGGAGCATGGGGAAACTCAGGGGTTGGGGGTCAGGGACTCGCGGTAGGCGCGGTCGAGCGCCGCGAGGGCGGCATCAGCATGGGACCGGCCCAGCAGGAAGTCGCGCACGATTTCGCCGCCGTGGTCCTGGAAGTCGAGGTAGCCGGGGTACCGCGGCCGCACCCACGCCTCGTCGAGCGTCGCAAGCGTGTCCCGGAAGAACCCGTTCGAGCGGCGGTTCACCTCCTCATCCGTCCACGCCGACCGGTGGGCCGGCTGGCCGCCGGCGTCGAAGTACAGCGTGCGCTGCCAGTCCGCCCCGGCCACGCGGGCCGCGTAGTCGAGCGCCGCCTCCGGGTGGCGGCACCGCGCCGACACCGCCAGGCCCGTGCCGCCGAGCGTCGCCCGCAGCCGCCGCCCGCGGAAGGTCACCAGCCCGCCGAAGCGCAGCACGTGGCCCGCGTAGCCGGGCCGCGCGTAGTTGGAGTAGCCGTAGGCGAACGGACAGATGGCCGGCCGGTCCACGGCCGCCGCCAGCGCGTCCCACGTCCGGATCGGGTTCCGCTCCCAGGTCTCCGCTGGCAGCCGCCGCATCAGGTCCCGCTGCTGCGCCAGCGCCGCCGCGCCAATGTCCCGCGCCACCACGCGCTCGCGCGTGGCGCACGGCACCTCGCCCTGCGCCTGGCAGAACATGAAGAAACTCATCAGGCAGTCGACCGGGATGCCCGCGACCGCCACGAAGCCGTGGTTCGCGAGTTCCAGCAGTTCCTCCCAGGTCGTGGGCGGACGGAGCCCATGTCGCGCCAGCAGATCCTCGCGCCAGCCACTGACCGGCGCCGCGGCGTCAATCGGCAGGGCACAGCGCCGGCCGTCGTACGCGTAGCTCGCGTGCGACGCGCCGACCGCCTGGGCCGCCAGCTCCGCCAGCAGCGCCGCCGGGGCGTGACGGTTCTGGTCGAGCACCAGTTCCGGCTTCTGCGCCAGGTCGCCCGCGAACGGATGGTCGATGACGAGCAGGTCGAACTCGGCCGCGAGCGCCGCCAGCGGTGCATCCGCGAACGCCTGCAGCGAGCGCTTCTCCCACGTCACCTGGATCCCCGGGTGCAGCTCGCCGTAACGCTGCGCCGTCGCCACCATCGGGGTGAAGCCCCGTGAATGGTCCCAGGCGATGCCCCGCAGGCGGATCGGTCCGTCAGCCATGGTCAGTTCCCGGACACCTGGCGCGACCGCGTGTATTTCTTCAGGGCGGCCTCACTCAGCGTCACGCCGAGGCCGGGCCGCGTCGGCACCGTCACGTAGCCATCTTTCGCGACGGGCAGGGTCTCGTTGGTCATCTCCCAGCGCAGCGGCGACGCGCTCGTCGAGAACTCCAGGAGCTCCTCGTCCGCATGCGCGGCCAGGAAGTGGAGGTTGGCGGCGATCTCGATGTTGGTCTTGTAGCCGTGCGTGATCACGCGCTTGCCCCGCGCCTGCGCCGCGGCGGCGATCTGCCGGAGGCCGGTGAAGCCGCCGACCATGGTGATGTCCGGCTGGCAGATGGTCGCACCGCCCTGGTCCATCGCCTCGATGAACTCGCGGACATGCGTCAGGCCGAGGTCGCCGACTCCGAGCGGGATGCCGTGGCGGGCCATGGCGGCGTGACCCTCGACATCGTCCAGCGGCAGGGGCGCCTCGAGGAAGAGGATGCCGGTCTCACGGTAGGCGGGGTAGAGCCTCAGGCCCTCCTCCTTGGTCTGGTAGGAAAGTGCGGCGTCGACGATCAGGCCGCGGTCGGGGCCGAGCACCGCCCGCGCCGCGCGAAGCAGGCGCGTGGTCTGTGCGATGTCGTCCATCCACCAGGGATCGGCGGCGAACTTGATTGCGCTCAGGTGCAGGCGCTCGAGCACCTCGGTCACCTGCCGCCGGACGCCGTCCTCGGTGCGGGCCATCGGATAAATCGTGCCGTATGCGCGGAGGCGGGTGCGGCGCGCGCCGCCGAGTAGCGCGTGCACCGGCTGGCCCGCGGCCTGGCCGCGCAGGTCCCAGAGCGCGAGGTCGAGCCCGCCGA
>DAOQKI010000111.1:0-13443 GCA_035334485.1 Opitutaceae bacterium
CTCGGGTCCCACCGTCTCCGCCACCTGTTTCGCCAGGTCGAGACTGGTCAGGATCTCCTGCTCGGATTCCATGATCGTCTCACCGCGCTGGTCGGGCGAGGTGTACTTCGACATGTCCGCCCCCGGCGCCGCCGGCGTCTTGGTGTCGGTCACGACGTAGCGGACGAACAACTTCGCGTCAGACTGGAACGGCTGAGGAAACAGAAAGACAAAGCCGACCGCGCCAATCATGCCGGTCAACGTGCAGAGGAAGATCTTCCACTTGTGCCGGAAAACGACGTAGTAGATGTCGCCGATCGTCATCGCAGCATTCTGGGCTGGCACCATGGGAGTCGGCATGTGGCCCGGGCGGGCCGGACGGCCTTCCTCCATCGGGCGCGCGGAATGACTGCTCGTGGGACGATCCATGGGTGGGATAGGGTCTAGGCGGCGTGCTTGTAGAGCAAGCTGCCAATTAACCGCGAGACCGAAACCGGCAAGTGCCGGAATACGTAATTGTACCAGCCCGCGGCCTCGTCCCGGACTTCCACAAACTGGTTGGTTCGCAGATCGAACCGCGTGTACTCGACGCGGTGCTCGCTGGCGCCCCAGCCGAGCTTGTATTTCCGCAGGCCTTCTTTGTTGAGCGAGGTGCGTCCGAGGTCGAGCGACGTCACCCCCAGCTTGGCGTGGTGCTTCATGGCCTCCCACATCACGAGATTGTTGGCCCGCAGGTGCTGCAGGCTTTCGTCGGAGGCGCCGTACTTGTAGATCGCAGACCGGCCGAATCGGAAATAGACCGCGCCGGCCACCGGCGTATCACCCTGCCACGCCAGGACGACGCAACCTTGGTCCTTAGCCAGGACGTGCTCATGAATCTTGCCGAAGAATCCGAAAGGCTGCGCCGGCAGGCCGTGCTTCTTTCGGGTCAGGCCCATCAGGTAATAAAACGTCTGGATGCCTTTGGCGCTGGTCGTGACCTCCACGCGCAGGCCGCTCTGCTCGGCCTTGCGGATTCCCCGCCGAGTCGCCGACTCCAGCCGGCTGAAGAGCGCTTTCTCATCGCCGGTCAGATCGATTCGGTGTCCCCAGAATGCCGTGGAAACCGGAGTTCCGCCCAGAAGCGCATTGCCGCCGCGACACTCCAGAATTTTCCAACCGCGATTCCGGCCGTGAGCCAGCGCTTCGTCGAACAACGCCTTCGCCGCCTCCTTGTCACCCGCCAGCGGCCCGGCTTCATCGGTAAACGGCAGGCCGATGCCGCGACGACCCTTCAGCCAGCTGTTGGTTTCCATCATCGGCAAGACCGACTCGCGCCCGTTGGCGTCGGTTCCGACAAAATACGCCGGCGTGAACCCGTAGGTGTCGTGCAGCACCCGCAACCACGCCGTGGTGTGGAAAAACGTCGCCCCGGGCAGCGCGGCCATCCGCGTGTCCCATGTCGGGTCGATCAGCGGATCATGAGGCGGCATTGGCGGAAAAGATGAAATTGGGGAAAGATGAAATTGGGAAACCTGTATGCGGCCGCTGGGGCGAGGCTCGGAGTTCGGAGATCGCAGTTCGGAGATCGGAGATCGAATTTGGAGCTGGGCGAAAAAAAGGGCTGAGCGCGAGACTCGCTGACCTCATCAATCGTAAATCGTCAGTCGTAATTCGTAAATCCAAAGCCGAAGGCTCCACGCTCTCGACCCCCGATCTGCGAACTGCGATCTGCGAAATTCGATCTGCGACGCGCGGCGCCACGCGCCGCGCTACAGCACCGCCTTCAGCTCCTTCACGACCAGCTCGACCTGAGCCGGCGTCAGCTCGGGGAACATCGGCAGCGAGAGGAGTTCGGGAGCGGTGCGCTCGGCGACCGGGAACGAGCCCGGCTTGTAACCCAGGCTCGCGTACGCCTTCTGCAGGTGCACCGGCTTCGGGTAGTGGATCGCGCAGCCGATGCCACGCTGGCCCATGGCCGCCAGCACGCGGTCGCGCTCGGCCACCCGGATCACGTAGAGATGAAACACCGGGACGCCGTAGTCGGCCACCGTCGGCGTGATCACGCCCTTCACCCCCGAAAGCAGCTGGGTGTACTGCGCGGCATGACGGCGACGGGCCTCGTTGCCGGCGTCCAGCCGACGGAGCTTGATCTGCAGCGCCGCGCCTTGGAGGCCGTCCATGCGCGCGTTCCAGCCGATCACGGAGTGATGGTACTTCGTCTCCTGGCCGTGATCGCGGAAGGTGCGCATCTTCTCGGCCAGCGCGTCGTCGTTCGTGACCGTGCCGCCGCCTTCGCCGAGCGCCCCGAGGTTCTTGCCCGGATAAAAGCTGAACGCGCCGGCGTCGCCGATGGTGCCCGCCTTGCGGCCCTTGTACGTGGCGCCGTGCGCCTGGCAGGCATCTTCCACGACCATCAGATTGTGTTTCTTGGCGATCGCCATGATCGGATCCATGTCCGCGACCTGGCCGTAGAGGTGGACCGGGATGATCGCCTTCGTGCGCGGCGTGATCGCGCGCTCGATGAGGGCCGGGTTCATCGTGTACGTGCGCTCGTCGATGTCGACGAACACCGGCTTCGCGCCGCAGTAGCTGATCGCCTCGGCGGTCGCGATGAAGGTGTTGGGCACCGTGATCACCTCGTCCCCCGGGCCGATGCCGCGGGCGAGGAGCGCGAGCCAGAGCGCATCGGTGCCGTTGCCCGAGCCGATGGCGTGCTTGGATCCGCAGTAGGCGGCGAAATCCGCCTCGAACTTCGCGACGTACGGGCCGCCCGCGAAGGCGCTGCGGTCAATCACCTCGTTGAACGCGGCAAAGAGCTCGGCCCGGATCGGGTCGTGCTGGGCTTTGAGATCGAGGAACGGAACCTGAGGCTTCTGGTGGTCCATGGACGGAATTCGGAGTTCGGAGATCGCTGTTCGGAGTTCGGCGGGGTGGGGGCTAGCTCTTTTTCGGGGCGGGCTTAAGGACCCGCGCGGGATTGCCGACGACCGTCGCCCCGTCGGGCACGTCCTTCGTCACCACCGAGCCCGCGCCGACGATTGCGCGCTCGCCGATCGTGATGCCGCACAGGATGGTCGCGTTGGAGCCGATCGCCGCGCCCTTTTTCACCAGGGTGGGGATGCACTTCCAGTCGGCGTCGGTCTGCATGCTGCCGTCGAGGTTCGTGGCCCGCGGGTGCAGGTCATTCGTGAACATCACGCCGTGGCCGATGAAGACCTCGTCCTCGATCGTCACGCCTTCGCAGACGAACGAGTGGCTCGAGATCTTGCAGCGGCGCCCGATCTTGGCGCCCTTCTGCACCTCGACAAACGTGCCGATCTTGGAGCCGTCGCCGATCTCGCAACCGTAGAGATTGGTGAAGCCGAAGATCTTGACGTCCTTGCCCAGCTTCACGCTGGGGGCGATCTGTTGATTGGGCTGGGGAGGCTGGTTCATGGGCGAAGCAACGAAATCAGGGGGATTTGTTGCCTGCCGGACCGCCGCGCGCAATCATCGGAAAAGGGACCCGCGACTGGCCGTTGTAGACTTGGGGGCCCAGGTCCACCGGCGCGCCGTTGAGCCGCAGCGACTCGGTCGAGCCCTCCAGCACCCGGACCACCTCGGCGCCGGCCTCGCCCGACGTGATCGGCACCTTGCCGTGCACAATGCAGTCGATGAAGTGCTGGCACTCGGTCTTCAGCGGCTCGTCCAGCTTGATGTACGGCGAGTAGATGTCGCCGTAGTGATACGCGTACTGGAACTCGCCGAAAGTGTCGTAGTGCGGCGGACGCTCCACGCGGGCGTCGTAGATCTTGATCTTCTCCTGCTGCGCAATGTCGTCGTACACGATCATCCGCTTGCTGCCGACGATGGTCATCTCGCGGATCTTGCGCGGGTCGTGCCAGCTGCTCGTGATCATCGCGGTGCGCTCGCGGGAGAACTGGAGCGTCATCGACGTGACGTCCTCGATGCCCTTCGTCACGTGCGCGCCGCCGCGGCAGTTAACGCTCAGGGGCGACTCGCCCATGATGTAGAGGATGATCGAAATGTCGTGCGGCGCGAGGTCCCACGCCACGTTGATGTCCTTCTGGAACAGGCCGAGGTTCAGACGGCGCGCCGAGATGTAACGCAGGTCGCCGATGTCATTGTTGTCGACGATCTCCTTGATCTTCCGGACGGGCGCCGAGTACAGGAACGTGTGGCCGACCATCAGGGTCAGGCCCTTCTCGCGCGCGATGGAGATGAGCTCCTCGCAATGGGCGACCGACGCCGCCATCGGCTTCTCGATCATGGTGTGCTTGCCCGCCAGGAGCGCGGCCTTCGCCATCGGATAGTGCAGGCGCACCGAGGTCGCGATCGAGACCGCATGAATCTCGGGATCGGCGAGCATGTTTTCGAACTTCGTCTCGCCGGTGGCCTCGGGATAAAGCGCCCTCAGGTGACGGAGCCGCTCCTCGCTGATGTCGCAGATCGTCTTGAGCCGGCAGTCCGGCAATGACCGGAAGTTTCGCATCAGGTTGGGGCCCCAATAGCCGCCGCCGACCACACCAATATTAACGGGCTTCTTCATTAGTGAAGGATTGCTGGAAGCTCATTGGGGTGAGCGCGATCCGCCTCACCCGCGAGAGGTAAATCTGCTTACCTGCTCTTGATGGCCGAGCCGAAGCCCGGCAGGCCCGAGCCGGTCTCAACCATTGACGTCTCCGCGCGGTGTCTCGCCCGCGAATCGAGCAGTTGCTGGAGTAGCGCGAGCGGCGTGCGCAGGATGATGCGCGTGTCCATCCACGGCGATTTGTGGTGCGCATAGTGAATGTCCAGGCGGATCATTTGGTCGAACGTCGTGCGGTTCTTCCCGGACACCTGCCAGAGGCCCGTCAGGCCGGGCAGGGTGCTGAAACGCTCCCGCTGCCACGGCAGGTAATGCTCATACTCGTAGGGCACGCACGGGCGCGGTCCCACGAAACTCATCTCGCCGCGCAGCACGTTGATCAGCTGCGGCAGCTCGTCGATCCCCAGCGCCCGAATCCACTTCGCCCCCGGGATCAGCCGCGAGTCCCCCCGGTTGTCCATCTTCATCATCGGCGCATTCGACCCGATCAGGTCCTTCGTGTGATCGCGGTGGAGGCTCGTGTCCGCGCCAACTTTCATCGTGCGGAACTTGTAGATCATGAAACCGCGGCCGAGATAGCCCACCCGCTCCTGGCGGAAAAACACCGGCCCCGGGGAAACCAGCCGCATCAGGATCGTCGTGACGAGGGTCACCATCCCCAGGAAGGGCAGCGCCAGCACGCAGAGCACGAGGTCAACGACCCGCTTCCAGCGCGGCATCGGGGTCGATCGCGCCACCTGCATTCTCACCGCCGTCTTGTACGGATAGTTGCTGGCGGAGAATTGTGCAGAACGAGGACGCATGCAGGGTGGTTCAGCGGCGTTCAGGTTTTCAGGAAAGGCAGTGGCAATCTCGAGTTTGGCTTGGACGGAAAATTGTCGTTGGTAATTGTCTCATTATCCACTGTTCTTGAACGCTTTATCGTACAACGAGACAGTGTACTAAGGAATTCCCTTATCTCACGGTTCAGATCGGTCCGGATGGCAAGGATGCGGTGTAGGTTCTTCTCGGTTAGGGAACTAGGCCACTCGTTCGCAGTGCGGTTCTTCCCTAATGGGGAGTCCAAGAATCCTATTCGGGTAGGGCGATTGCAAGGAATTTAGCTAAACATTTACGGCATGACGCGCGAATTCGCGGAATCGCCATAATCCTCCCAAGCAGGAAGGAAGCCATCCCTGGTTCTAGGTCGCCGAGTTCACCGAACTCCAACCACCGACCCTAGGGCAAACGCCGACGCACTCATTGCCCTCCGTGCCCGCTCCGTGTTCTCCGTGACCCCGCCTCGATCAACCATGCATACGCCATCGTCGACCGACGAGATCGACCTGCGCCTTGGGCGCCTTCTTGCGGCTACAATCCAATTCGACTCGGGCCTAGCCCAAGTCCACCGCCGCATGCTCGAACTCGCCGCGCTTCGCCGTCCGACGCCGGGTCACCGGCGGAGTCGAATTCGCGGTCCAAGTCCCAAAGCTCTCAACGCGATGGCCCACCGCACTCTCGAGCGGACGGGGCTCCGGCCCTTCATGGAACCCGGTCTCGTCCTGATAGCCCTGCACCGCATGCGCGACGGCGTACCATAACGCGCACGTTCCAGCCAGACTGGCCAGCAGCAGGGTGATGAGCACGAAGGGTGTCATGGCGAGTTTTCTCCGATTGTCAGACCCAAAATCGTAAAAAAATCGTATTCTTTGTTCACTGCTATCTGTTTGCAGAAATTAGCGCGATGATGGGGTAAAGACCTAATCGGCTCTTTTTGGGGCGAACTTGAGAGGCGAATCCTACGCTGCAGAGCCATCGTACCTTTTCCGCGGCCTTGGTTCCTTGGAATTGGCTCCGTCCGTCTCGCCTTTGATGCGCCGTGGCCTGATGCCGGCCGCTTCCCCGCGACGAAACACAATCCTCTTGCCAAGGTTGCGATGGCTCCGCCATTCCGTCCGCCCGTGTCGCATCGCCTGAAAGTCGTCGCCGTCCTTTTTGCGTGGCTGCTCGCCACGGGCGTGCAGTGGGACCTGGTGCAGACGGCAGGATGGAGCCGGATGTTTTTCCGGTATGCCGAGTCGATGTCGTATGTGCAGGCGGCGAAGCGGACTTTCGATGGCGAGATGTGCGGCGTCTGCAAAGCCGTGAATCAGGCGAAGCAACAGCAGGATGCCGCCATGCCCCAGGACGGCTCAAAGGCGAAGTTGGTCATGATCTGCCCGCCGTCGCCGCGTTTTGTTTTTTCCGCGCCCGAGTGCGCGCCGTGGTCGCTTAGCGACCGCAATCCCCTGAGCGCCGATCGTCCGGTGCCGCCGACTCCGCCACCGCGGACGGCCTGACCCATAGCTGGTTGACCGGCCCTTGACGGGCCGGACGTTCCTCCGGGCCCAATCGCCCGTTCCTGCGGCTTTGTCCGCACCGCTGCGCCTTGGCGCGACCGCATTCCGCGATCGGCCTGACGCGCAGATGCCCTGCCTGTTTCAACTCCTCTTCATGAATTTCTCCTCTCGCTTCATTCTTGCTGCCGGCGTTCTCGCCGGCGCCTCACTGCCCGCCGCGGACGACGCCTTCGCGCCGTCCGTGGCGCTCGACAAATTCGTGGTCACCGCCACCCGCACCGCCGTCTCCGTCGCCGAGGCTCCCGCCAACGTGTATGTCGTCGACGCGGCCCAGATCGATCAGCGTTCTTCGTTCCGCCTGGGCGACGCGCTGGCCGGCGTACCGGGTCTTTATTTTCGCGGCAGCCCGTTCGGCATCAACACGCCGGGCGCCGGCCAGGGCGGCGTCACGATGCGCGGCATCTCCGACAAGCGCACGCTCGTGCTTGTCGACGGCCAGCCAATCAACAGCGCCTATTCCACCGGCATCAACTGGTCCAGCATCCCCCTCGACGACATCGCGCGCATCGAGGCCGTGCCGGGCGCCTTTTCCTCCCTCTACGGCGGCAATGCCATGGGCGGTGTCATCAATGTCATCACGCGCACCCCGAATCACCGCGAGGTGGTCCTCCGGACGGGCGCCGGCGGTGGCGAGGTCACGCAGTCCGGCGCCTCGCTCGTCTACCGCGATGTGCTGTCCACCGGTTTCGGTCTCACCTTCGGCCTCAGCTACCGCGACAACGAGAGCTATGTCGGCGATCTGATCGTGAAACAGGCCACCGCGGGCGCCGGCACCGGCTCCATCCCGGTCAGCGGCGCCACGCCCACCCTCAGCCCGACCGGCGTGGCCTCCTACGTCGTCGGCGACAAGGGCAAGCGGCCCTGGAACCAGGTCAATGTGTTCGCCAAGCTCCAGTATGCCGTCGGGCCTTCGGGCAAGCTGACCGCTGGCTATTCCTACGACCGCTACCGCACCGGATTCACGCCATACGCGAGCCAACTTCACGACGGCTCCGGCGCTGCGGTCTTCTCGGGCACCGTCACCTTCAACGATCCTTCCCCGCTGCGTTTCGCGGTGGCCGAGACGGATTTCCTGGTGCTCACGCCGAGTGTCGAGGACGCCCGCCGCTTCTACGCGAATTACGACGTGATCCTCTCCGGCGGCGCGCATCTCGAATTCGCCGCCGGCCGGAACATGCTCGGCTCCTTCTTCGTCTCGCCGCGCACCGGCGTCGCGACTTATGCGTCCGGCCCCGGCACGATCTCCAGTTCGCCGAGCATTCGCGACGACTTCAGCGCGCAGTCCACGGTTCGGCTCGGTGACCGCCATGAGCTCGTCGCCGGCGCCGCTTTCCAGGGCAACACGTTTCACCGGCAGAACGCCGACCTCGCCGCCTGGCGCGACCCGGACCACTGGGCCTCGGTCTACTACGACGCGACCGGCCGCAATCACACCTGGGGTTATTTCCTCCAGGATCGCATCACGCTGACCCCCGCGCTCACCGCCTACCTCGGCGCGCGGTACGACGACTGGACCACCCGCGGCCGCGCCACCCAGTCCGCGACGACGGCGCAGCCCACGCTCGTCGCCTCCGACAATTCCTATCCGTCTCGCGGCGCCACCGCCTTCAGCCCGAAGGCCTCGCTGGTCTGGCGGGCCGCCTCGGATCTCACGCTGCGCGCGTCGGCCGGGACCGCCTTCCGCACGCCGACGCTGCTCGACCTCTACGCCCCGAGCTTCACGACCAAGACCGGGCCCGTGGGTGTCCGCGTGACGGAGGCGGACCCGAACCTCCGGCCTGAGACGCTGCGCACCGCGGAGATCGGCGGTGACTACACCTTGCCGACCAAGGGCCGCGTGACTCTCACCGGGTACGTCAACGAGCTCCGCGACCTGCTCTACCAGAAGGCGATCATCAGCGGCACGGCCAACGACCTGAACCGCAACATCAACGCCGGCGCGGCCCGCATCCTCGGCCTCGAATCGACGGTGCGGCAGCCACTCGGCGCCGGCTTCGAGGTCGGCGGCAGCTTCAGCTACACCGACTCCGAGCTCACGCGCAACGACGCCACGCCGGCCAGCGTCGGCAAGCGCCTCGGCGACGTTCCGCTCAAGCAGGCCAGCGTTTCCGTGGGCTGGGCGAATGCCCGCGTCAGCACGGATGTCGTCGCGCGCTATTCGTCGCACGTCTTCCCGCGCAGCGACGATCTCAACACGAGCACGCTCGATGGCGTGATGGGCGCCTACGACGCCTACACCGTCGTCGACGTGAAGGTCGGCGTCCAGGTCACGCGCCAGCTGCGTGCCAGCCTCGCCGTCACGAACGCCTTCGATCGCGAGTACTTCCAGTTCTACCGCCAGCCGGGCCGGTCCTGGTACCTCGAGCTCGTGGCGAAATTCTAGCGGTCACCATGAACCCCGCTGTCTCCACCGCCCCTGCATCACCGCGACCGGATCCTTCCCGGTCGACGTGGTGGTCGTCCCGCCGCTGGCACAAATGGGCGGGGCTCGCCGCGCTCGCGTGGCTGGGCGTGCTAGGCGCCACCGGGTTCATCCTGAACCACCGCGAGGACTGGGACTGGATCTGGCAGCGCGGCCTCCCGGCCTGCTGGCTCCCGGACCCGGTCGTGAAGACCGCCGAGTCCGGCCTCGCGCGGTTTCTCCAGGTGGACCCGGCCGACGGCCTCCGCCAGCTGGTCGCCGGCGTGCGGGGCGCGTGGTGGAGTTCGGACGGCGGTCTCACGTGGCAGCCGTCCGCCGCGGCGGTTGACCGGCCGCTGGTTGTCATGGCGGTCGAGCCTGAACCCGACTGGAGCGCGATCTGGTTCGGCACGAATGACGGCGTCTGGGTCTCGCGCGACCGCGGCCGCTCGCTGCAGCGCCACGCGCTCGCCGGCGTCCGTGTCAGCGCGCTCGCGCGCGGGAGCACCCCGGACGAGTTGCTCGGGGTGGAGGACCGGCGGCACGTCTTCCGCCTGGCCACCTCGCCGGCCACCCCGGTGGTCAGGTGGCTGCCGCTCGGCCCGGCGGCCGCCACCACCGCCGTTCCGGGTTCCGATTTGTCCCGGCTCACGCTCGATCTCCACTACGGCCGCGGGTTCTTCGGCGCTCCGTGGGACGAGTGGATCAACGATCTCGCCGGCCTCGGCCTGGTGGGGTTGTCGCTCACGGGCCTGCTGCTGTGGTGGCTGCCGTGGCGATGGCGCCGCCATCGAGTCGCCGGCCGCCCGCGTCCCGCGGTCGGCGTCCGGCGCTCCGCTCTGGTCTGGCTGGTCGGCGCCCATGCCAAGTGGCTCGGTCCCGTGCTGGTCGTGCCGCTCGCCGGGTTGTTCGTCACCGGGATCTATATCGGGCATTTCACGGCCTTGTCTCCTCTCTTCAAGGCCACGCCGGTCCAACAGGCCGCGTTGCCGCCGACGTACGCGATGAACTCGTGGGCCGACTGGATCGAGTGCGTCGCCGCCTATCCCGGCGAACCGGCGCGCTTCTCGCTCGGCACCCGCACCGGGCTCTACACGACCGATGACTTCGGCCGCACCTGGCGCGCCGAGGCCGGCGTGAAGGGCGGGGTGCTGCGGCTGCGCTGGATCGGCGGCGAGCTGCTCGCGCCCAACGGCATGAGCGGCACCGCGCAGCGCCGGACCGCCCGGGGCTGGACCGCCGTCGCCCCCGCCGGCTCGCATCTCTCGATGGCGAGCGAGGTGTCGCCTCTGACCGACGGCCGCCTGCTCTGGAAGCACGGCGCGATGCTGCACGTGTCCGAAGCCGACGGGCGCGAGCTCACCGGCCAGTCGTTCCGCGGGCCCCGCGCGACGCTCGTGCCGTATTACACGGTGGCATCGCGCCTCCACTCGGGCGTCCTGTTCCTCAAGCAGTGGTATTGGATCAACGACGCCTTCGCGCTCGCCGGCCTCGTCCTGCTCGGCACCGGCCTCTGCCGCTGGTGGCGCCTAATCAGCCCCGCCTCGCGGCCAACCTCCGTCCCATGACCTCGTCCAAGCCTGTCCGTTCTTTCCGTATGAAATCCATCCCTGCCGCCACCTTGGCACTGCTGCTCTCCCTGACCGGAGCGCCCCTCGCCGTCGCTGCTGATCCCATTGCCGCCCAGGCCGGGGCGGAGCCGGTGAAGCTCCAGCCGCTGGTCGTGACCAGCGCCCAGCCGAAGGAGCCGCTGGTCGTCGCTGTGGACCCGCGGGCTCCCGCCCAGCCCGTCCCGGCCCACGACGGCGCCGATGTGCTCAAGAGCGTCCCGGGCTTCGCCGTGATCCGCAAGGGCGGCACCGACGGCGATCCCGTCCTGCGCGGCCTCGCCGGCTCCCGCCTCGGCATCCAGATCGACGGCGAGTGTATCTTCGGCGGCTGCGGCAACCGCATGGATCCGCCGACGGCCTATGTCTTCCCGGCGGCCTACGACCGCATCACGCTTATCAAAGGCCCGCAGACCGTGCTCCACGGCCCGGGCAACGTCGCGGGGGTCGTGCTGTTTGAACGCGACCCGCGCCGCCGGGAATCCGCCGGGTCCGGCCTGGACGCCACCGCCACCGTGGCGAGCTTCGGTCGCATCGACGGCCTCGTCGACGCCCGCGCCGGCACCGCGGCGGCCCAGGCGCGCGCCACCGTCACCTACACGCGGGCCGACGACTATGCCGACGGCGCCGGCCGCGCGGTCCACTCCGCCTATGAGCGCTGGAGCACGAATGCCACCGCGACCTGGCTGCCGGACGAGCGGACCGCGCTCGAGTTCTCGGGTGCCCGCAGCGACGGCGAGGCGGCGTATGCCGACCGCACCATGGACGGCGTGAAGTTCGACCGCACCAACTACGGCCTGCGGTTCCGCCGTGAGAAGCTCTCGCCACTCGTGACCGCGATCGAGGCGCGCTGGTACCACAACTACGTCGATCACGTGATGGACAATTTCAGCCTCCGGCCGTTCGTCGCCTCGATGATGATGCCGAACCCGTCGGTCGCGAATCCGGACCGGCTCACCACCGGCGGGCTCGCGCAGCTCACGCTGGCGCCCGTCGAACCGCTGACCGTCACGGCGGGCCTCGACACGCAGCGCAACGTCCACACCGTCCGCTCGACGATGAACGAGACGGCCATGCCGTACGGGGCGATGGCGCGGGTCCGCGACGCAGAGTTCATCCAGGTCGGCCTGTTTGCCGAGGGTACGTACACGCCGGTGGCCGGCCGCCGGGTGGTCGCCGGGGCGCGGCTGGACCGCTGGGAGGCCGAGGATCCGCGCGCCGCGGTCGCCGTCTCCATGATGAGCACGCTGCCCAACCCAAGCGCCGGACGGGTGCGTCGCTCGGACCTCTTCAGCGGCTTCGTCCGCTTCGAGCACGACCTCGGCGGCGACCACGCGCCACTCACGCTCTTCGCCGGCCTCGGCCGCGTCCAGCGCTTCCCGGATTACTGGGAGATGATCAAGAACGAGAGCACCACAAGCGTGTCGGCGTTCGGCACCCGCCCGGAGACCACGACCCAGCTGGATGCTGGTGCCCTCTATCGCCGCGGTCCCTTGGAGTGCTCGGTCTCCCTCTTTGCCGCGGACCTGTCAGACTACCTTCTGGTCCAGAGCAACGTGCTCAAGGCGGCCGGGATGATGGGCACCCGCGCCGCGGTGGTCACCCGCAACGTCGATGCCGCCACCCGCGGCGGCGAGGCGGCGCTCGCCTGGCGCGTGACTGACCACTGGAAGGTGGATGCCTCGGTGGCCTACGTGCGCGGCGAGAACGACACCGATGCCCGTCCGCTCGCGCAGTTGCCGCCGCTCGAGTCGCGCCTCGGTCTCGCCTACGCCACCGCCGAATGGTCGGTCGGCGGGCTGCTCCGCCTCGTGGCGGCCCAAGACCGCGTCGCGGTGAACCAGGGCAACATCGTCGGCCAGGACATCGGCCCGTCCCCCGGGTTCGCCATCCTGTCCGTCAACGCCAGCCGCCGGCTGGGCCAGCATTTCCGCGTCTCGGCCGGCGCCGACAACCTGCTCGACCGGAATTACGCCGAGCACGTCAGCCGCGCCGGCAGCGCGGTCGCCGGGTTTCTCCAGAGCACCCGCGTCAACGAACCCGGCCGCGTCCTCTGGCTGAAACTCGACGCGTCCTTCTAGTCGCTTCCCGCCATGAACCTGCCCGCGGCCCTCCGCTCCCGTTGCTCCCTGGCCGGTCTTCATCACGCGCTGCCGTGGATCTTCGCGGCGACCTTTGCCGGCGCGGCCGAACTGGTCGCCCAGCGGCTCGGGCTCGTGGGCGAAGGTCGGTCGCTGGTCCGCTCTGCCGCGCTCAGCACGGTGGTGGTCTTGCTCGCCGTGCACCGCGCGTGGCTGCATGACCGGGCCGGATTGGAGAGCGTGGGCTACGCCGTTGTCGCCGCCGCCGTCGGCGGCTTCGCCTGGGGTCTCCCACCCGTTTTCCGGCTCGTGCCGGCGCTGGTGCTCGGCGCGGCCCTCCCGGTGTACACCGCCTGGCGGTTTCTCCCGGACCGCGGCCAGAGCGGGCGCTGGTGGGCCCTGCGCCCGGGCCTGCGGCGGGCGGTCA
>DAOQKI010000112.1:0-13324 GCA_035334485.1 Opitutaceae bacterium
CGGCGGGACCGGAGCCGGGCGCAGGGCGGCCGCCTTGGCCTCCTTCTCGCGGGCGATATCCTGGGCCGTCTTCACAAACGCGCCGGCCGGCATCTTCGGCTTGGCGGGCTCGGTCGCGGCGGCCGGAGCGGCCGCCGGTGCGGCGGCCTTCTCAGCCGCAGCCTTGGCCGCGAACTCCTTGTCGATCTCTTCCTCGTAGATCTTGCTGACCGTGCTCGAAACCGACTTGGTGTCCGCCGACACGTAGCCGCGCTGCTTGAGCAGGGACAGCATGTCCTTGCCCTCCATGTTGTGGCGCTTGGCGAGTTCGTGGATGCGGATGCTCATCAGGAATTCTGCAGGGTGGCGTCGGGTTTATTTCTGCGCGACGCGCGCAATGATGCTCTGGGCCTCCTCCGGCGTGAAGCCCGCGCCGACCAGGTCGTCGGCCTCGACGCCCTCGAACGCGGCGGGTGAATTGATGCCCATGTCGACGAGACGGCCGGCCATGGCCGCGTCAAACTCGTAGGCCTTGGTGAGCGCCGAGACCGCGTTGCCGCGCGGATCGTCGCCGGCGGCGTGGAATTCCTCGATGTCGAGGCGCCAGCCGATCAGGCGGGACGTGAGCCGCGCGTTCTGGCCCTTGCGGCCGATCGCGATCGCGAGGTCGTCGGTCGCCACCTTCAGCACGATGCGGTGGTTCTTCTCGTCGATGGCGATCTCGCGCGGCACCGCCGGCTTGAACGCCTCGATGATCATTTCCTTCGGGTCGGCAAAGAAGCGGATGATGTCGATCTTCTCGCCGCCCAGCTCGCGCACGATCGTCTTCACGCGGGCGCCCCGGGCGCCGACGCATGCGCCGACCGGGTCGACCTTCGGGTCGGTGCTCGTGACGGCGATCTTCGTGCGGTAACCGGGCTCGCGGGCGAAGGCCTCGATCTTGACGGTGCCGTCGGCGATCTCGGTGACCTCCAGCTCGAACAGGCGGCGCACGAACTTCGGGCTGCCACGGCTGAGGATGATCTCCGGGCCGCGAGGTGTGGAATCGATGGACAGCAGCAGGCAGCGGATGCGCTCGCCGGGCTGGTACTCCTCGCCAGGGACCTGCTCCTTGCCGGGCATGACGGCCTCGGCCTTGCCAAGGTCGACGTACAGGTCGTTGCGCTCGCGGCGACGGACGGTGCCGGTGACGATGTTGCCAACCTGATCCTTGAAGTCGTCGTAGATCCGGTCCTTCTCAAACTGGCGCAGGCGCTGCATGACCGCCTGACGGGCAGTCTGGGCGGCAATGCGGCCGAGGGTCGAGGGATCGAGCTCGCGCTCGATGGTCTCACCCAGCACGGCACCCGGCTTGAGGGCCTGGGCCTTTTCGATATGGATTTCCGCCTTCGGATTGCTGACGGAATCAACCACCTTGAGCAGCGACCAGGCATGGAGCTGGCCGTTCTTGGGGTTGATCTCGATCTTAAGCTCCTGACCCGAATTAACACCCTTCTGCGCCGCGGTTTTAAGCGCGTTCGCAATCGTGGCGATCATGTCGGCACGGGGGATGCCTTTCTCCTTCTCCATGTACTCCAGGACCGAGAGAATTTCGCTGCTCATAAAGGGTTAGTATTAAGGGAAAAAAAAAGCGGGCCGCAGGGCCCACTTTTTGAAAAGTGAGTGTGTTTGAGAGGGTTAATTTACCGACCCGTCGCAAAACTTGTCAAGTCCCGCGACCGGCACGCCCTTTCCACACCCGAAACTGCCATAAATTGGCTTCAAGCTGCCGTCGTCCGTTTTCGGCCAAAGTTGGCCAAGCTCCACGATTTGTCAGTAACAGCGCTGTTCAATCAGCCATCCGAGGAGCCCCTGAGCCGGTCCATGGGCGGCCGGAGCCAGCGGCTGGCTGAAGATCCCCAGCTGGCGGAGCGAACGGTGCAGTACCGACGGCAGGGTTCCCGGGTACCAGTGGAACCACAGTCCCTGGAGATCTGAGCTGGAGCTGGCCGCAAGCAGCGGGAGAAAGCCGTCACAGATGAGGTTGTCCAACCTCGAGCCGCCGATCGTCTCGGCGCAGAGCTCGCGCCAGATGGTCTCGCGCTGCGCAGGGAAATCAAACTGCCGACGGACCTCCCGGGTCGGACGCGTGGGGTCGATGGCCGGCAGGGCGCTGCCCCACTCTTTCAACTGATCCGGCCACTCGGCCATGACCGCCGTCCAACGGGCATACTGCTGCAATCGCAATCGGGGATGATTCAAGGGGCGCACGCCCTGCACGGCCCATCGCTCGCTCGCGACCACCGCCGAGAGGTCGAAGGCCGGGTCTTTCCAGCAGGCCAGCGGCCAAGCCGTCGCCACCCGGAGCATCGGAACCCGGTTGAAACGATAGCCCAGGATCTCGAGGACCGTCTGGTGGCACGCTCCCTCCCACCCTAGGCGCCCGATCCGCTGGCGCGCGTGGTGCACCTTGCGGGTCCAGCGGTCGAGGGCCCTCGCCCGGAGCAGGACCTCGAGTTCCGCCAGCCGGAGGTGACCCAACTCCGAGCGAATCTGCGACGCCGGCCGACGCGCCAGCGTTTCGACGGCATCCTCCATGGCGTACTGCTCAAGGTCGCAAGTGAGCCGCGGCAAGAGCTCGAGCACCGGCAGGTGTTTTCCGTCGCGGCCCAGGGTAACATGATCCGGCCCGACCGGGAACAGCACGACGTGAAGCACCACCCGATCATAAGCCGGGTCGTCGGCGTGACCGTGGAACTTCCAGTCCTCGGCTCGCACGTGGAGCTCCACGTCCCCCACCACCTCACCCAAGTCGTCGAAGCTCAGGATGGCATCCTTGAAATCCGGTCCGCCCAGCTGATTCCAACGACCCGGATGCCGGAGCCGCAGCCGACGTCCGTCGTGGGTCGCGAGATGCGAGCAGTCAAAATCGTGCTGGAACCAGATCTTCTGGAGCAGCTTCTCCGGAAAACTGAAGGCGCCCTCCAGCCCTTGGATCTCGGCGACGAGCCACGAGCATGCGGGCGCGACCGACGGCCATTCCGGGGTTGAGGTCACCGGGAGCGCGTCGGCGGCACCGGACCGCGCGAGGCCCAGCCCAGCGAATCGACGGCCACGATGCCAGAGTGGATCGCCAGCCGGAGCAGCGCGGGCAGCGACTCGGCGGAGAGTTTCCGCATGAGGTTTCGGCGATGAAGCTTCACCGTGCATTCTTTGACCCCGAGGTTGCAGGCGATCTGCTTGTTCAAGTGACCGCCGGCAACCTGATCGACCAGCGCCCGCTCGCGGCGCGTCAGCGTGGCGACCCGGTGGGCGGCTTCGCGACGCGGCGTGTCGTGCTCGAGCGCGGACCGCACCGCGGTCACCAGCTGGTTGGGACCGAACGGCTTCGTCAGCACATCGAACGCCCCTTGCTTCATCGCCCGGACCGACATCGGCACGGTCCCCTGACCGGTCATGATCACCACCGGCAGCGGACAGCCACGGTCGAGGAGTTCCCGGTGCACCCCCAGGCCGTCCCGCACGGGCAGGCCAAAGTCCAGTACGACGCAGCCCGGGCGACTCCAGTCGACCTGCTCAAGAAAAGCCTGGCCTGACGTGAAGGTTCGAACCGCAAAGCGAGCCGCGCGAAGCGTACGATGGGTGACAGACAGCATGCCGGGGTCGTCATCCACCACGAAAACGATCGGCAGCATGTGCACTGACGGGGGGTGTTTGGTTGGGGTCATGAAAGTCCACGGGCAGCGTCACCACGAAGACCGCACCGGGCGCATCGTGGCGGTTGAATCCAGTGATGCTCCCGCCGTGCTCGGTGACGATGCTGCGGCACAACGAGAGGCCCATCCCGGTCCCGGTCGGCTTGGTGGTGCTGAAGGGCAGAAACAGCCGCGCATACGCCTCGGGCGATATTCCGGAGCCGCTGTCGACGACGGTCACCCGGACCTCGTCCGGCCCGACGCGGGCCGTCGATATCCACACGACGCGCTGCTCCGCCGGCACGGACTCCATCGCCTCGGCGGCATTGAGAATCAGGTTGGCGAACAGCATCCTCAACCCTAGCGAGTCGCCCCTCACGACCGGAAGATCCTCCTGCAGATCCGGGACCACCGTCGTTGCGGCCACGGCCTCGGCATGCCGCACGTCGCGCACGGCCGCGGTCACGAGCGCGTTGAGGTCCAGCCGCACGAACGGCACCGGCTCGCGCCGCGTGCGGGCGTGCACGCGATGGATGATCGCCTCGGCGTGGGCACAGCCGGCCGCCACGTCCGCGAGCAATTCCGCGATCTTGGCCCGCATCAGCGGCGCGGTGCCCAGGTATGAACTCGCGGACTCGGCACTGAACCGGATCTTCGCCAGCGGCTGCCGCATCTCATGGCCAATCGCCGCGGCCATCTCGCCCAAGTGCGTCACCCGCGCGACCCGCAACACCTGATGCCGACAGCCGGCCAGTTCCCGTTCCGTTTCGACCATTTGGGTCAAATCGCGGCAGACCCCCAGCATCCTCCGCGGCCCGACCGCCCGAATCTCGGCGTGTACCGCCAGATGGCGTTCCCGGCCGTCGAGACCGCTCACGCGGCCGTCGTGACGGAGCAGTCCCGAGCTCAGGCCGTCGCGCCAGGCGGTGATCCAAGCCGCCCGGTCCGCGCGAGGCAGATGTCGCCACAGCGCGCGCACTGCAATCCGCCGCGGCACGCCGTCGAGCACGCACCCGCCTACCATCTCCCAAGCCACTTCGTCGGCCAGCATTTCACCGGTTCGCCGGTCGACGAAGAACGTCCCCACGCCCACATCGCCAACCAACTGAACCAAGGACTGCGCCTCATCGGCATCAGCGGCACTGGGAGTAGGCTCGATGGTTGGCTGCTGGGAGCCCTTCCTCCGTCCGACGAGAAAGCCCGCGGCCGCCAAGCCAAGCGCGGCCACCCACCACGGCATGAACTCCACTACCGGACGACCCAAAGGAAAATCCATGCGGCAGAGATGACTTCAGCTCCGCCCAATTCGATGGCCGAAACTACCGGACTTCCGGTAGCGAATTGTTGTTATTTGCCTGCGTTACAATAGGTTACTTGTACACTCCAACCAACCTGAAAGTGTGCACACGACAGATGGCAATCACCGCCGGTTGCGGTCGCGCCTGCGTTCGTAGGCAGCCTCGAGCTTCGCATGCATCGGCCAGAACGGCGGCCGAGGCCGGCGTTCGAGCAACGCGATGAGGTGAGTAAAGTGTAGGTGCCAGCCCGCCGCGAAATTGGTGAGGGCAGGCACGTCGGTGCCGGTTGCCCGATGCGTGAGGACCAGGCGGACCCGCCGCCCCACCGTGGAGAGCTCGATGGTGACGACCGACTCCTCATCGCTGCCGAAGGTGAAAGCGAGCACCTGGGGCGGATCCCAGCGGGTGACGGTGCAGACCAGCTCGGCGCCTGGATCATGGAATTTCTGGTACTCCTCCGGCGGAACTTCGTCCGGGGCGAGATTCGCATGACGAAAGCGGAATCGGATCTTCCCGCCCTTGCGCCCGTCCATCGGCCCGCCGGCAAACCAGCGCTCGCGCTTCTCCGGATTGATCAGGAATTCCCAGACCCGCTCGATCGGGCCCGGCAGCAGGCGCACCAGCCGGACTTCGCCGCGCCCGCGAAACTCACCAGGTTTGTCGTTGGTTTTCATGAAATCTTGCCGCGCCGTTTCCGCCGGTCGTCGGCCCGGAGCTCACGCTCGAGCGCATCCAGCCGCCGGCTCCAGAAACGCCGGGTCCGCTGCAGCCATGCTTCGAGCTCGTCGAATCCGGCCGGGTTCAGCGACTGCACGCGCGTCTGTCCCTCCACCCGGGTCACGACCAATCCCGCCGACCGCAGCACATTCAGGTGCTGCGAGATCGCCGGTCCGCTCACGTCAAACTCCCGGACCAGCTCTCCCGCCGTCCGCTCCCGCTCCGCCAAGAGCTCGACAATCTTCCGCCGCGTGGGGTCGGCAAGGGCACTGAGGCTTTGCATGCCGCTTTATTTAAGTAGTCACTTAAGTAAGCAAGTCTTTAATTGTCCCGGCTGACGGATCGATCGCGAATTCCAGCGCGGCACGGCGCCCTCGGTCAATTCGACGAGGACCTCTACCGAGGACGACCGCCCAAGGCGTCGCCGCGCGACAGCCGGACGGGACGATCCACCCTCAGATTCGCCTCGATCGGGCAGCGCACGCTGCGCACCCTTGCTGCCTCATACCCCATGAAAGCAACCCGTCATTCCGGCGTGCTGCGCGTTCGCCCGGAAAAACTCGAGTACTACAAGCAGATCCACCGGTCGATCTGGCCGGAGATGGCAGAGGTCATCCGCCTCGCCAATTTCCGGAACTACTCGATCTACCTGCGGAAGCTCCCCGACGGACACCATTATCTCTTCGGCTACTTCGAGCACGTCGGCGACGACTTTGCCGGCGACATGGAGCGCATGGCCGCCCATCCGGTCACCAAGGAATGGTGGGCCGTCTGCAAACCATGTCAGGAGCCGCTGCCCGACCGATCGCCCGAGGAATGGTGGGCCGGCATGGAAGAGGTCTTCCATCAGGACTAGACTCTTCTGGCGTCAAAGCCTCGCAGGGTTCGCTCTCTCCTAAACTCTCAGCACCCATGGCCGCGCCATCCGAAGCTCAGCAAGAGCGTAGGATGGCGGAGGAGGAGGGATTCGAACCCCCGGTGAGCTGACGCCCACGTCTGATTTCAAGTCAGGTGCCTTAAACCACTCAGCCACTCCTCCGGGACGCCCCTACCCTGCGGAAGCAAGCGGCGAGGTCAAACATGCATCGGTACGTCCTGGCGGCGCAATTCGCCGAGGCGGCCGAGCACGAATTCCGGTTCGCCGCGGCTGCCCTCAAGTGCCGGGAAGGTGGGTCTTCGGCGGCGGCTCATTGAGCATGACCCAAAATGCGCCCAGGCCGCGGACCACATTAACCAGCTCCAGAAAGTCCAGCGGCTTGACGACGTAGGCGTTCACCCCCGCGTCGTAGCTTCGCATCAGGTCCTGCTCCTCGCGGGAAGTGGTCATCACCACCACCGGAATCATGCGCTTGGTCGGATCGGTCTTCAGCTGTCTCAGCACCTCAAATCCATCCACGCGCGGCATCTTGAGGTCCAGCAGGACCACGGCCGGATCCACGTCCGCGCGACCCACGAACTCGCCCCGCCGGTACAAGTAGTCCAGGGCCTCGGCTCCGTCCCGCAGCGGAACCACTTCGTTGGCCACGTTGAATTGCCGCAGGGCATCGAGCGCGAGTTCACGGTCGCGCGGGTCGTCATCCACCAGGAGGATTCGCTTGGGTTGCATCGAGGGGTCAGGTCTCAGCCGGGGCCAGGGTCAGGAAAATCACGGCTCCTTGGCCCACGGCGCCTTCGGCCCAGACGCGGCCGCCATGCCTCGTCACCACGCGCCGCACGTTGGCCAGGCCGATGCCCGTGCCCTCGAACTCGTCGGCGTGGTGCAGCCGCTGGAAGACGCCGAAGAGCTTGCCGGCATACTTCATGTCGAAGCCCGCACCGTTGTCCCGCACGGCCACGATCACGCGGCCTTCCTCCGTGCCGGCCACGGTCACCGCGATCCGGGCGGTCTCCCGGCCGCGCGTGTACTTGACGGCATTGCCCAGCAGGTTGGCAAAGACCACCCGGAGCATCGCCGCGTCGCCGCGCACTTTCGGCAGCGGGGCAATCTCCCACTCGATCGAACGTCCGGCCGCGGCTTCCTCGCACTGGCGCCGCTCGCCCGCGACGACTCCATCCAGATCGACGATCGCGTCGCGCAGCTCGGTCCGTCCCATCCGGGAAAACGCCAGCAGGTCGTCGATCAGGTTGCCCATGCGCTGGGCGGAGCTCGTTATGACGCCGAGGTATCGCTGCGCCTCCGGGGACAGGTTGCCGCCGAGTTCGCGGGCCAGCATCTGCACGTAACCCTGCACATGCCGCAGCGGCGCCCGCAGGTCATGCGAGACGGAATGGGAGAACTCCGCCAGCTCCTCGTTGGCTGCCTCGAGCCGGCGCTTTGCCGCCTGCACCTCCTGGCCGCTGTGGAAGACCTCCGCCGCGAGCTGGTCGAGTTTCCGCTGCAGCTCGACGGAGTCGCCGGCCTGGCGTTGCCGCGCGAACTCGGTCACATCCTCGACGCGATGGATGATGTACTGCAGGCGGCCATCCGCGTCCCGCATCGGCGCGTTCACTGGGCTCCAGTATTTCTCCTCAAAGGTCCCGTCGGGCCGCCGCACGTCATAGTGCTGGATGGCCATGGTGTCCGCCTCGCCGGTCGCGAGCACCCGGTCGAGTGACGCCCGTAGCTTCGCCACGCCGTCGGCCCGCGGGTCGTCCGGATTGTCCGGAAACACCTCGAACAGTCCACGTCCGACAATCGCTTCCCGCTTGGTCAGCGTCGCCTGCAGGTACGCCTCGCTCGCCGTCACGATGGTCAAGTCCGGCCGCAGGATGAGGTACAATCCCGGCAGCGACTCGAACAACCGCTTCAGGTCGTCCCGGCCGCGCGCCAGCGTCGCGTTGGCCTGCTCGAGTCCCGCCGTATGGGCCTGCAGCTCCTCATTGCGCCGCACGACGTCCTCCTCGCGCTGTCGGCGCTCCGTCACGTCCCGCGCCATGGCGTACATCAGCCCGCCCGGCTGCGGCACCGAGCGCCACGACAGGACCCGCCAGGAGCCGTCACGGTGGCGGTAGCGGTTCTCGAACCGGAGCACCATCTGCCCCTCGCGCATCTGGCGCTCGACCTCGCGCGCCGTGCGTTCCCGGTCGTCCGGATGAACCCAGTTCAGGTACGGGCGGGCAATGAACTCCTCCGGCGTCCAGCCGAGGATCGGCGTCACCGCGGGGCTGACCCGCTTGAAGGTGCCGTCGACGCTCGCGATCACCATCAGGTCGAGCGAAACGGCGAAGAAACGGTCGAGTTCCCCGACCGCGGTCTCACCGTGCCCGGCCGTCATGGCGGCCCCCCGCGCGGCTCGGCCGGCCACCAGACGCGAAAGACGGTCCCCTTGCCCGGCTCAGTCTCCACCGTGACGGCCCCGTGGTGGTTCTGCACGATGCCGCGCACCGTCGCGAGGCCCAGCCCGGTGCCCTTGCCCGCATGCTTCGTGGAAAAGAAGGGTTCCCAGATCCGCGCCAGGACCTCCGGGGGCATCCCGCTGCCGGTGTCCTGCACGCGGAAGCACACGTACTCGCCCGTGGCCACCTCGGTGCCCTCGCCGGCCTCGACCCTCTCCCGCTGGGCGCCGACGGTCAGCACGCCGCCAGCGGCCATGGCATCGCGGGCGTTCACGCAGAGATTGAGCAGCACCTGGTGCAGCTGGGTGGGATTCGCCCGGACCGCACCCACGTCGGCGGCCATCTGCAGCTCCGTCCGGATGCGGGTGTTCATCCCCACCTCCACCTGGCCGACCACCTCGCGCACCAGTGGCGCCACTTCCACGGCCGTAGGGGTCCCGGTCATGCCCTTGGCAAAACCCATGATCTGCTGGACCAGCCCGGTGCCGCGTCGCACCGACGACTCCATCGTCGCGAAGATCCGCTCGTCGGCCGCGTCCTTGTGGCGGTGCCGCAGGATCGACAGGCCCATGACCATCGGGGTGAGGATATTGTTGAAGTCGTGGGCAATGCCGGCCGCGAGCATCCCGATGTGCTCAAGCCGCTGGCCCCGCTGGCGACGCTCTTCTTCCGCGGCCTGTTCGCGTTGCCGCTTCGCCTCGGCGACGGCCCGGCCGATCGCGAACACCAGGCGCTTTGGGCGGTCCTTGATGACATAGTCCCAGGCGCCGGCCTGCAGGGCCTCGACGGCCCGCTCCTCGCCGATCGTGCCCGAAACGAAGATGAAGGGGATCTCCGGCGCCACGACCCGCAGCCAGGCCAGCGCCTCGATCCCGCTGAAACCCGGCATCGTGAAATCCGACAGCACCACGTCCGGCTCGGTCGCCACGCCCGCCTCGAATCCGGCACGGTCCGCCACGACCTGGACCTCGCAGTCCGGCCACGACTCGCGCAGGCACATCAGGACGATCTCGGCGTCCTGGGTGTCGTCCTCGAGGTGCAGGATTTTCATAGCATTGCAGCGAACCGCGGGGGCCAGCGGCTCAATGCTAACCCTACAAGGTACCAAAGGCGCGACTTTCGCCACTGCCTCGACTACCGGATTCCCGGTAGGCCAGACTCCGCCGCGGCGCCCGGCAAAAAAAAGGGCCGGCACCAATGTGCCGGCCCGAGAGGGAAACGCGCCAACTCAGTCGCGGCGCGACAGGAGGTAGAGCAGGTTGAGCAGCGCGCTCACGAAAGCCGCGACGTAGGTCAACGCCGCCGCGTTCAGGGTCGCGTTGACGCCCGGCATCTCGTCGCGGTCCAGGATGCCGAGGTTCACGAGCTGCACCTTGGCCCGGCGACTCGCGTCAAACTCCACCGGCAGGGTCACCAGCTGGAACAGCGTGAGCACGGCGTAGCAGATGATCGCAACATCCAGGATGACACCGGTGAGGCCGCGAACCAGGAACCAGGAAGCGAGGATGATGAACGGCAGAATGCCGGAAACGATCTGCGTGGCGGGCACCAGCAGCATGCGGAAATTGAGCATGGCGTAGCCCTCCTTGTGCTGGATGGCGTGACCGGCCTCGTGGGCCGCGACGCCCAGCGCCGCGAGACTGGTGCCGTGGTAGTTCTCGCCGGAGAGCACGAGGCGCTTGCGCATCGGGTCGTAGTGGTCGGTGAGGTGTCCCTCGGTCTCGACAATCTCGACGTCGCTGATGCCCGCGTGGGACATCACGGCCTCGGCGGCCTCGCGACCGGTGATCCGGCCGCGCGACGGGATCTCGGCGTTGCGGCGATAGGTGGACGACACACGGTACTGCGCGAAGAGGGCGAGGACGAAGACCAGCAGGAACAGCAGCATGAAGGCCCCCGGGGGGAGGAAGGCGAAGGCGAACGTGGTGATCATGGCGGAGGGTGGTGAGTGGTTGGACGGTGAATTCGGCGGCGGGTTCCGGCCCGTGCCGGCAGAAACCTACGTTAAGCAAAACGCGCGATTTGCCAGTGCAAATCGCGCGTTTGGAAAGAGCCCGGTGATTTCCACCGTGAGGCTGGATCAGTCGAGCTTCGGCACGTCGACCCAGCGGCGCTCCGCCCAGGACTTCAGGCCCAGCTCGGCGAGCTGCACGCCCTTCGCGCCCTGCAGCAGGTTCCAGGGGAACGGGTCGCCCTTCACCACGTGACGCAGGAAGAGCTCCCACTGGACCTTGAACGCGTTGTCGAAATTGTCGTTCGTGGGCTGAGTGACCCAGCCGTCGAAGAACTTGATCGGGCTGTCGATGTCGGGATTCCACACCGCGCGCGGCGTCATGGAGCCGTGCTGAACCACGCAATTGCGCAGGCCCGCCACGGCGGAACCCTCGGTGCCGTCCACCTGCAGGGTGAGCAGATCGTCCCGGCGGACGCGCACGCACCACGAGGAGTTGAAGTGGCAGATCACGCCGTTCTTCAGCTCAAACGTGGCGTAGGCCGCGTCGTCGGCCGTGCACTTGTACGGCTTGCCGGACTCGTCCCAGCGCTGCGGCAGGTGCGTGGCGCCGAGACACGAGAGCGACTTCACCTCGCCGAAGAGATTCTGGATGACGTACTGCCAGTGGCAGAGCATGTCCACGATGATGCCGCCGTCCTCCTCCTTGCGGTAGTTCCACGACGGCCGCTGGAGCTTCTCGTGCTCGCCGGTGAACACCCAGTAGCCGAACTCGCCGCGCACCGACAGAATCTTTCCGAAGAAGCCGGTATCGATGAGGTACTTCAGCTTGAGTAGGCCAGGGAGCCAGAGCTTGTCCTGCACGACGCCGTTCTTGAGTCCGGCGGCCGTGACCTCGCGCGAGAGCGCCAGCGCCTCGGCAGACGTGGTGGCGGTCGGTTTCTCGCAGTAGATGTGTTTCTTCGCGGCGATCGCCTTGCGGACGCCGACGGGCCGCTGACCCGTGAGAGTGGCGTCGAAGTAGACCTGGTTCGCCGCATCAGCGAGGGCGGCATCGAGGTTGGTCGTGTACCGCTTGACCCCGGCCCGCGCGGCGAGCGCCGCCAGCTTCGTCTCACTGCGGCCCACGAGGATCGGATCGGGCATGATCACCTCGGAGTCACCAATCTTGATGCCTCCCTGGTCGATGATGGCCTTGATCGAACGCAGCAGGTGCTGGTTCGTGCCCATGCGTCCCGTGACGCCGTTCATGATGATGCCGACTTTGTGCGTGGTCATGTGTGGGTAGTGTGGCGGGTGAAATGCTGGAGGCCGTTCGAGGCGGTCATTTTTTCAGGTGCTGCGGCTGGGCGCCGGCGGGCAGCGCGGGCGTCGCACCGACGCCGGCCGGCGGCAGGGTGCCGTCGAGTTCCTGGCGCCAGTGGGCGACGTCGCCACCGGGACAGTAAACATACATGAAGTGCAGGGGCGTGTCGCCGATGTTGGTCAGCTGGTGGAAAACCGTCGGCGGCATGTACACGCACTGGCCGGCCGTGATCTCGGAGCGCTCGGTGCCGACGCAGATCTCACCGCGGCCCTGGAGGACCATGTAGATCTCCTCCTGCTCCTGGTTGTGCCACGGCACCTGGCCGCCATTGGGTTCGAGCACCACGTAGCCCATGGTGAAGCCCTTGGCGGGAATCGGCTGGCCGCCCTGCCCCACCAGCCCGCGGCCCATGCGGCGGGCGGGAAAGGTGCGACCGGGGATCTTGGCAATGTCGGCGATGATCATGATTGGGGAGGAGGATGAGAGGGGAGATTTCTTTCGGCCCGTCACGCCGCCGTCAATCCTGCGCGCACCAGCAGCGCTGAAAGATCGGGCTCGCGGCCCATGAACTCGCGGTAGAGTTCCATCGGGTCGGCCGAGTTCCCCCGGCTCAGGATGCAGCGGACAAACTCCCCGCCGACCTGTGCGCTGAAGAGCCCCTCCTTCCGAAAACGCGTGAAGGCATCGGCATCCAGAACCTCCGCCCACTTGTACGAATAATACCCGGCCGCGTAGCCGACCGGGTCGGAAAAGAGATGCGAGAAGCGTTTCACGATCGTCGGCGCCGGCGGATTCGTCGGCATCAGACAGTCCGCGACCAGCCCCCGGGCCACCGGCTCGATGTCCGCGGACCCGGCCAGCTCCGCCGCCCCGATGTGCAGCGCGAGGTCCATCTTGGCGAACGCCACCTGGCGCATCGTCGCCGAGGCCGACCGGAAATTCCGCGCGCCCACCATTCGCGCGAAGATGTCCTCCGGGATCGGCGCGCCGGTCTCGTGGTGTCGTGCGAAGAGGTCGAGGCTCGCGCGTTCCCAGCACCAGTTCTCCATGATCTGCGACGGCAGCTCGACGAAGTCCCAGGCGA
>DAOQKI010000113.1:0-13255 GCA_035334485.1 Opitutaceae bacterium
CGGACGCGCTGGCGGCGATGGGCGACATGTCCGTGATCACCTACGACCGCATGGCCGGCATCAAGCGCCGGCTCGATTCCAAGGACAAGGTCGACGAGGTGCGCCTGGCCAACGAGCTCGCGGCGCACTTCCGGGCCCAGTACCGCCGGGCGGAGGAACTGGCGCGGCGCCACGGCGGCGGCTCATGAACTCTCCCGCCACCACCCGCGTCGCCGGTCTCCGGATTCCGTGGGGTCGCATCGCCGCGTGGTTCGTCGCGACCCGGCTGCTGATCCTCCTGATCGCACAGCTTGCACTGCTGGGCGTGGCGAAGGGACCCCATTTCACCGGAAACCCGAACGTCCTGGAGGCGTTCATCCGCTGGGACGCCGGCTGGTACATGGGCATCGCGCGCGACGGCTACACGTACAACCCGGCGGCGCAGTGCTCGGTGGTGTTCCTGCCCCTGTATCCGCTGCTGCTGAAGGTGGTCTGGTACGCCGTGGGCAACTATGCGGTGGCCGGGGCGCTCGTGGCGAACGCGGCGCTGCTGGGCCTCTGCGGGCTGCTCTGGCGGTTTGCGCGGGAACTGCTGGGGAGCGAATCCGCGGCGCATGATGCGGTGCTGCTCCTGCTGCTGTCGCCGGTGACGTTTTTCTTCTCGTCGATCTACTCCGAGAGCCTGTTCCTGTTCGCGATGCTGGCCACGATGTGGTCGGCCCACCGGCGGAACTGGATCGGAGTGGCGGTCGCCGGCTATCTCGCGGGGCTGACCCGCAGCGTGGGATTCCTGCTGGTGATCCCGCTGGCCGTCGAGTGGATCCAGCAGGGTAATCTGGGTGGGACGGAACCCGCCGGGCGGCGGTGGGGCCGGCTGGCGGCCTGCCTGATGCCGGGCGCCGGACTCGCGACCTATTTCGCCTATCTGGGCGTTAAGTTCGGCGACCCGCTGGCCTACGTCCACGTCCAGAACTACTGGTTCCAGAAATTCACCTGGCCGACCGAGACGTTCCACAACACCTACGCGAACCTCGCGCCGTTCTACGGCTGGTGGTTCACGCTCGCGCTCGTGGCTGGCGTGATTGCGCTCGGGCTCGGCTGGCGTCGCCTGCCGGCTGCGCAGCGGACCCTGGCTGTGACCTTCACGGTCTTCTACCTCTGCAAGAACCACCTCGACTCGCTGCCGCGGTACCTGTCGATCGTCTACCCGTTCTACCTGGCGCAGGCGGCGGCGCTGCAGCGCTGGCCGTGGACCGGCAAGTGGATCTGGAGCTTGAACGCGGTGTTCCTGACGCTTTCGACGATCCTGTTCGTGACCGGGTTCTATTTCTCCTGACGGGCCGCGGCCCGCCGGTAGACCTCGGGGTCGCGCTTTTCCATGTAGCGCTCGGGCTGCGCGACCGCGGTGAAGCCGAACGGCCGGTAGAGCTCGTGGGCGTCACGCGTGACCAGGTTGAAACGCCGGAGTCCCTGCAGACGCGGATGCTCCATGGTGACTTTCATGGCCGCCTTCGCGAGCCCGCGGCCGCGATGGGCCTCGAGCACGTACACGTCGCAGAGATAGGCAAAGGTGGCGTAATCGGTGATCACGCGCACGAGTCCCACCTGCGCGCCGTCGGCGGCGTAGATGCCGAGGCAGAAGGAATTGGCCAGGGATCGCGCCACGGTCTCGCGGGGAATGCCCGGCGCCCAGTAGCTCTGGGTGAGGTAGGCGTGGACGGCGTCGACGTCGATCTGGGCGGGATCGTCGGACAGCAGATAGTCGCCGTGACGGGCTTCCACGGCGCTCACGCGAGCCGCGCGAACTCGGCCGTGAACCGCGAGCGGTCCGGCGCGCGGAAGAACGAGGTGCCGGCGACAAACGTGTCGGCTCCCGCGGCGCGGCACTCGGCGGCGGTGGCCAGATCGATGCCGCCATCGACCTCGAGGCGGAACTTCAGGCCCCGCTCGCGGCGCCAGTCGGCGATCTGCTGGAGCTTGGGCAGGACGTCGCGACGGAAGGACTGCCCGCCGAAGCCGGGCTGCACCGTCATGACGAGCACGAGATCAACTTGGTCGAGCACCGGGGCGATGGCCGCGGCCGGCGTGCCGGGATTCAGCACGATGCCGCACTGGCAGCCGAGCTGGCGGATCCGCGCCAGGGTGCCGGCGTGGTCGTAGTTCGGCTCGATGTGGATGCTGATCAGGTTGGCTCCGGCCTTGGCGAACGCCTCGACGTACCGGTGCGGTTCGTCGAGCATGAGGTGCGTGTCGAAGAACAGCGGGGTGTGCGGGCGCAGGGCGGCGAGAGTCTGGGGACCGAACGACAGGTTGGGCACGAAATGCCCGTCCATGATGTCGAGGTGGAGCCAGGTGAGGCGGACCTCCTCGACGAGCCGGACGCTGCCGATGAGGTTCGCGTGGTCGCCCGCGAGGAGCGAGGGGCAGAGCAGGGGTGGGAACATGGGGATCACCAAACGTCGAGCACCGCGTGCGAGACCTTTTGGGCCAAGGCGTCGGCCAGCAGCGGCACCACCTGGTACTCGGCCTGGAGCTGGCCGCCGTCGGTGAAGGCGTCGCGGCTGACGGAAATGGCGCGCTTCGTGAACAGGTCGCGGCCGCTGCGGTTGTCGTGGAGCGTGCACTCGGCCGCGAGCGTCAGCGCGAACTTGCGGGCGAGGCCGGTGTCGTCCTCCCGCACCGCGCGCACGTCGCGATGATAGTCCTTGAGGGTCACGGTGAGCGTGGCGTCGGCCGCCGCGGGCTCATTGACGAGGCTTACGCGGCCATCGCGTCCCAGCACGTCGCGGAGCTGCGTGCTGACGGCGGCCTGCGCCTGGGGCAGCATCGTGGCGTTGCCGACCGGGGCGACGTAGAGCGTGGTGAAGGCGAGCTTGCCCTCGGTCCCGAGCTGATAGTGCCCGCAGCCGGAAGCGAGCAGGGCCGTCATGGCCAGCAGGCTGAGGAGGGCGGGACGGAAACGCATGGGGCGAATCAAGAGTTGAAAGCTGAAAGTTGAAAGATGAAAGCGCGTGTCCGGATGGCGGAAAGGCGCGGCACTCCTCCGGCTTTCAACGATCAACCCTCAACCTTCAACTCCTCCCGGCCACGGGCCGATCAGAACAGCCAGAAACGCTTCTTCTTGGTCTCGCCCTCAACGGGCTTGCCGGCGGCCTTGGCCTCGACGGCGGCGAGGCGGGACTTGGCGAGCTTGGCGACGTCGGACTCGGGGTAGGCGGTGATCGCCTCGTTGTAGAACACCCGGGCGGCGACGTAGTCATCCCGCTTGTAGAAATAGAAGTCCGCCATCTTCATCTTGCTCTCGGCGAGCTGCTTTTTCATCGCATCGAGACCCTTGGCGGCATCGGAGATCTTAAAATCGTTCGGGAAGAGGATCATGAAATCCTCGAAGTAGGTGATGGCCTCCTGGGTGGACGCCTGGTCGTAGTACGGGCCCTGGACGAGCGAGGAGTTGGCCTGGGCGAGCCGGAGGTAGGCCTCGGGGGCGAGGAGGCTCTGCGGGTAATTATTGATCATCCGGTCGAGGGCGTTGATCGCGTCCTCGGTGTCGTTCTGCTTCAGGTGCCCGCGGGCGACGTTCATGAGCGCGAGCGGGGCGTAGTCGCCGTAGGGGGCGTTGACGACGATGTACTCGAAGTACTCGATCGCGCGGTTCTTGGCGGTGAAGCCGGGGATGACGCCCCAGATGCGGGGCCGGGTGCCGTCGAGGAGGAGGGAGGCGATGCGGTACTGCTCGCCGACGATTTCATTGAACCGCTTCGTGTTCGGGTAGCGGCCGATGACGTTCTGGAAGGCCTCGAAGGCGTCGAAGTACTGCTTGCGCGCGAGGCGGAGCTTGGCGACGCGGTAGAGGGCCTCGGGCGTGTAGACGGAATTCGGGTATTTCTTCGCGACCTTGTTGTAGGCGCGGATGGCGGTGAGGCGGCTGCCGCGCTCCTCGGCGAGGCGGGCCTTGTTCATCAGGTCGAGGGCGTTGCGACCCTCGGACCCGGTGGAGACGCCGGCCAGGACGCCGCCCTCCATGCGCCAGCCGGTGGACGGCGACCAAACCAGCTCGGCGGCAAGGCGGCCGGGCAGGCACCACAGCACGGCCGCGATGAGGAGCCCGATGGGTAGGCGACGGAGCAGGAGGCGCGGCATGTTCGTGGAAATCACCAGCGAACCAGCGCGGCCCCGTAGGTCAAGCCCGCCCCAAACGCGACGAAGAGGGTGACATCGCCCCGCTTGATGCGGCCGGCCCGGCGCGCCTCGTCGAGGGCGATCGGGATCGAGGCGGACGACGTGTTGCCGTAGCGCTCGAGGTTCACGTAGAACCGGTCCATTGGGAGCTCGAGGTACTGGGAAATGGACTCGATGATGCGGAGGTTCGCCTGGTGGGGGATCACAAGGGCAATCTGATCCGCATGCAGGCCCTGTTGTTCCAAGATATCCCGGGCCGCCTCCTCCATCGCGCGGACCGCGATCTTGAAGACTTCCTTGCCCTTCATCTGGATGAAATGGTCGCCCGCGGCGATTGACTCGGCCGTCGCCGGGTTCGTGCTGCCGCCGCGCGGGATGCAGAGCAGGTCGGTGCTGTCGCCATAGGCGCCCAGCTTGGTGCCCAGCAGGCCCACGCCCGGCTCGTGGCTGATGCCAAGGACCACCGCGCCGGCGCCGTCGCCGAACAGCACGCAGGTGGTGCGGTCCTTCCAGTTGGTGACGGAGGAGAGCTTTTCGGCGCCGATGACGAGCGCGTGACGGTACCGGCCCGACGCCAGCATGGCGCTGGCGGTGTCGAGGGCGTACACGAAGCCGGAGCAGGCCGCGTTGAGGTCGAAGCAGGCCGCGTGGGTCGGCAAGCCCAGCTTGTGCTGGATGGCGCAGGACACGGCGGGCAGGGGCTGGTCCGGCGTGACCGTGGCGACGACGAGGAGATCGATGTCCGACGGCTGGAGCTTCGCGTCGGCGAGGGCGCGGCGGGCGGCGGCGACCGCCAAGTCGGAGGTGGCCTCGCCGGGGCCGGCGATATGGCGCTCGCGGATGCCGCTGCGGCTCCGGATCCACTCGTCCGAGGTGTCGACCATCTTCGCGAGGTCGGCGTTGGTGAGGATCCGCTCCGGCGCGAACGAGCCGGTGCCGAGGATGATGGTGGAAGCGGTGGCCATTGAGAGGGTCGGGTGGGGCTTCAGGCGGCGCCCGGCGCGCTGATGCGCTCGTTCACGCGGGCGATGTCGGCCTCGATGCGGTGGTTCATGTCGGCCTTGATGATCTGGCTGGCGGCGTGGATGGCGCTCTTGATGGCGTGGCGGTTCGAGGAACCGTGCGCCTTGAGGATGTTGCCCTTGAGCCCGAGCAGGGGGGCGCCGCCGTAGCGCTCGGGATTGATGCGCTCCTTCAGCGCGCTGAAGGCTGACTTGGCCAGCAGGGCGCCGGTCGCGCGCATCGGGTTGGCCTGGAGCTCCTCGCGCAGCATGCTCGAGAAGAAGCGCACCAGCGACTCCCAGCTCTTCAGCATGATGTTGCCCACGAAACCGTCGCACACGACCACGTCGACATGGTCCGCGAAGACCTGGAAGCCCTCGATCGGGCCCGAGTAATTGATGATGTCGCTGGTGTGACGGAGCAGGTCGTTCGTCTCCGTGATGAGCGCGTTGCCCTTGCCGTCTTCCGTGCCGATGGTCATGAGCCCGACGCGCGGCGACGGGATGCCCAGCATGACGCGGCAGTAATGGCTGCCGAGGACGGCGTTGTGGACGAGGTGCTCGGGACGGGCCTCGGGATTGGCGCCGGCGTCGATCAGGACAAAGTGGCCGTTTTCCCGGGGCACGACGGCCGCGAGGCCGGGACGGGCGACGCCTTCCATGGTCCGGAGGCGAAGGGTGCCGCAGGCCATCAGGGCGCCGGTGTTGCCGCAGCTGACGACGACGCTGGCCTGGCCCTCCTTGACGAGTTCGATGGCGCGAACCATCGACGAATCCTTTTTCCGCTTCAGGGCCATCAGCGGCTTGTCGTCCATCGTGACGACCTCGGACGCGTGATGGATGCTCAGGTGCTGGCGGCGGCTGAGGCCCGCGTCGTGCACGAGCGGGCGGAGCACAGCCTCGTCACCGACGAGAGTGACCGGATTAAGCGCGGGATACTGGCGCAGAGCCAGCTTGACGGCTTCGACGACCTCGGCGGGGCCCATGTCGCCCCCCATCGCGTCAACTGCGATGCGGCCGTTTTCGCCGGAAGAAGTGCCCATCGCGAGGATGGCGGGAACGGACAACCGGGGATCAGACCTCGACGTTGAGGACCTGACGACCGCGGTACATGCCGTTCTTCGGGTTCACCCGGTGCGGGCGGAACGCGCTGCCATCGGTCGGATCCTTGGCGAATTCAGGGGCCTTGAAGGCGTTGGCGGCGCGGCGGTTGGCGCTGCGGCGTTTGGACTGTTTGCGTTTCGGATTGGCCATGGGAGTGAGGGATTTGGATGCTGGCAGTGCCGGTTAAAACACCGCGAATTTTGAGTGAAAGGGTCGGAGTAAAGAGCGGGGTTCCGGTGCGTCAAGCGCCATAATCGCAGCACCTTTGCACGCAGAATGACTCAGGTTTTGCCGCCGACGTTCAATCTTCGGGCTTCCGCCGCCGCTTTTGGGGTCGATCTGAGGTTCAAGGACTTGCGTTGCGGGTGCGTTTCCTTGGACCTCGCCCTACCTACAGCCAAGTCACGGCCGCCAGAACTGCCGCCAAGGCCAGTCGGTAATAGGCGAACACGCCCATGCCGTGACGGGTCAGCCAGGTCACCAGAAACCGCACGGCCAGTGCCGCGCAAACGGTGGCGACCACGCAGCCCAGCAGCACGTGCGGCCAGCCGAAGACCTGGATCATGGCGGCACCACTTTGCAGGCTCTTGTAGCCGGTGGCGGCGGTGAGGGTCACGAAGCCGAGCAGGAAACTGAACTCGGCGGCCTTACGGGCCTCGAGGCCGGCCAGGTAGCCGCCGACAATGGTCATCATGGATCGGCTGGTGCCCGGCCACATCGCCACGCATTGCAGCAGTCCGATATTGAGCGCCTTCCGCGGATTCAGGCTGTCGCCGGCGGTCTCGGTTGGCGGGTGCTTCCGGCGGTAGGCCTCGGCCCACAGGATCAGGAAGGCGCCGCCGACTTGGGCGACCAGCACCGCGCCGATTGAGAACAGGTGGGCGTCGATCCAATCGTGCGCCAAAAGCCCGAACACCGCGGCCGGCACAAAGGCCAGCAGGAGGTTGCGGACCAGGTGGAGCCCGGCCGGATCGCGGCCCAGGAGCCCGTTGATCATCGACCAGATTTGCCGCCAGTAGAGGAGGGCGACGGCGGCGATCGCACCGAACTGGATCACGATGGAGTAGGTGTCGGCCGCGAGCTTCAGCGTGAGCGGGATGCCGGCAGGGTGGCGCGGCGACGGCTTCCGGTACCAGAGGGGATGCCCGGCCGGATCGGTCAGCGGTTGCTCGGATTCGAGGCCCAGGAAACGCGACGCGATGATGAGGTGGCCGGTCGAGGAGATGGGAAGGTACTCGGTGATGCCCTCAATCACGCCGAGCAGGACCGCGTCGCGAGTCCGGAGCTCAGCCACGGGCCGGGCGGCGGACTCGGCGGCCGGGAGCGGCGCGAGCAGGGCGCAGGACGCAAGAAGCAGGATCAGAAATCGCCGCATTTGCTTTTGCTCCCATAAGCCACGGAGCTACGCAATTTTATTTGCCGCGCGCTCTCGTGCGGCAACGCTCGCCCCGCCGCCATGTCCGTCCTCTCCACGCTGACTCCCACGCTGCAGGCCCGCCGTGAACTCACGGCCGAGGAGATGACGTCCGCGGCGGACGACCTCGCTTCGCCGGCGGTCGCCGACGCCGACAAGGAGGCTTTTCTTGTCGCGCTGGCCCAGAAGGGCGAGACGGCGGCGGAGATTGCCGCGCTGGCCGCGGCCTTCCGGGCCCGGGCGATCGATCCCCGGGTCGAGGCCTGGGCCGGCCATGCGATCGACGTCGTCGGCACGGGCGGCGACCACGCCGGAGGCTTCAACATCTCGAGTCTGGTCACACTCGTGCTGGCCAGCGGCGGTGTGACCGTGATGAAACACGGCAACCGCGGCGTGACGTCCCGCTGCGGCAGTGCCGACCTGCTGGCGGGCCTCGGCGTCAACCTCGAGGCCACGCCCGAGCAGGTTCGGCGCGCGCTCACGGAGCTGGGCTACGCGTTCTTCTTTGCCCCGGCCTGGCACCCGGCGTTCAGGGCCATCGGCCCGACCCGGAAGGCGCTCGCCGCCCGCGGCCAGCGCACGGTGTTCAATTTCCTCGGCCCGCTGATCAATCCGGGCCGTCCCGCGCACACGCTGCTCGGCGTGGCCACCGCCGGCATGGTGGAGAAGATGGCGCTCGCGCTGAACGCCCTGGGGGTGGGCGCCGGCCTCGTCGTGCACGGCGTGATCTCGGCGGAGCGGGGCATCGACGAACTGACGGTGGCGACGCCGAACCACGTGCGGGGCGTCGGGCGCGTCAAGACGCTCAATGAGGAATGGCTCCCGGCGCAGTTCGGCTTTCCGCCGGCTCCCTTCTCCGACCTCGTCGGCGGCGACCTGGCGGCCAATCTCGCGCTGACCGACGCCGTGCTCGCCGGACGCGCCCCGGCGGGACTCACCAACACGATTGTCTTCAATGCCGCGGCCGGGCTCTGGCTGACCGGCAAGGCCGCCTCGGTCCGGGATGGCATCGAGCCTGCCCGCGAACTGCTCCTCGGGGGCGCGGTGGCACGGAAAATCGCCGCGACGCGGGAATTCTACGGGAAATGAACCGAAAGTACTTTGGCACCGATGGCGTCCGGGGACCCTACGGTGGTCCGCTGATCAACGAGACTTTTGCCGCGCGCCTTGGCTTTGCCGCAGCGCGGGCGGTCGGGCGGGGTGGACGCGTGCTGATCGGCCGCGACACGCGCGGATCCGGCGCGGCCCTCGAGGCGGCCGTGGCCCGCGGCCTCCGCGCCGGCGGACTTGAGCCGGTGTCGCTGGGCATTGTCCCGACTCCCGCGGTGGCGCTGGCGGTCCGGGCGCATCAGGCACCGCTCGGCGTGGTGATCACCGCCTCGCACAATCCGGCCGACGACAACGGCATCAAGTTTTTCGGTCCCGGCGGGCTCAAGCTCACCGACGACGAGGAAGCGCGGATCGAGCAGTTGCTGCCCGAGACCGTGGACGTCGCGGCTTCGCCGCTCGCCGTCAGCGACGCGCGCGGCGACTACGTTGCAGCGGCGCAGCGGTTGCTCCCGGCGCAGGCGCTGCGGGGCTGGCGCATCGTGCTCGATACGGCCAACGGCGCGACCGCCGCGACCAGCCCGGCCGTGCTGCGGGCGCTGGGCGCGGACGTGGTGGCGATCGGCGACCAGCCGGACGGACGAAACATCAACGAAGGCGTCGGTAGCGAGCATCCGGCCAAGCTGGCCGCGGAGACCCGGGCCCGCGGGGCGCGGCTGGGCGTGGCGCACGATGGCGACGGCGACCGCTGCGTTGTGTGCGATGAACTCGGCCAGGTGCTGGACGGCGACGAAGTCCTCACGATTCTCGCGACCCATGCGCTGGAACGCGGCACCCTCGCGAACCGGATCCTGGTCACCACCGTGCAGAGTAATCTCGGCGTCGATGCCGCCATTCGGGCGGCGGGCGGGCGCGTCACCCGCACCTCGGTGGGCGATCGCTACGTGATCGAAGGCATGCTGCGCGAGCGCGCCAACCTCGGCGGCGAATCCAGCGGACACATCATCTGCTCGGACATCTCGCCGACGGGCGACGGACTCGTGGCGGCCCTGAAGATCATCGAGGTCATGCTCGCCACCGGACAGACGCTTTCGCAGCTGCGCCAACGCCTCCGGAAGTTCCCGCAGCTCACGGCGGCGCTGAAGGTCGCGGAGAAGAAGCCGCTCGAAACATTGCCGGGCCTGCGGGCGACGATCCAGGCGCTGGAGGCGGAACTGGGCGACCGCGGCCGGGTGCTCGTCCGGTACTCCGGCACGGAGGCCAAGCTGCGCCTGCTGATCGAAGGGCCGAGCGACGACGTCGTCCGGGCCGGACTCAACCGGCTCGACGCCGCCGTGCGAGCCGAGCTCCGCGTTCTCTAGGGCTTCAACGCGGCTCGGTGCTTTGGCGTTGGGGGTTTCTTGCCACGAAGGACACCAAGGGCACGAAGCGCATTCGCGGAAGGAGTCTTCGTGTCCTTGGTGTTCTTCGTGGTGAACCCCACGAGCCGAGTGGGCGTGGGACGCAGAAGTTGCGCCTCGAGCGGCACGGAATTGGCTGGGGTGTCCAGGGAGGGGTGAAAACGGGCAGTCGTAGTCATTGTTAAACAATGACATAAACCGATTGGTCATTGACGTCTTTCTCCCATCGAACTCCCTCGGCGCATGCCCGGAATAGAAATCGAGTCCCTCAGCCCGCGTCAGCAGACGCTGGTGGCGAAGGCGCAGGCGGCGGTGGCGTCGGCGCAGCACGACTATGCGCTCGAGGTGACCGGTGAGCTCCTCCGCGAGGTGCCGGGCTGCGTCGAGGCGCGGCGGCTGCAGCATGCGGCCCGGTGTGCGGGGTGGGCGGGACGGCGGTCGCTTGGGCGGATCATCCGGGCCCGGGTGGCGATGCTTCGCCTGATGCTGCGGCCGCCGGGCACTGCCGTGCAGCGCCTGCTCGCCTACGAGCGCGTGCTGGCGGTCGACCCGACCTTTGCGGCGCCCCTGCGGCGGATGGCCGACGCGGCGGTGGAGCAGGAATGGCCGGAAAACGCGGTGTTTGCGCGGACGGCGCTGCGCGAGCTGCGGCCGCGCGACCGCGACAACACCGTGGCGCTGGGCGAGGCGTTGATCGGGGCGGGACGTCCGGCTGAGGCGCTTGAGATTGCGGAGCAGGTGCTCCGCGAGGCGCCATCAGACGGGCCGGCGCTCGAGTTGCTGCGCCACGCGTCGATCGCCAAGACGATGGCGGAGGACTGGGCGCGGACCTCGTCGGCGGTCAGGCCGAAGATCTGGTGAAGCGGCGCTGGCGGCGCCGCAGGCTGGCTGCCAGGACCGCAGCGCCGAGGCTGGTGAGCGCCAGCGTGCTGGGCTCGGGCACCGCGGTGAAGTTGGTGAGCGTGACCGCGGTGCCGGTGTAGTTCACCTGGAAGTAGCCGTAACCGTCGGTGGTGAGAAGCATCGAGCCGTTCGCGGCGTTGCTGAACACGCCCGTGAGGCTCGACGCCGAGACGATGGTGAACGTGTCGGAGTTGAGGATGGTGGACTCGAAGCCGCCGTACATCGTCAGGTTCAGCGTGCCGGCGAGCGTCGCGTTCCCCGAGACCGGCATGAAGTCATAGCTGGTGCCCTGTCCCGTGCCGCCGATCTCGAAGAAGGTCTGCGCCGTGCCGAGCAGCGTGAGATTGCCCGTGATGGTGAGCGTGCCGGGCGAGTTTCCCGGCGAGACCACGCCTCCGGCCGTTACCATCGGCGAGGCCACGGTGCCGTTGCCGCCGAGGACGCCGGAGACGCTGAAGTTCGACGCGGCGGCAAAGATGGCGGAGTTGTAGACGAGGATCGAGCCGCCGCTGTTCGTGAACGACCCGTTGACGGCGAGCGTGCCGGTGTCGACGATCACGGTGCCGGTGTTGGTGAAATAGGTGTCGATGTTGGTCGTGCCGCCGCCGGACTTGAGGTAAGTCCCGTTGTTGACGAAGGTGAACGTGTAGCCGCCGCCGAACGGATTCTCGATGTGGGAGTTCGCGGTGTCGTTGATCACGCCGTCGGCCGCGTTGGTGAACGTCGCATTGTAACCGGACCGGAGGGCGCCGCCCTGCCAGTTAATCACGCCGTGATTGGTGAGGTTGCGGTAGTTGAAATTGTGGTCGTTGGAGGTCGTGACATAGAGCACGCCGTCGCTGGCGATCGTGGTGGTGGTCGAGCCGCCCGAGCTCCAATCGGAGCCCTGCCAGTCGTACTCCGCTCCATGCAGGGTTTGCGAGCCACCCAAAGTGCCGCCGACGAAGGTCAGGTTGTCGGCGAAGAGGTGGCCGGTGATGGAAAGGGTGCCGTTCGTGAACTGGTAGACGCCGCTGCCGAGCAGTTCCGAGCCGTCGGCGAGCGTATAGCTGCTGTTGAAGGACGTGGTGGCGCTGATGTTGGTGTTGAAGACTCCCGCGGCGCTGTTGGTGCCGCCGCCGTTCACGGCCAGCACACCGGCCTGCACGTTGACCGTGCCGTTGTTGTTGAGATACGTGTCGAGGTAAGTCGTGCCGGCGCCGCTCTTCACGTAGAGGCCATCGTTGATGAACGTGAACGAATAGCCGCCGCCAAACGGGTTATCGAGGTGGGAGTCGGCGGTGTCATTGAAGGTGCCGGTTGAGCTGTTGGTGAACGTGGCATTGTAGCCCGAGCGGAGGTAGCCGCCCTGCCAGTTCACGACGCCGTTGTTGACGAGGTTCCGGTAATTGAAGCTGTGGTCGTTGCTGGTGGCGATCGTGAGCACGCCGTCGGAAGCGATCGTGCCAGTGGTGCTGGTGCCGGAGCTCCAGTCGCCTGAGTTCCAGAGGTAGCCGGTGCCGTGCAGGATCGGCGAACCGCCCACGGTACCACCGTTGAAGACCAAGTTCGACGCGGTGACATTGCTCGTGATGACCAAGGTGCCGCCGTTGTGCAGGAAGGTGCCGGCACCGGTCAGCGTCGTCCCGTCGCCCAGGGTGTAGCTGTTGGTGAAGACGACGGACGCACCCGACGACGTGTTGAACACGGCCGTCGAATTGGAGGAACCGCCGCCGTTCAAACTGAAGGTCCCACTCTGGATGTCAGCGGTCCCGGTGTTGTAGAACGGCGTGTCGAAGTGGGTCGTGCCGGTCGCGGTCTTGTTGTACGTGCCGTCGTTCTGGAACGCGAAATAGTAGCCGCCGCCGTACGGGTTGTCGACGTGACTGCTGGCCGAGTCGTTGAAGATGGCGCCCGGGGAATTGGTGAAGGCGGAATTGTAGCCGGAGCGAAGGTAGCCGTCCTGCCAGTTCACGATGCCATTGTTGATGACGTCGCGGTAATTGAAGTTGTGGTCGCTGCTGGTGGCGATCGTGAGCACGCCGTCGGAAGCGATGGTGGTCGTGGTGCGACTGCCCGTACTCCAGTCGCCTGAATTCCAGAGGTAACCCAAACCGTGCAGGATCGGCGAGCCGCCCACGGAGCCGCCGTTGAAGACCAAGTTCGACGCGGTGAGATTGCTCGTGATGACAAGGGTGCCGCCGTTGTGCAGGAAGGTGCCGGCACCGGTCAGCGTCGTCCCGTCGCCC
>DAOQKI010000114.1:0-13157 GCA_035334485.1 Opitutaceae bacterium
GTGGAACTGCTCGCCCCCCAGCCGGGAGAGTCCGTGCTCGACGCCTGTGCCGCGCCGGGCGGCAAGAGCCTGCTCATCGCCGACGCCATGAAGTCCGGTCGTCTGGTGGCGATGGACCTGCCCGGTCCGCGCATCAGCCGCCTGAAGGAAAACCTCGCCCGTGCGCAGGGCGTCGAGGTGGCCCTGGTGCAGGGAGACCTGCTGAAGCAGGCCGGCGAGGCGCTCCGGGAGCATCGCCTCCCGGATTCCTATCCAGCAGTGCTGATCGACGTGCCCTGTTCCAACACCGGCGTGATGCGTCACCGGGTGGATGTGAAGTGGCGCCTCGATCCCCGCGACATCGACAAGCACGCCCGGCAGCAGCTCTCGATGCTCCATTCCGCCGCGCGGCTGGTCGCGCCGGGCGGGCGCCTCGTCTATTCAACGTGCAGCATCGATGCCGAGGAAAACGAGCACGTGGTCCGGTCATTCCTGTCCGGCCGCGGTGGGTCGGCGTTCAAGCTCGATGCCAGCGTGGTCAGCCTGCCGTGGGACACCGGCCACGACGGCGCCGCCGCGTACCGCCTGCGTCGCGCCGAAGCCTGAGCCATTCGCCCTTGGGATCCGGGGCCGTCGCGTCCGGCCCCGGGTCTTTCAGCTTTCAACTGCCCCCTTTCAACCGGCCGCAGGCCCCCGCTACAGCGGCACCAGGTCGAACACCGGGATCCGCTGCGTCGTCTCCTGTGAGCCCTGCAGGAAGGTGAACTCGATCGCCGTCGCCGTTGCGACCAGCAGCTCGTAGCGGCGGATGTCCCATTTGGCGACGGGCTCGCCGTTGATGCGGGTGACGAGGTCGCCGGGCTGGATGCCGGCGCCGGCGGCGGGGGAGGAATGGACGACATTCGCGACCCGCCAGTAGGCCGGCGTCTTGGTGAAGCTCAGCCCGGCGCTCCGGCGCGCCTCGGGCGGGATCGGGTCGGTGCGCTCGCGGGCGAACGTGACCTGCCCATGCTCCTGGTCGAACGTGACCGTGAAGTTGCGAAGGATGCCGCCGCCGATCGACGAGAGCTCGTCCGTAAGGTCGGCCACGGGGTGCAGCAGCGCGTGGCTGCCGATCATGAGCGAGCCGTCGAGGCGGCCGATCAGCTGCTCGCGGTCACTCGTGAGGGTGCCGACCATACCGCCGGGGCGGGGCACGACGGTGAAGACGGCGCGCAGGCCGACCGGGTTGAGGCTGAGGTCGGCGTCGCTGCCGGAATCGACCAGCGCGGCGAAGGTCTGGTCGCCGAGCCGCAGCGAGATGATCGGGGTCCGGCGGTCGTTGTTGAAGGCGATCGTCGCCCCCGCCGGGGCGGCGACCGACAGCCGGCGCAGCTCGACGCGGGTGTGCGCGTAGTCGAGCGTCAGGAGGGTCTCCCGGAACAGCGGAAAGCCGAGGATGCCGTCGATCTTCACCCCGAGGTGCGCCGACAGCGGCGCAAGGTCGTACACGAGCGCCTGCACGTCCTCGAAGCGCGCTCCCTCCAACTGGAGCCGGGGCAGCAGCGTGGTGGTGAGCAGGGCGGTGTCACCCTCGGACGACTTCACCCGCACCAGCGGGACGTCGGCCGGGAACGGGTCGCGGCCGCCATAGCGTTTGGCGAGCTCCGGCGAGACGAGCGTCACGGACGCGCCGGTATCGATCAGGAAGTGATACGGCCCGTGTTTGTCCCACTTGGCCTCGACCACGAGGTAGTTCGACACCATGAGCGCGTTCAGGGTCACGGTGGGCGACGCCAGCGTGGTGCGCCCGGGACGCGGCGGCTCGCGGCGGAACGAGAAGCAGCCGGCCACCAGGAACCCGAGGGCCAGCCCCACCAGGCCGAGCGCGGCCCAGCGCCCGGAGCGGGCGGACGGGGGGTGGGTCAGGGTGGAGGGCACGGCTGAAACCGGAGGAAATGCGCTTCATTCCCAGACGCCAAGGCCCAAAGGGATGTTCCGCCGTTTCCGCGCTGGTTTCGCGGCGCGGCGCTGAAATTTCTTTCCGCCGTCGGTCAGCCGAGGAGGGCGGACAGCCGGCGCGCCAGGTCGTCCCGCGTGAACGGCTTTTGGAGGAACTGCACGACGCCGGCCCGGGCCAGCTGGGCGATGCGCGCGCTGTCGCTGTAGCCGCTCACGAGGAGCACCCGCACGCCGGGCTGCAGCGAGCGTAACGCGGTGAGCGTCTCCTCGCCGCTGAGCTCGGGCATCGTCAGGTCCAGCAGCACGAACTTGAACTCCGCGGGCCGCCGCGCGAACTCCGCGAGGCCCTGCGCCCCGTTGGAGACCGTGACCGTCGTGAACCCGAAGGTCTGCAGCAGGTCCGACGCCGCCTCGCGCACGGCCTCCTCGTCGTCAATCACGAGGACGGTGCCGTGGTAGTGGCGCTCCTCGACCGGTGCGGCGGCCGCCTGGGCCGACGCTTGGGCGCTGGGTGGCAGCAGCAGCGTGAAGGTGGAGCCTTCCCGCGCGCGCGACGCGACGTGGATGGCGCCCTGGTGGCCGCGCACGATGCCCCGCACCGCCGCGAGCCCGAGGCCGCGGCCGGCGAACTTGGTCGTGAAGAACGGGTCGAAGATCCGTGCGAGGGTCTCGGGGGTCATGCCGCAGCCGTTGTCGGTGACCGCGATGAAGACGTAGTCGCCGGCGGGAAGCTCGGCGCCGTCGGCCGCCGCGGCGAGGAACGCGCGGTCGAACGGCCGCCGTCCTGTCCGCACGACGATCTCGCCGCCCTGGTCGCCGACGGCGTCGGCGGCGTTGAGGACGAGGTTCATCACGATCTGCCGGATCTGCGTGGCGTCGGCGACCGCGACGGCCGGCTCGGGGCTGAGCTCGAGCTGGAGGCGGGCTCGGCCGGTGATCGTGACGTGCAGGAGCGGGAGCGTGTCCTGCACGAGGTGGCTGACGTCGACGGGCTCGACGACGAGGCTGCCGCGGCCGGAGTAGGACAGCATCTGCTGGCAGAGCTCGGCGGCGCGGGCGGCGCCGGTCTCGATCCGGCGGACGTTGGCGAGGAGGGGCGAGTCGGCCGGAATCTTCATGCGGGCGAGGCCCGCGTTGCCGAGGATGCCGGTGAGGATGTTGTTGAAGTCGTGGGCGACGCCGCCGGCGAGCAGGCCCAGGCTCTCGAGCTTCTGGCTCTCGAGCATGCGCCGCTCGAGGCGCAGCTTCTCGGCCTCGGCGCGCTTGCCGGGGGTGATGTCGACCGCGAGACCCTCGATGAACCGCGGGCGGCCGTCGTCGATCTGGACGCAGCGGGCCCGGGAGAGCAGCCAGCGCTCGGTGCCGTCGCGCGCCCGGAGCCGGTACTCGACCTCCAGCTCCGTGCCCTCGCGCAGGCAGGCGAGGGTGGCCGCGCGCACGCGGGCGACGTCGCCGGGGTGGACGAGGTCGCGGAAATGCACGCGACCCAGGGTGAAGTCCTCCGGGGGATAGCCGGTGATCGCCTGGACGCCGACGCTGATATAGAGCACGCGCAGTTCCTGCTCGTACTCGCAGCGGTAGGCCATGCCCGGTAGGGAGTGAAGCAGGTTGCTCAGCTGCCGGCGGCTCTCGGACAATTCCATGGTGCGTTCCGCGACCTCGCGGGCGATGTGCTTGGCGCGGCGGCCGAGCACCTCCACGAAGCCGGCCACGAGCGCGGCCACGACCAGCACGCTGATCGTCGGGAACCACGGCGCGGACCCGAGTTGCTCGCTGACCCAGCCCGGGTACGGACGGTAGAGGATCCGCCACTCCCGTCCGCCGAACGGCAGCGGCATCTCGTACGACATCCCCTGCCGGAATTCGTCGGGGCTGGGCACGGGCGTGCGCGGCGCGGTGTCCTCGAAGGGCCGGTAGTACATGGTGCGGTACGCGGCGTCGGGCTCGGAGTCGTCGAGGAAGAGCACGTCGAGGATGCTGCCGGGTCCCCAGGTGCGGGTCCGCATCGCCTCGAGCATGTCGTGCAGGCGGAAAACGCCCTGGACGTAGCCCGCGAGCACGTCGCCCTGCGGTCCGGGACGGTACACGGGGAGCACCATGACCACGCCGCGGCGGTGCCCGCGGTCCTGCGCGAGCACGATCTGCCGGCTGAGCGCGAGCTGGCCGGAGGCGCGGGCGCGCTCGATGGCATCGAGGGTGGGGCCGGACCGCAGGTTGTAGCCTAGCACGGGCTCGTTGCCGGCCACGGGATAGGCGTACCGGATCGGCAGGTAGTCCGGCTGGGCTGCGGCGCGCGTGAAGGAGCCGTCGGCGGTGCGGTCGATGACCGTGAGGGGCAGCCCGTAGTCGCGGGCGAGGGCCGCCTCGACCGTGGCGCGTTCCGCGGCCGGCACGATCGGCACCCACTCGAACGCCTGGGCCCCGGGATTGCGCGCGGCCAGCCCGGCCGCGATGTGGTCGAACTCGACGCGGTTCGCCCCGCCGCCGGCGATCATGGCGGCCCGCAGGCTCACCAGCGCGTCGTCATAGCGCCCGAGGAGATCGGTGAGCCGCGCGTGGAGCACCGCCGCGCGCCGGATGAAATTCGCGCGGGCCTGCGCCAGCTCGGCCGCGCGCTGGTCGCGAAACACCAGCCCCGCGCCGACGGCCCCGGCCAGCACCACCAGGGCGATGGCAACGCGGTAGCGGGGCAGCCGCGGAAAGGTCGGGACGCGGGTCATGGGCGGGGTCCCGCCGATGATGCACGGAGCCGGCCGCGCGGCAATGGTTTCGTGGCGGATAAGCCGGGACCGATGGACTTCAACTCGACCTTGAAGGTCGAGTGGTTGACCATAGTTTCGAGCAGACGATGGGCCTGCATATCTAATCGGACAGACGTTCATCCAGCGCGCAGCTCCTGTTTCCAGAAATCCTCGGCGCGGCAGCAGCGGCAGTCGCAACGCCCATGCTACTGTGGAGAGTCTTCGCGGCTGGTCATGTGGCGTGGTCGATTGGCGGAGCAGGCTGCTGGGGCGTTTCACTGTGGCTTGCCACACGCATGATCTGCCGCCGCCAGCATGCCCTCGCATTGATTCCCATGCTGGCTATCTTGGGCCTCTGCCTGGTGCTCTTGCGTTTGGTTTCAGGATGAAGGAAAAGCGCTCGACCGGATTGCGCGGACAACACCGGGACAAGATCCCTGATTCCTAGACCTCAACTGTTAGGCGAGAAACTATGCCCGGGAGAGGATTCAATATTCCGAACGACATGCTGCCGCATCGCGAGCACATGTCGGACGAAACAAGAGAGTGGTGGATTAGCGAGTGGCGCCGCCTCGTTTGGGGCACGCCACGGTTCCTTGGCATCTACGGCGGGGTTTTCGCCGGAGGGCTAGGGATCTTCGCTCTCGTCATGCCACCGTGGGAAATTGCCGACACGATGATTAGTAGGTGCGGCTTTGCACTGGGAGAGCTTTTCGTCTCCTACTGCGTTGCGAAGAGTTTTGCGTACGGGATCTCCGCGCCGATCATCCGGGCAAGAATCGAGAAGGAACTAGCCGATGAGATCCGTAGAAACGCCTGACCAGTCGTCAGGTTCGATCCGGCTCTTGGCGCCTCGTGATCGATCTCAAACCTCGGCTGAGAAGACATGCGTCCACTCGCAAGGAAAGTCCTGATTGGAGTAGCCGCCTACTCGAGTCTCTGGGGACTCACCTGGTGGTATGCGCCGCTCGCTCTGCAACGCCAAATTCACGATGAGGCCGTTCCCGATTGGCGCGAGTATCGCCGCCAACAGCATGAAATGAGCAAGGGCCTGCCATCGATCCCGCACCTACCAGTCTATGAGAGTGGCCCAGTCGCCAGGGTTGATCTCCTCGCCTGTCCGGCTCCGTTGTTCATCAGGGTGAGCTGCGGCCGGAGCATCGGCGGAGATAATGGCTACGGTTGGATTGGCTGGTATTTTGTCACGCCGTGGCGCATCTACCAAATCAGCGCGACCTATACGTGGGTGTCATGAAGTAGGTCCGCTCCGCAGACTAGACTGCCGATGCTCTCATCCCTCCTCAGGCTCTTTGGAAAGAAGGCTGATCGTTTCGTCACTGAAAGCGCCTTCATCAAGAACTGCGCAAGGCAAACCGCTATGGCGCCAGTGACGATGGCTCAGCTGCGTAAGTACGGGGTGACCGATGAGACCGAACTGAAGCTGGAGTTCTTTTTCTATACGAAAACTGAGACAAAGGCTTCAGAGTTGGCCGAGGTTTTGCGGACGAAAGGCTACGCCGTTCAGCGGGAGCCGGCTGCCCATGACAAGTCTCTGCGCGTCATCACCGGATGGACCGAAAAGATGAAGATGACGGATGACATTATCCTAAGCTGGACCCGGGATATGTGCGAGGTTGGCTACGCCAGCGATTGCGAGTTCGATGGCTGGGGCACTAATCCGAAGCAATGATGAAGGCCGTTGGAGAATGAAAAGTGCGTATCGATGGGTTCTCGTGCTCTGCCTCGTAGCGATCGCTATCGCTTTGCCGGGCGCTATTGCCCGCATGTGCGGTGCCTCGATTGGACTGCTTGCCTCGATTGCGGTGTTTCAGCTCTTCGCGGTGATGGCTTTCTTTGCCACATCGCTCGGGTCACTGGCACTTGGGATTCGCGCCGCGCTCGATAAAGAGTGGAAAGCACTGGTTTTCTATCTCGGCGCAGCGACTATTCCTGCGGCCGCCTTGGGGCTCGCAGAGTTCGCCAATGCTCCGGGATGGGAAGCGGTGATGGGAATTTGACGTTAGCCCACCCAGTTCCTCGTGCCTCGCTCAGAGCCGGTACGGCAGCGGGTGACGGGCGGTGAGGGCCAGCACGCGCTCCTTCACGGAGGTGATCGTCGACGCCTCGGCGGGCGTACCGATCGCGATGAGGACGGCGTCGATGCAGGCGGCGATCTCGTCCATCTCGGACTCAACCAGTCCGCGCGTCGTGACGGCCGGGGTGCCGAGGCGGATGCCGGAGGCCTGGAAGGGCGAGCGGGTCTCGAAGGGCACCGTGTTCTTGTTGCAGGTGATGTTGGCGCGATCGAGCGTCTCCTGCGCGACCTTGGCGGTGAGTTCGGGGAGCTTGGGCCGGAGGTCGACGAGCATGAGGTGATTGTCGGTGCCGCCCGAGACGATCTTGTAGCCGCGCTTCGTCATCGCGGCGGCCAGTGCCTGGGCGTTCTTCACGATCTGGGCCGAGTAGGTCTTGAACTCGGGCTTGAGGCACTCGCCGAAGCACACGGCCTTCGCGGCGATGACGTGCATGAGCGGACCGCCCTGGGTGCCGGGGAAGACCGCGGAGTCGATGGCCTTGGCGTGCGCGGCGCGGCAGAGGATCAGGCCGCCGCGGGGGCCGCGGAGGGTCTTGTGCGTCGTGGTCGTGACAAAGTCGGCGTGCGGAACGGGCGAGGGATGGACCCCCGAGGCGACGAGACCGGCGATGTGCGCGATGTCGGCGAAGAGGTAGGCGCCGACGCTGCGGGCGATCTCACCCATCCGGGCGAAGTCGATGGTGCGCGAGTAGGCGCTGGCGCCGACCGTGATCATCTTCGGTTTCTCGCGCAGGGCGACCGCGGCTAGCTCGTCGTAGTCGATGCGGCCGTTGTCCTCGCGGACGCCGTACTGGCAGAAATTGTAGAGTTTGCCGGAGAAATTGGCGGGATTGCCGTGGGTCAGGTGGCCGCCGTGGCTCAGGTTCATGCCGAGGACCTTGTCACCGGGCTGGAGGACCGAGGCGTAGACGGCCGTGTTGGCCTGCGCGCCGGAGTGCGGCTGGACGTTCGCGTGCTCGGCCCCGAAGAGCTTCTTCGCGCGCTCGATCGCGAGCGTCTCAACCTTGTCGACCTGCTCGCAGCCACCGTACCAGCGCTTGCCCGGGTAACCCTCCGCGTACTTGTTCGTGAGCACGCTGCCCTGCGCCTCGAGGACGGCGGGGTAGGTGAAGTTTTCCGACGCGATCAGCTCGATGTGGCTGTGCTGGCGGGCCAGTTCGGCGGAGATCGCAGCGTGGATTTCGGGATCGAGGGACTTGAGAGGCGCGGCGTTGAGCATACCGGAAAGGGTTGAGGGAGGGACGGAGGCGGACGGCGGGCGAAAACTGGCCCCCGCAGCCGACCGGGATAATGCCGGTTCGGCAATCCGAAATCCTCGCTCAGCGGCCGCCGCCCGAGGCGAGCCGTGTCTTAAGGAATTCCACGAGGGACGGGATGGCCTCGACCATCTCGTCGCGCGCCGCCTCGTAGGCCTTGAGCGAGCCGCCATAGGGATCGGCGATCTCCTTGTCGCCGCGCTGCGGCATGAACTCGCGGAACAGGAAGAGATTCTTGGGCGGATGGGCTGCCTGGAGCTGGATCATCGCGCGGTGCGACTCGGTCATGCACAGCACGGCCAGCGCCTCGTCGAGCAGCGCATCGGAGAGCGGACGGCTGACATGGCCGGTGATGTCGATGCCCGCCTTCCGCAGGGCGAGGACCGAGTTCTCCGACACCCGCTCGCCGTGCCGCGCGGCCACGCCCGCGGACATCACGCGCACCGACCGCAGCGGCTCCGGCTGCACGGCCAGCGCATGCTGGAGCAGTCCGGCTCCCATCGGACTGCGGCAAATGTTGGCCGTACAGACGACCAGGACGAGCGGGGAAGCGGCAGACATGGTGGCGACCGCGCTAACGGACACGGTTTTGGGTTAAAGGCAAAGCTGGAGTGGACGACAGTCCGGCGGGCGGGGGCCGGACGAACGTCGAACGTCGGACGCCGAACGTCGGGCGTCGAAGGTTGGGAGCCGGATGGCGGACTTCTGAGTGCCGAAGCCGAAAGGTGCCTAGATCTTCTTCAGAGCCAGGAGGGCGCGGTGGAGGTGGATTGCGCGCTGGAGGACGGAGTCGATCAAAGGGGCGGGCGGCGGGGGCGCCGCGGGGTCGGGTGTGTCGGTCAGCTCGGCGCCGGAGTCGTCGACGGATTCCGGGGAAATGGCGTGCTCGCGCACGGCCTCGGCCTCGTCGTGGCGCGGCTTGTCGGGCTGGTCGGTGACCAGGCTTTCCACGGTCGCCCCGTGGTCCAGCGCCTCGTAGGCCGCGCGGTCAGTGGCGGCCTCGGTCGTGAGCGCGATGTCGGGTACGAAGCGCGACGAGGCCAGACCGATCGTCAGCAGGCCGGCGTGGGGCGGCGCCTGCTCGAGGTAATCCAGCACGTCGCGTGACGTCGCCCCGTTCACGAGCACGAACACCGGCGTCCGGGTCGTGGCGCGGAACCCGATCCAGTCGCGGAGCGCCGTCGCGGCGTCCTCGCCGCCGGTGGCGAAGCGAAGGTCGAGCACGAGCGGGGCGGGCTTGGTCGGCGCGAGCGGCAGGTCCGCCGGGAGCGAGCGGGCGCGCACGTAGAGCAGGCCCTGGCCGAGGTCGCGGCTGAGCGGACCCTTGGGCTCGGGCGCGGCCGCGAGCGCGGCCCAGGCGAGGAGGAAGGCGATGAGGAGCCTCATCGGCGATTCAGCTGCCGGGCGCCGATGTCGCGGCGGAAATACTTGCTCGCGCACTGGATCGCGTCGCAGGCGGCATAGGCGGCGCGGGCGGCGGCGGCCAGCGTGGGGGCCATGGCGGTGACGCCGAGCACGCGGCCGCCGTTGGTGACGACCTGGCCGGCGGGATTGCGGGCGGTGCCGGCGTGGTAGACGGTCACGCCCTCCGGCAGCTGCGCGGGGAACGTGATCACGTCGCCCTTGGGGAAGGCGTCGGGGTATCCGCGGGCGGCGACGACGACACAGAGGCTGTGCTCCGGCTTGACCGCCAGCTTCACGCCGGCGAGCTGGCCGCGGGCGGCGGCCCAGAGCAGGCCGAGGAGATCGGTGTCGAGCCGCGGCAGCACCACCTGCGTCTCGGGATCGCCGAAGCGGGTGTTGTACTCGATCACCTTCGGGCCGTCGGCGGTGAGCATGATGCCGATGAAGAGGGTGCCGCAGAACTTCATGCCCTCGGCGGCGATGGCGTCGACCGATGGGCGGACGATCTCGCGGTCGATGCGGTCGAGCAGCGCGGGCGTCACGACCTCGGCCGGCGAGTAGGTGCCCATGCCGCCGGTGTTCGGGCCGGTGTCGCCGTCGCCGACGCGCTTGTGGTCCTGCGAGGTCGGCAGGATGACGTAATCGCGGCCAGACACGACGACGAGGATCGAGGTTTCCTCGCCGAACAGGCAGTCCTCGATGAGGAGCTGGCGGCCGGCGTCGCCGAACTTGTCGCCGGTGAGCATCTCGCGCACGGCAGCCTCGGCCTCCGCGTGGGTGGTGGCGACGACCACGCCCTTGCCGGCCGCGAGACCGTCGGCCTTCACGACGATCGGCACCGGACGCTGGCGCACGTAGGCGAGGGCGGGCTCGACCTCCTGGAAGAACTGCGCGCCGCCGGTGGGGATGCGGTGCTTCAGCAGGAGCTGCTTGGTGAAAATCTTGGAGGCCTCGAGCCGGGCGCCGTCGGCGGTGGGGCCGTAGACGGGGATGCCGGCGGCCTGGAGCTGGTTGGCGAGGCCGAGGGAAAGCGGCAGCTCGGGGCCGACGACGACGAACTCCACGCGCTCGCGCTGGGCCAGGGCGACGAGGCCGGCGACGTCACTGCCGCCGACGGGAAAACAGGTCGCATCGGCGGCGATGCCGGCGTTGCCCGGGGCGCAGAGCACGCGGGGCCGGGCGGGTGAGGCCAGCAGGGAGCGGACCAGGGTGTGTTCGCGGCCGCCGGAGCCGACCACGAGCACGGACGAGGGAAGGGCGGAACTCACGCCGCCGATTTGGGGGAGAGCGGAGCGGCGTGGCAAGGAGCGAACTTTGAAAAGGCAAAGACGAACGCCGAACATCGGACTTCGAACGTCGGACGCCGAAGGGGAGTCGGAATCGGAGGGAGGGGAACGCTCAACGTTCGACGTTCAACGTTTAACGCTCAAGTGGCCATCTCGCTCGCCTTCAGTTGAGCGTCGAGCGTTGAACGTCGAGCGTTGAGCGTTGGCCCGGCGTATTTCCGATCTCCGAGCTACGATCTCCGAGCTACGATGGTTCCTGCGCTGCGTCGCGGTGGCTCAGAGCACCTGCAGCTTCTTCCGGTAGAACGCGACGACCTCGTCGGGATCGTCGGTGAACAGGATGTAGTCGGCGATCCACGCGGGGGCGCGCTTGGTCCGGATCATCTCGTTCACCTGCTTGCGCAGGTCGCCCCAGAACTTGGCGTTGAAGAAGACATACGGGACGCGCGGGCGGATGCCGAGCTTGAGATTGCACATCTCGATGCCGATCTCCTCGAGGGTGCCGACGCCGCCGACGTTGAAGATGCAGAAATCCGCCGCCTCGAACCATTTTTGCCGGAAGTGGCGCGAGCTTTCCTGGAAGGTGTTGAAGAAGTCCACGCCGAGCTCCGGCGGCTGGGCCTCGAGCTCGAGGAAGCAGGCGCCGGTCATGGAGCCGCGGTTGCGCGCCTGGTCGGTGGCGAGGCGCATGACGCCGCCACCGCCGCCGGTGAGGACGCCGACGTTGGGGCCGATGAAGCCGGTGAGCTGCTCGACGAGGCGCGTGATGCGCGCGGTGTCGTCGCCGTCGATGCCGACGGCCGAGCCGTAGAACGCGATGATGGTCGTCTCCTGGAACCGACGGGCCTTCTCCTCCCGCACGAAGAACCCGTGGTCCTTCTTGTAGATGTGGGAGTAGATGTCCTTCGTGATCTCGTCGTACCAGTAGACCTGGACGCCGATCGCGTTGAACGTGTCGAGGCGGGCGTGGGCGTTGCTGGACAGGAAGTAGCCGTGGGTCCGGGACGCCTTGCGGAAGATGATCCGCTTGAGCTTCACGTCGCCGATGCGGGTGAGGAGCTCGATGTGCTCGAGCAGGTCCGGGAAGTAGTCCATGATCAGCGTGTCGGCGTCGGCCGGCGCGTTGTCGAGGGCCTGGATCATGGTGCGGCTGCCGAGCGGGCAGGTGTCGGGCCCGAGGACCTTCTTGAGGTCATCGTTGGCGCGGACGAAGACGGCGCGGTTCTCCATCGTGCCGCTCTGGCCGCGGACCATGATCTGGGTCTTGGGCTTGGCGGGGTCGGTCTCCATGGGCGGCCGGGTGTCGAGGCAGCCGTAGAGCTGGGCGGCGGTGGAGTAGAGGCGCTGCCGCTTCTTGGTGAGGGTCTTGACCTCGGGATCGGAGGCGGGTGGGGCGCGGAACACGTCGACGGACACCATCGGGTTCACGACGGGCTGGTCGCCGGTGTTGTAGATCTCGAGCATGACGTTCGTGCCGAACGTCTTGATCGGGTCGAGGAGGATGGCGCTGGTGTGGAGGCCGAAGTTGCCCTCGCCCTGGTTGAGGACGACGAAGTGCTCCTTCAGGTACATGGAGCAGCTGGTGAGGATGCCGGAGCGGGGCGGGATGGTGAGCGGGGAGGCGTCGTGGCGGATCTGGGCCTTGTCGAGGAACGACCGGCCGGCGTTGCCGCTGACGATGTGCTCGAAGTTCACCCGCTGGAGCTTGGGCGAGATCGTGTAGCTGACCTGGTGCGGGGTGAGGAACACCCGGCCGCGCGAGTCGATGCTGATGGTGTTCGGCAGCTTAAGGTCGTTGCGCTGGATGGCGTCCCAGATCTCGGCGGTCGAGAGCTTCGCGGCGGTGGGGGCGTAGAACAGGCGGCCGATGGGCGAGCCGGGCCGCAGCAGCTTCTTCCAATAGCTGTAATTGGGGAAGTTGGTGTCGTAGACGAACGCGTCGGCGGACAGCTGGATCTGGTGGCCTTCGACCCGCGGCTTGCCGTGGATGAGCATCTCGATGCCGATGCGGGCGAGCGAGCTGCGCTCGGAGAAGTGGAGTTCGTCGAGGCGGCTCTTGAGAAAGTCGAATTCGGCGGGGTTGCGGGGCCAGAAGGCGAGCGTGAGCGAGACCGAGAGGTCATCCTTGCTCTTCACGGACAGGATTTGTCCGTCCATGCTGGTCCAGAATTGGTCGGGATTCATGGGGAAAGGGGTCAATCAGAGCGCAATTCGTCCGGCGACTCAAGCGGGGAGTAATTGTTTGCATTTCCCTCGGGCGGCTGCCACACCCGAAAACTTTACGGCACAAACTGGCCTCGCTGCTTTCCATATAGCGCTCTCCTTCACTGCATGAAACTCAAGTTCCTCCTCAGCTCCCTGCTCGCCGCCGGCCTCGTGGCCGCGTCCCACGCGCAGGAGATCAAGTCCCCGGGCAAGACCGACGCCGCGCCCGCCGCCGCCACTCCGGCCCCCG
>DAOQKI010000115.1:0-12707 GCA_035334485.1 Opitutaceae bacterium
CGGCGGTGGCCGCCACGCAGCCGGCGGCACTGGCGAAGACGCGGATCATGGTGAGAGGGTGACGCGGTCGGGCTGGAATACAATCACGAGGCCGGCGGCCCCGGGAAGCGGAACGAATAGACGTCGGCGTCGAGCAGCTGGAACTTCAACCGCACGGGCTTCTTGATGTACCGCGCGAGCGACTTCTGGCCGTGCCAGCTGACCTCGCCCGCGATCCGGTCGCCGATCAGCACGTCGCAGTCGGCCAGCGTGAAGCCCGGGAGCGGCTGGCCGGCCTCGTCCTGCAGCTCGACGCGGACCTCGCCGGCGGCGCTGGTCGAGAAGTTCAGGACGAGATGATCGCCGCTGTAGGTGAAGGGCACGGTCGTGAAGGACCCGCCGGCGTACGGGGCGTTCACTGAGGCGAAGCCGTCCGTGCGCAGCGAAATCCGCTGGAGGTAGTTCGTCTTCTGCAGGTGGTGCCGCGAGACATAGAACGAGATCTCGGCCGGGCCGGTCGGAATGATCCCGCCGCTGAGCGCCGCGTAGTTGCTGCGCGAGCCCCAGTTGCCGAGCTCGGGACCGGGCCGGAGGAAGGCCTCGAGGAACGGACGGTCGAACTCGGCGCTGCCGGGCTTGGTCGTGAGCAGCACGAGATCGTTGGCGTCGCTCGCAAACGTGTAGGTCGGCGTGGTCTTGTTCCCGGGCAGGCGCATGATGTCGAGGGCGCGCTCCTCCTCGAGGGTCAGCGCCCGGCGGCCCGGGTTGAAGCGGTTGGCGAGCACGATGTAGAGCTGCGGCGCGCGGAAGTACGGCACGGTGCACGTCTCATAGAAGTGCTCGCGCGGCGTGTCGCCGTAGGTCATCGGCTCCGGCCGGCTCCAGGTGACCAGGTCGCGTGACACCGAGCGGAACGAGGTGCGCACGCCGGGTCGCACGATCATCCAGTCGGGCAGCGTGCGCGGATGCGTCTTGGCCTCGGTGTCCCACCACCGGAAATAACCGACGAACTGCTGCTCGGCCTCCGACCAGCCGACGCTGCCGCCGTCGAACGCGTTCACCCAGTCGCTCTCGAGGTTGGCCTTGATCGTCAGCTCGTGCCAGACGCGGCCGTCGGCCGAGCCGAGCAACTGGGCATGCAGACCCTTCCCCGCCCCGCCGGCGCGACGGTCGCCCTCGCGCATGTCGATCGCCTTCACGCGCTCGTTCGCCGGCACGCCGGGCCGCGGGTCGAGAAACGTGAAGCAGGCCGGGAAGGAGTGGCCGTTCTCGTAGGCCACGATGTTGTTGTCCTTCGAGCCGCGGAAGTCGACGAGGCCGAGCGAGGGTTTCTCCCAGGTGATGCCGTCTTTGCTCGTCGCGAGGCAGAGATACTGCGTGTCCGGGCCCTCGCGGCCGGACGCCGTGTCCATGCCGCGGTACAGGAGGTGGTACACGCCGTTGAGCTCGTACATCGAGCTGATGAAAAACGCGGTGCCCTCCCACGGCTTCTCGGACCGAATGATGGCTTCACGCACCACCGGCGTGCCGAGCCGCAGCGCCGCCTTGCCGTCGTACCCGGCGATGATCGAGCGGTCGACCACGAGCTGCAGCGCGTCGCCGAGCGCGCGGACCGGCGGCGGGGCCGCGGGCGCGTCCGCGGCCGGAAGGGATGAGGTGGACAAGGCGAGCAGGCCGGCGACGGACGCCGCGAGAAGCGGGTGACGGAAAGGATGGAGCGAGGTGTTCATAAGCAGGAAGGGACGAGGGATGTCATCAACGCGGAGCGAGCGTGAATTCGACGGCCTCGAGGCAGGCCGAGTTGGCGCCGTCGGGGGACGTGAGCACGGCCCGGTACTGGAGCCAGGCGTGGCCGGCCGGCACGGCGAGCAGTGCAGTGTCGGAGATCGTGTAGGCCGAGCCAGCGCCGCTCGGACCGGACCAGGGCGCCCGCGACAGTTCCGCGGCGGTGGCGGCGGTGCGGACCTGAAACTTCACGCTGGTGCCCAGTGCGGTCTCGGCCTGCCAGCGGATTCGGTCAAACCGCTGCCCGGCCGGCGCCTCCACCGGCACCGACTCGAGCGACCACTCGAACTTCCGGTCGCGGATATTGCCGGCGTCGACCATCGCGTCCAGGTGCGCACCGATGCTCGGCACGAGGGACCGGCGCTCGTTGGCGAATCCCGCCGGGCCGCCCCAGTAGATGAACGAGCCGCTGGTGTGGCTGAAGTTTTTCTGGTGATTCGTGACCACTAGGTCGGGCCAGCCGTCATGATTCAGGTCGAGCGCGTCCACGCTTGAGGACGACGCGGCGTCGAGCAGCGTCCGGCGGTGCTCGGAAAACGCCCGGATGCCGTCGCCCCAGTACACGAGCGCGGGCAACTCGCGGGTCGTGTCGGACATGTAGCTCGTGAACGCGAGGTCGAGGTGTCCGTCGCGGTTCAGGTCGGCAATCGTGACGTCGAGCGCGTTATAGCACTCGACCTCCGTGCGCTCGGCGCCGTCCCACGCCGCATTCCCCCAATAGATGAAGGCGCGGCTATTGCGGGTCGTGCCCTTGACCCCGGTGCCGCCGACCACGGGCTGGTCCGGCCGCCGTTTGCCCATCACGCCGCTGGTGAAAACGAGGTCGAGGTGGCCATCGCCGTCCAGGTCCGCCACGGCGCCCTGGGTCCCGCCATTGGTCTCGAGCACGGTGACGCGGCCGGCGGCGTAGCCCTGCGCCCCGCCCCAGTGGATCTCCGCGAGCGCGATGTCCTGCAGCGGGAAGATCAGGTCGAGCTGCCCGTCGCCGTTGAGATCAGCAATCGTCACGGCGCTGCTGCCCACTGTCGCCGGTCCGCCCTTCAAGGGAAAGGTCTCGGTGCGCGCGCCCTGGAAGCGGCCGGGGCCGCCGTAGGCGATGATGGCGTGGGGACCGGAGCCCTGCGGGTCGCGGCCGGTGACCACCACGTCGAGCCAGCCGTCGCGGTCGAGGTCCGCCACGTTTATGCCGAGCACCGCGGTGCCGCCGGGCAGCGCGGCAATGGGCAATTCGGTCCGTCGGTCGGCGGCCAAGCCCTGAGGTCCACCCCACCAGGCCCAGGCCCGACCGCCCGAAACCGCGACGAGATCGGCCCAGCCGTCATCGTCGAGATCCGCCACGCTGTACATCATGTAGCCGCCCGGGAACAGGTGCGTGGCGTCGTTCGCGGAATAGACGTGCTCCGGGTTGCCCCAGTAGATCGACGTCGGGAGGTGGTTCTCGCCAGTGCTGGAGAGGTGGTTCAGCAGGACTACGTCCAGGTTGCCGTCGCGGTTGAGGTCCGCGAGCGCCACGCCGTTGGCGCCGAAGGCCATCAGATCACGGCGGCGGCGATCGGAAAAACCCGCAGCACTACCCCAGAAAATCTGGGCCGGCTCGTCGTGGTCGAGACTGACGTTGCCAAACACGAGGTCGGGATGGCCGTCGCGGTTCAGGTCGGCGGCGTCGACCGCCATCGCATGGTGCGTGGCAAGCGCGGTCGCGTGCGTGGGACTGAAACCCGCGGGGCCGCCCCAGTAGATCACGGACTTTGGCTGCGCCGGCTCGGTGCCGGCATTGGCCACGACCAGATCCGTCCAACCGTCGCCGTTGAGGTCGGCCGCCTTGAGCGCCTGGCAGTTTTCCGCCGGGAGCTCAGGCAGCGGCGCGGGGACAAGTCCGGCCTTGGTGCCACGGAACAGGTACGCGCGCCGGTCGCCTCCCACCACGAGATCGGCCACGCCGTCGCGGTCGAGGTCCGCCGCGAGCGCCGCGTGCAGTTCGCCGGCGGCCGCGACCGCCACGGCGAGCACCTGGCGGGCGGACTCCGTGAAGCGGCCGGTGCCATCGCCCCAGTAGACATAGACGCTCTGCTCGGCGTGGAGATTGTTGACGAAGGCGAGGTCGAGATGGCCGTCACCGTTGAAGTCGCCGGCCGCGACATCGGCCGCGGCGACGGTGGGGAGCGAGAGACGGCGCACCGGATCGAAGCCGGCGGGATGCCCCCAGTAGACGTAAGACTCGCGGAAGTGGGTCATCTCGCCGAAGCGGGCGTCGAAACCCCGTTCGAACCCCTGGTTGGCGATCGCGATGTCGGGCAGGCCGTCCTCGTTGAAGTCGCCGACCGCGATGCCGCTGGCGATGTACGCCGGGAGCTGCGTGCGGTCGGACTCGCGGTAGCCGCCGGGGCCGCCCCAGTAGATGTAGGCGGGCATGTCCTGGCGGAAATTGTGCATCATGTTTCCCGAGACGATGTCGGGAAAGCCGTCGTGGTTCAGGTCAGCGATGCGGCAGCGGCCGCCGCCGAAGCTGGGCAGCCACGTGACGCGGTGCAGCGCCTGCTCGGCGTGCCGGAGCAGCGTGTACGGCGAGCGCAAGGCGGGCAGCTCGGGCTGCAGGGACTCGGGGCCATCCTCGGCGCCCCAGTAGATCATCGCGTCGGGCGCGTAGTCGGCGTTGTGGTCCTGCGTGAAGACGAGGTCGATCTCGCCGTCGCGGTTCAGGTCCCAGCGGTGGATCGTCTGGAAGCCGCGGGCCGAGACATAGGTGCCGGCCCCGGCGTCGGCGAGCGTGCCGCGGCGCAGCTCGGCGGGACCGTGGCGGATGACCGCGTCGGCGCCGGCCCGGGCGAGGCCCCCGGCGACTGCGAGACCGCAAAACCAACGGACAGCCAGGAGCGGGGACATGCGCAGCGGGACGGTTGCCGGGAGATTGGGACAGCGGGGCGGAAACGCAACGCGGCGATGGATCCGGCGGCGCGGCGCACCCTCCTAAAACGGGAGCGCCTCGCCGTCCCGGGCGCGGGGCCCGGGGCGGCGAGGCGTTGCCGGAAAACTTACCACTTGTACTTGGCCGAGAGCATGCCCTCGAACCCGGGCTCCGTCTGGACGAGGCCGTTCGCCGCGATGGCGACGATGTAGCGCTCGTCGGTGACGTTGTTCAGGTTCAGCTGCACGCTCCAGTGCTTACCCCACGCGTAACGCGCGAACACGTTGTAGGTGGCGGGGAAGTCGATCCAGAAGTTCGCGTTGCGCTTCGTGGTCTGGTCGAAGTACGTCGCGCCGAACATGAAGCCCGCGAGCGGGCCGCTCTTCCACGTGTACTTGGCCATGAGGCTCTGCTTGCGCGGGACGAAGTCGACGGCCTTCAGGGTCTTGTCGGCGGCGGTCTGGGAATCGCCGTCGCAGTAGGTGCCCATCAGGTCGAAGGTGCCGGCGGCGTCATTGAAGCGCATGCCGAACTCAAGCTCCCAGCCCTGCGCAAGGTCGGCCTGCGACTCGACGATGCCGATCGAGCCAGCCGGAATGCCCTCGGGCAGCACGCCGAAGGTGCGGACGTGAGTGAGCTGCATGTCGTAGTGGGCCCACGTGCCGTACGCGGCGATCTCGGGCGAGAAGTGGTGGTCCACCTTGAGACCGTACTCCTTCATCTTGCCCTCCTGGGTGCTGAGCGGCGCGCCGAGGCCGTCGTTGCCCTGGTAGCGGTCGGTGAAGCCGACCTGCGGGAACGCGTTCGAGCTATCGGTGTAGTAGGCGGAGATGTCCGGGATCGGGCGGACCACGATGCCGTACTTGTGCGTGTCGAACTGTTTGTCGGGGCTGTCCGTGACGACGCCGGTGATGTTGTTCTTCGTGTTGCCGCCCGGAAGGAACCAGCGGAGGCCGCCGACGAGAATCAGGCGGTCCTTGAAGAAGCTCAGGTTCTCCTGGAAGTAGTAGGAGAGCGTGAGGGGCCGGCTGATGGACTGCGACGAGTTGGGCTGGCCGGCGCCCGGGTGCGGCGCGGCGAACCAGGCGTCATCCGTCGTGGGGAAATTGATTGCCGCCGTGTCGATCGACGGCATCGAGTTCACCGACTGGTCCTGCCGCTGAAAGGTCGACGAGGCGTCGAAGCCCACGGTGGTGTCCAGCACGAAGGCGTCGGTCGTCCACTTGTGCGCGAAGTCGCCCTGAATGTTGTTCGTGTAGTTGTCGATCGCCAGCGGGATGTCCTGGCGCAGCAGGGTGTGGTTGTCCGCGGTGATCGTGATGCCGCGGACGATGCGGCGGCGGTCCACGAGATTGCCGCCGAAGTAGTAGAGGCGGAGGTTGGCGTTCTCGGTGAACTTGGTGAGGAGGGTGACATCCACGAAGCTGTCCTGATTCTTCCAGAACGCATTCTTGCTGCGGGCCGGCGAGAAGCCCTTGGTCGAATACTGGTTCAGTTTCGCCAGCATCGGCGCGGTGGTCGTGCCGAGCGTCGTGGTGTAGTCGAGGAAGTCCTCCCAGTAGAAATAGCCGTTGTCGCGGAAATAGTAGCCGTTGACCAGCAGGCTGGTGTTCTGCCCGAAGAACAGCGAGAGGCCGGCGCCGAGGAAGAGCTGGTCCTCGTTCTCGATCTCCTTGTCCTTGTCGGCCGTGAGCGTGCCGAGCGTGAACCGGTACGCGGCCCGGAAGGACTTGTCCTCATGGAGCGGCCCGCCGACGTTGGCCGCGAGGCGGACGTAGTTGTTCTTCGAGACGGTGATCTGGGCGTCGCCGGAGGGCTTCTCCGACGGCTTCACGGTAACGAAGTTCACGCCGCCACCGAGGAAGGTGTTGTTGCCGAGGAGCATCGCGCCCGGGCCCTTGATCACCTCGATGCGCTCGACGTCGTACATCGGGTTCCGCTTGAAACCCGTCTTGGTGACGCCGTCGCGCAGCGAGAACGTCGTGCGGAAGCCGCGGATGTTCACGTCGTCGTTGATGGTCTGGTTCTGCGTGACACCGGCCACGCCGAACTGGAGGACCTCGTGCACCTCAACCGCGTTGAGGTCGTCGATCTGCTCCTTGTTGATGATCGAGACGCTGCCCGGGATCTCGGCGAGATCCTTGGCCGTACGGCTGCCGACCAGCGTCTGCTCGGTGCGATAGCCCTTGTCGTTGTCGGACGAGACGACGAACGGGTTCAGCTTGGTGATCTTTTCGTCCGGCTTGGCCGGGTCCGAGGAGGACGAGGTGGACTGGGCGTGCGCAATCACAGTGGCGGCCGCGAGCGCCGCACACGCGATGAACATCCGCTTGAGGGGAGCGGAAGGGTTGGTGTGGTTCATGGGTAGATGGTAACTAGAGCAACAATGCATACAAAAGTATGGGAGTGTGTGCTCTAGTCAACTAATTTGAGCAAGCAGCATGCCTTAATTACGACAAGAAGACGTTTTTATCTCCGGGCCACGGTAATGGCCTTCGATGCTGTCTTAAGGCGCTGCCATACAGTATCTAACCTCACAGCAAATCAAAAACACCCCTTTCGGTCCGGCCAATTGCCGACGCCAGGTGGGATTTCCGGTCAGGAACGAACCCGCCGAAAGGGCTGGGGCCGGAAAAAACGCGGTTCCGACTCCACCGCCAACGAATCAACCGTTGTATACGAGTTCCTCGTCGGTCAGCTCCCGCGCCACCAGGCCCGCGCCCGACTGCGCCATCATGCGGAGGCTCTTGTCGATGATATCCTGGATGTGACGCTCCATCGCGCCCTTGGCCGCCTCGGAATTCCCCTGGGCGATCCCTTGGTAAATCTCGTCGTGGCTCTCGAGCACCCGGCGGCGGTTCTCGTCCCGCTCCTCCTTGGTGGCCAGCTGCAGCGGCACGCCGGCGGCCGAGTTGGTAGGTCCGAACACGATCCGGTTGACGAGGTGCAGCCGCAGGATCTCGCCCTTCATCAGGTCGTTCTGCGCCGCCGAAATGATCGCGATGTGAAAATGCACGTCCTCCCGCACCAGCTCGTCTGTCAGCGCCCGCTCCTCGGCCCCGCCGTTGATGCGCTCCGTCAGGCCCCGCATCGCCTCCAGCGCAAACTTGATCTCGCGCAGGTCGGCCTGGCTGTGGTTCAACGCCGCCAGACCCGTCGCATGCCCCTCCAGCGCCAGCCGGAGGTCACACATCTCCCTGAATTCCTTGATATCCATGGTCTTGACACTCGCCCCCAGACGGGGACGGATGCTGACCAGACCGTCGGCCTTCAGCTTGTGCAGGGCCTCGCGCACCGGGGTGCGGCTCACCCCGATCTCCGCCGAAAGACTCTCCGTCAACAGGGCGAAGCCCGGCGCGTACTCCCCGGAAAGGATTCGTTTCCGGATGTACTCGTAGGCTACATCAGAGTTGACTTTCTTCATAGAGCGACGAAATGCACTTGTATACAGAATTGCAAGCCTACAACTTCGCGTCTCGGTGACGCGGTTTCGCCATCTGGCGTAACGACGGCGACTGTATTACCTACCCTTTTTCCATGTCGAAACATTCCGTGCTCGTCATCGGCTGCGGCAGCATCGGGGAACGCCATTTGCGGTGTTTCCAGAAGACCGGCCGCGCGGTGGTTACGGCCTGTGAGTCGAATACCGCGCTGCTGCAGAAGATGGTGGCCACGTACGGTGTCGAGGGCCGGTCCGATTGGCAAGCGGCGGTGCGCGAACCGTTCGACGCGGTGGTGATCTGCACCCCCGCCCCGCTCCACGTCCCCATGGCCACCGCCGCCCTCGAGGCCGGGCGCCATGTCCTGGTCGAGAAGCCGCTCTCGCACTCGCTCGACGGTCTCGACGGCCTGCTCCGGGCCCGTGATCGCGCCGGGCGCCAGGTCGCCGTCGCCTACGTCCTCCGCACCTACCCCATCCTGACCGAGGCCCGCGCCTTCCTCCGCGGCGGACCGTTCGGCCGCATGCGTCAGGCCACGGTCATCACCGGCCAGCCGTTCTATTTCTTCCGTCCCGCCTACGCCAAAACCTACTACCGCGACCGGCGGATGGGCGGCGGCGCGATCCAGGATGCGCTCACCCACACGGTCAACTGGGTCGAGAGCGTGCTCGGTCCGACCGAGAGCGTGCTCTGCGACTGCGCGCATCTCGAGCTGCCGGACGTCGAGGTCGAGGACACGGTGCACGTCGCCACGCGGCACGGCGACGCGCTCGCAAACTTCTCGATCAACCAGTTCCAGTCGCCCAACGAAACCACCCTCCAGTTCAACGCCGCCGGCGGCAGCGTGAAGATCGAGCTGCACCGGGCCCGCTGGGGCGAGTTCGCCAAGGGCGCGTCGGGCTGGACGTGGCACGACATGCCCCCGCTCGACCGCGACACGCCGTTCGTCACCCAGGCCCAGGCATTTCTCGACCAGGTCGAGGGCCAGCCGTCGCGCCTCTGCTCGCTCGAGGAGGCGGTCAGCACCCTTCGCTTCAACCTTTCCGCCCTCGCCTCCGCCGAATCCGGCGCCCGCGTGGTCTGCGCCTCCGTCCATGCCCGCTGATCCCGCCCGTCCCCTCCGCCTCGCAATGCTCGGGATGATCCCCGGCAACGGCCACCCGTACTCGTGGTCCGCGATCATCAACGGCTACGACCGCGCCGCCATGGCGTCGTGCCCCTACGCCGGCATCCCCATCTACCTCGGCGGCCAGCCGCACGAGTCGGTACGCGTGCCCGGCGTGCAGGTGACGCATCTCTGGACCGACAATCCGACCGAGGCGCCGCACGTCGCGCAGGCGTCGCTGATCCCACACGTCGTCGCCCGGCCCGAGGATGTGATCGGCCACGTCGACGCCGTGCTGGTCTCCACCGACGACGGCACCGACCACGTGCGCCGGGCCCGCCCCTTCGTCGAGGCCGGCCTGCCGGTGTTCGTCGACAAGCCGCTCGCCACGACCGTTGAGGACCTGCGGACCTTCATCGCCTGGAAGCGCGCCGGCCGCCGGATCCTGTCGTCGAGCGGGATGCGGTATGCGCCGGAGCTCGCCACGCTGATCGGGAACCTGCCCACGCTCGGCGATCTGCGGTGGCTGTCGTTCGTCTCGATCAAGACCTGGGATCGCTACGGCATCCACGTCCTCGAACCCGCCTTCCGCGTGCTGGGGCCGGGATTCCTCTCCGTGCGCCTCGAAACGCAGCCGGGCCTCGAAGTGGCCCACCTCCTGCATCGCAGCGGGGTGCAGGTGACCCTCCCCATCATCTATGACGGCGGCCCGTCGTTCGGCACCGGCCAGGTCTGCGGCACGAAGGGCCAGACCACGCTGCGCTTCGCCGACACCTACACGGCATTCCGCAACCAGCTGCTCAGCTACATCGAGTTCGTGCGCAGCGGCCAGGACCCTTACCCGTTCGACCACACCATCGAGATGATGTGCGTCATCATCGCCGGCATCCGCAGCCGTGAGCAGGGCTCGCGCCGGGTCGACGTCGCCGAAATCTCCGCCCAAGTCCTTTCATGAAAAACCGAAACAGCCGCGTCCTCCGTCTGATCCGCGACGGCCAACTGCCGACGGTGCTCAAGATCAACCTGTCGGATCCCCGCGTCATCGAGGCCGCCGGCCTCGCCGGCGCCGATGCCGTCTGGCTCTGCAACGAACACGTGCCGAACGACTGGATCGGGCTCGAGAACCAGATCCGCGCCGCGCGCATCTACGACATGGACACGATCGTCCGCGTCAGCCGCGGCAGCTACAGCGACTACGTCCGGCCGTTCGAAGCCGGCGCCACCGGCATCATCGTGCCCCACGTCGCCAACGCGGCCGAGGCCCGCCAGATCGTCGAGTGGGTCCGCTTCCACCCCGTCGGCAAGCGCGCGCTCGATGGCGGCAACGTCGACGGCCAGTTCTGCGGCGTGCCGCTCCCGGAGTACCTCACGCACTCCAACACCGAGCGCTTTGTCATCCTCCAAATCGAGTCGCCCGAGGCGCTCGAGCAGGTCGAGGCGATTGCGGCCGTGCCCGGGTTCAACGGCCTGCTGTTCGGGCCCGGCGACTTCAGCCACCGCATCGGCCAGGTCGGCCAGATCGACGCGCCCGTCGTCGTCGCCGCGCGCAAGCGCGTCGCCGCCGCCGCCCGCCAACACGGCAAGTTCGCCATGACCGCCGGGCTGATCGCGCCGTTCCCCGAACTCGTCGCCGAGGGTCATCAGCTGATCGGCATCGGCGCCGACGTCATCGGCATCACGAGCTACGTGCGCCAGCGTCTCGACCTGGTCCAGGGCCACATCGCCGCCCTGCCCACGAACCTCAAGCCCGGTCCCCGCTCCCCCTATGCCTGACGTCCCGTCGTTTTCCCTCGCCGGCAAGGTTGTCGTCCAGTTCGGCGGCACCGGCCACCTCGGCCGCGCCCTCGTCGCCGCCCTCGCCGGCCACGGCGCCACGCTGATCGTCGCGTCGCGCAACCGGGCGTCGCTCGCCGACCTCGCCGCGAGTGAGCGCGCCGCCGGCCGCTCGGTCGACGTCGACGAGGTCGACATCGGCTCCGAGCCGTCCCTGCTCGCGCTCCGTGACCGCGTCCTCGCCCGCCACGGGCGCATCGACGGCATCGTCTTCAACGCCGTGTCGCGCCCGATGAAGTCGTTCAACGACGACCTCGCCGCGTGGCGCTCCTCGATGGAGACCAACGCCACGGGCTTCTTCGCCACCGTGCGCGCATTCGGCGACGCGATGGCGGCCCGCGGCTCGGGCAGCATCGTGAACATCGCCTCGCAGATGGGCGTGATCGGCATGAACCCGTGGCTCTACGAGGGCACGACGATGGGCGCCCCGCCGGACTACTTCTTCCACAAGGGCGGCATGATCAACCTCACCCGGCAGCTCGCGTCGTACTACGGCGTCAAGGGCGTCCGCGTGAACGTCGTGTCCCCGGGCGGCATCTACAATCCCGACAAGCCCCAGGCCGCGGCCTTCCTCGAGCGCTACGGCAAGATGACGATGCTCGGCCGCATGGCGAACGCCCCGGAGATCAGCGGCGCCGTCGTGTTTCTGCTCAGCGACGCTTCCACCTACGTCACGGGCGCCAATTTCCCCGTCGACGGCGGCTACACCGCCAAATAGGCGTTTCCCATGCAACCCCGACTCGCAGGCCAGGTGGCGGTCGTCACCGGCGGCGGTTCCGGCTTCGGCGAGGCCATCGCAGGCAGCTTCGCGCGTGAGGGCGCCCGAATCGTCGTCGCCGACTTCAACGCCGCCGCCGGCGAGCGCGTCGCCGCCGCGCTCCGCGCCGCCGGACACGAGGCCGTCAGCTGCCCCGGCGACGTCGCCGTCTCCGCCGACATGGCCCGCATCGTCGCGGCCGCGGTCGAGCGGTTCGGCCGCCTCGACGTGATGGTGAACAACGCCGGGATCAGCCACCCGAACCAGCCCATGCTGCAGGTCAGCGAGGCGCAGTTCGACCGGCTCTACCAGGTCAACGTGAAGAGCATCTACCTCTCGGCGGTGCACTGCGTGCCGGTGTTCCGGCACCAGGGCGGCGGGAGCTTCATCAACATCGCCTCCACCGCGGCGGTCCGGCCGCGGCCCGGCCTCTCGTGGTACAACGGCTCCAAGGGCGCCGTCGTCCTGCTCACCAAGTCGTTCGCCGTCGAGCTCGCCCCGGACAAGATCCGCGCCAACGCCATCGCGCCGGCGATCGCCGACACGCCGCTGCTCACGACCTTCATGGGCACGCCCGACACGCCCGAGAACCGCGCGCGCTTCCTCGCGTCGATCCCGCTCGGCCGCCTCTGCCAGCCCGCCGACGTCGCCAACGCCGCGCTGTTCTTCGCCGACCCGGCCTCCGCGTTCGTCACCGGCACCTGCCTCGAGGTCGACGGCGGGCGCTGCATCTGACCGCCGCGTTCCCCGGCCGCGCCATGCCACCGTCCGCCCCGCTCGCCGGCAAGAAGGTCTGGGTCACCGGCGGCGCCGGCTATCTCGGCGCGCCGATCGTGCGGGCCCTCGATGAGGCCGGCGCGGCCACGGTCTGCCTCGATCTGCCGGGACGCGCCGCGGCCCTCG
>DAOQKI010000116.1:0-12584 GCA_035334485.1 Opitutaceae bacterium
AGGGCGGCGGCGCGCGGGTCGTGGCGCTGGTGGCCGGGGGCATCGGCGATGGCGCGGACACGCAGGGACTCGGGGCCGAGCTGGCAAATCTCCTGACGCAGGCTCGGGCCGAGGGCCGCTGGACGCCTGCGGTGCTGGGGCCGAATTTCCTCGGTCACTGGGTGCCGGGCGCGCAGCTGGACACGTCCTTCATCCCTGCCGAGAAGCTCGAGCCGCCGGCCGCGTCGGACGGTGGCTTGGCGCTGCTCAGCCAGAGCGGCGCATTCCTGCTCTGCCGACGCTCGCGGGCGCCCTGGCTGCGCTTCGGATTCGGCGCGGCGCTCGGCAACCAGCTCGACGCCGCGCTCCCGGATTTCCTGCGCGCCCTGGTGCAGGATCCGGCGTGTCGCGCGGTGGCGACGTATGTCGAGGGCTTCGGGCCGGGTCATCTGGTCGAGACGGCGGACGCGGCCGAGCAACTGCGTCAGCGCGGAGTGCCGCTGCTCATGTTGCGCGGCGGCAGCACGCGGGCGGGACAGGCGGCCGCGGCTACGCACACGGGCGCGATGGCGGGCGACTGCGACCTGGAGCGCGCGCTGCTCGAGCGGATCGGCGTGAAATTTGCGCCGTCGGTCGCGGCCTTCGACGCCGCGCTGGAGTGGCTCGGCGCGGTGGCGCTGCCCCAGCCGCACCCGGGCCCGGTGGCGCTGCTGACCAACGCGGGTTTCGAGAGCGTGAACGGCAGTGACCTGTTCGGCGGACGTCTCGAAGGCGCGAGCCTTTCGGCGGCGGGACGGACGGCGCTCGCCACGATGCTGGAGCGCGAAGGTCTGACGGGATTGGTGACGCCGCAGGCGCCCCTCGACCTCACCCCGATGGCGGGCGAGTCGGCCTTCCTGGCCGCGGCGGAGATTTTGCTGCAGGAGGCGGGCGTGCTGGTGATCGGCCTCGTGCCCTTCACGCGACGCCTGCACACCGACCGGGCCGGAGCGGTGCCGTTTGCGCAGGCGGTGGCGGCGCTGCGCGACCGTTACCACAAGCCCGTCGCGATCGCGGTCGACGCCGGGCTCGAGTACGAGTCGTACCGCGGCGCCTTCCGCGGGTTGGGTCTGCCGGTGTTCGACCGGGTCGAGACGGCGCTGCTCGGGTTGAAGACGCTGGCGTGACCTGCCGGCGGCAGTTCAATTCTCCGGCGTGATCAGCTTCACCTTGGGGAAGTAGGTCCGGTAGCGGGCGACATCCCGGGTCACCAAGGTGAAGCCGGCCAGTTCCGCGTGCGCCCCGATGTAGAAGTCGGGCAGTGGCGCGGTGCGGCTGCCTCCTGCCCGGCGGTAGTCGAGAAACGCCCGGCTAGCCCGGAAGCCGGCCTCGTACGGCAGGGGCAGACGCTTGAATAGACTCGGGCGCAAAAAGTGGTCGAGGTCCTCGACGGAGTCGAAGTGGGCTGCGAGTTCGGCATAGAGCACTGGATTAACCGGCAGCAAACCCTCGCTGTGGGCCGCCTTGAATTGTTGCCGCGACCACGCGCCCCACTTCGGGTCGGCCGTCAGGATGTCCAGCAGGACATTTGTATCGAGCAATCGGCTCATGCGACTTCACCCCGGGTCAACCTCATGCGCTCGTCGGTCGACGACCCCCGGAGGAAGCCCGTGGCCTCCTCAAGCCAGCTGTCGAGCGAGCTCTTGCTCCGGCGTTTGGGACGAATCACCACCTTGTTCCTTTCGACCACGAACTCCACCGCAGTTCCGGGCTTGAGTCCGAACCGATTCCGAATCCGCAGCGGGATGGTGACCTGTCCCTTGCTCGTGACGTTCATGGCCTCAGGTAATACCGCACCCGGTATTACCACAAGGTCAAAGCCGGCGGGTCGCGGTGACTTGGCAGGAGAGTGGATCATGGCCCAACGAGATGAGGCTGGGCGTTACCCGGCAAGGCCCGGGAAGATCACAGGACGGTCGACTGGTCGCTGTGCTGATGAGCCCAGGCTGCTTGCCCGGGCGCAATGAACTCGCTGCTACTCGCTATCTCCGCCGCCGTCAGCCGGCCGGGGGCTTGGGCAGGAGCTTCGCGACGATCGCGAGCAGTGCGATCACTACCAGGGCCAGCACGCCCCAGAACAGGTAGCGTTGGTGCATCGCGGTCAGCCGTTCCGTCGCCGGCGCCGGGATGTCCGTGCTCGTGAGCTGGGCCGGCTGCCGGGTCGCCGCCAGCAGTCGGGTCGCCACCAGGCTGAGGTCATAGCGCGGCGCGACGGCGTCCGGATTGTGCACGGCGAGCACGTAGCCGTCGCTCGCCGCGGCTTGGAAGACGAGTCGCACCACGGGATACGTGAGCTGCACGGAGCCGAGCTCGATCGCTGGATTGTCGCCGTTGTCGGTCGTGATCCAGAGCTGGCTGGACTCGGGCCGACCATCGAGACGGAAGCGGCGGGTCGGGGCCTGGCCCGGCTCGGGCGTGCGGCTCCATTCGCCGCCGCCCAGCTGGCGCTCGTAGTCGTGCCCGTCGCGACCCGGGAGCCGCTCGAAGATACGGAACTGGCGTTGAAAGAGCGGAGCGGAGGTCGTGAGCACGAGGCCGTCCACCGGCAGGCCGGCCTGCGGGAGCGTGAGACGCCAGACGCTGACGCTGGGGTGCTTTGCATCCGGCACCATGGCCGCCTCGAGGTTGAGCGCGCGGGAGAGGTTCGGCCGCTCGAGCAGATAGGGCACCTGGTTCGCGCCGCGGAGCAGGCGCACGTCGGCGTAGTCCCAACGTGCCCGCGCCAGGGCTGCGGGATCGAGTTCCAGTTCCTGCACCCCGGGCCGGTCGATGTGCACGGCCCGGCGGTCGCGCCAGGCCTGCGCATCCAAAGGGGCGCCGTTGAGCGATACCTCGGGCAGCGCGGGGGCCGGACGGTAGTCGGGCATCGGTTCCGCATCGCGCACTGCCGCCGCGGTGGCGGTCGCCGTGCGCAGGTCGCCGGCGAAGGTCGAGAGATCGTAGCGCGGCGGGGTCGCCTGGGAATTGCCCGCGATCAGGTGATAGGTGCCGGCCGCCGGGGCGATGAACAGCAGGTTGACGGGACGGTGCATCACGCGCAGGCCCGTCACCTTGAGCGGCGGCGAGTCGCCATTGTGGATGTGCACCAGCAACTCGCGGCCCGCCGGCGTGTGGCTGAGGGGCAGGTCGAGGCCGGCCCGGACCGGTGCGCCGTCGAGCGCCACACGATAGATAGTCCCGGATGCGACCGTGACCTCCTCGCTGGTGCTGCCCCGGGATTCGCGCACGGCCACGGTCACGGCCCGCATGAATAGCTTCTCATCCGCGTCCAGGCTGAGGCGCGTGAGCGGCGCGTTGCGACCCTCGAGCGTGACGGTGAGCACGGTCTCGCCCACGTACTCCTCGCGCCGGCTGATCGTGGCGCCCAGCGGCGTCTCGGGCTGTGCGGGCGTCGTCCGGGGCGTGCGCCGCAGCCGGGCCCCGGTGAACTGGATCGGCGGCGTGCGGTAGTTGTCCAGGGTCACGCGCACGCGGGCGGCCGGCTTGCCGTCGAGCTCCAGCGCCAGTTGCTCGGCGCCGAACTGGCGGAAGACCGGCAGGGCGGCGCCGAGGGACCGCCACTCGGAGCCGTCGGCGGAGACGTCGACGTGGGCGGCCTTGAGGAAGAACGCGGTCGGGGATTCCAACTCGACCGCCTCGAGGGGCGCGTCGGTGCCGGTCTCGATCTCGATCACCGTCCCGCCCGGTCCGGGCGTGGCGCGGAAGGACCGCGGCGCCAGTTGCCGGTCGGCGGCTGACACCGCGACCGCTGGCGGCGTGTCGAGCAGGTAGGGCACCTCGCGGCCCGCGGCATCGATGAGCCGCAGGTCGCCCAGCCCTGGCTGCGCGAGGTCGAACGTGGCCGCCGGCAGGACCACCCGGGTGAGGCCCGGGGTCGTGACGGTCAGCGGCTGGCGCTGGGGCCAGTCGGTGGGCGTGAGGGCGGCGGCGGACAGGGCGGCGCCGAGGACCGCGAGGATCAGGACGCGCTCAGGACGGGGGAGGAGGCGGCGGTTCATTGCTGGGCAGAAAGCGCTGGTACGCGAACGAGGCGAGGATCGCGATGACCGCGACGGCGAACAGCGCGCCGATGCGGTAGAGCGCCTCGAGCCGCGCGAGGTCGTGCAGGAAGAGTTTCAGGAGGGTCACGCTGAGCAGGCCGATGGCGGCATAGCGGGCGGGACGCGCCGCGCGCCAGATGCCGATGCCGAGCAGGCCCAGGGCGAACAGCGCCCACGCGATGGTGTACGTCATGTCGCGGGCGAAATTGCCGGTGAACTGGAACGCCAGCGCGCGGGCCCCAGGGGCGGTGAAGTAGTCGGCGACCTCGAGGTTCAGGAGGATGAAGGCCAGGATGATCGCGAGCGCGTTGAGGACCGGCGGCACATAGAGGTCGAGGACGAGCCCGCGCTCGAGCGCGACATCGGGAGTGTCCTCGTCGCCGCCGGAGAGGAGGCGGGCGCCGACCAGCAGCGAGGCGATCGCCAGGCCGTAGGCGTAGAGGTACCAGTTGAGCACGGCGACCTCGCCGCGCACGTGGTAGGAGAAGATCGCCTGGTTCAGCGCGAGCCGCACGAACGCGGTGACCAGCAGGGCGACGCCCACCAGCCGGAGTCCCGGGTGGGGCACGCGACGGAAGAGCCATAGCAGCGCCGCGCCCTCCAATGCCCAGGCGACGGTCAGCCACTGGCGCTCGAACTGGATCGGGAAAACCAGCGTGATGAACGCGAGCGCCACGCCGCCGTACCACGCGAGCTGGTTCAGCCGCGCCGCCGGGTCGACGGTGGGCCGGCGCAGGATCAGCCCGAGACTCGTCAGCGGCGCCACCGTGAAGAGGGCGGGGATGACGCCGGGCAGGTCGCTGGGCCAGGCGACCGTGATCGTGCGGTACACCAACCAGAACTGTGCCAACCCGGCCAACGCCGAGATCGCCCACGGGCCGGTCAGGCCGGCGAACGTCGTCCGGAATACAAACGGGTAGATCGTGAAGAGGGCATAGAACGCGCAGTACCACCCCAGCGGCCCGGCGGCATCCTCGGCCGAGAAGTGTCGCGAGTGCCACGCAAACTGCACCGCGGCGATGCCCGCCAGCGCGCAGGCCGGCAGCCACTCGCCCTCCGTCGAGTTCTCCGCGGCCCCGCGGCGCAGCAGGACGGTTAGGCCGAGCGTCAGCACCACGAGCAGGAGTCCCAGGCCAAACACCGGAGTCGGGTCGGGCACCGCGAGCCGCTCGCACACCAGGATAAGCAGCAGGAACGGCAGGATCGAGGCGAAGGCCGGCAGCTGCGCGCGCGGCCCACCCAGCACGCCGTCCAGCGGCGAACCCGAGCCGCCCTCAAGCTGGTCGCCCAGCCGGCGCGCCAGCCAGAGCCCGGCGGCGAAGAAGAACACCGCGAACGCGCCGATCACGAGCAGCAGCGAGGATTCCACCGCCACCGCGGGCGACACCCGGAACAGGCAGACCGCCGTGGCGACGAGCGTGAGCACGAGCACGACGCCGACGGCGATGATCGAGTAGGTGACCAGCGCGAGGCCGACCGCGAGGAGGTCGACGAGCAGCACCGCGGGCCACACCAGCAGCGGCGGCGCCTCCAGCCGGAACAGCGGGATCAGCATCAGCAGGAGGCTCAGCGGCGGGAAAAACTGGCTCCACCAAGCCGTCGTCATTTCCGGACGGCGCTGCCGCAGCACGATCGGGAACACCGCATGCAACGCGGCAAAACCCAGCGCCGCGCCGAGTGCCCACGGCAGCAGCGCGTCGGTGAGCGCTTCGTTGATCCAGAACGCCAGCAGCCCGAAGACCACGATGCCCGAGATCGCGTGGGCCTGGTTCAGGCGTTCGTCGAGCCAGACCAGCGCGAGCACGACCAGGTCGATGGCCGCGAGGTAACCGAGGAACCGGCCTGCGCCGGCGGCGACGGCGGGCTCCTGGACGAAGTGCAGCGCGAAGCCGAAGCCGACGGCGGTCAGCCCGAGCGCGGAGCCGAGCAGCTCAACCGACGACTGCCCGAGCCGCCGGGCGACCACGCAGAGCGCGTAGAAGAACACGCTGAAACCCGTGCAGACCACCATCGCGACCGACGCCGAGCCCGGCGTCAGGAAATGGTCCGCCCAGCCGACAATCATGACCACCGTGCCAAACGCCGCGAGCGGCACCAGGTAAAGCCAGCGCCGGTGGAGCGCGACGGCGGCGAGGCCGAGGTCGAGCAGTGCGACGTAGCCGAACAGGCCCACGGGATTGTCCTGGCCGGTGGACAGCAGCACGGGCGTGAGGAAACCGCCGAGCAGGCCGAGCAGGGCGACCGCCTGGGCCTCGAGCCGGACCGCGAGGACGAAGGCGGTGGAGGTCACCAGCGTCATCAGCAGGAACGTCGCCCCCGGCCCGAAGAACGCGAAGTGGTAGATCGAGTTGCAGGCGAACGTGACCGCGTAGAGCGACACCACGCCCGAACCCACCAGAGTCTGCGCCGTGATCGCGTAGCGGACGCGGGGAATCCACAACCCGCCGACGATCAGACCGAGACCGAGCAGGAAGCCGAGCGAGACCCGGACCTCGGGCGGGATGAGGTCGTGCTCGAACGAGTATTTGACGAAAAAGGCGACGCCGAGGAACAGCGCGAGGCCACCGAGCCAGGCGAAGAGCTTCGCGCCCATGAACTGCTCCCAATTGATGACCGGGCGGCTCGGCTCCGGCGGCTGGTAGACGGGCGGTGGGACGGCGGGAGGAGAAACCAGCGGCGGCGGGGCGGACACCGGTTCCGGTGCCGGCTCAGGCGCGGGTGCGGGTGACTCGAGCGCGGCGGGAGCAACGGCGGCAGACGCCGCCACCACCGGCAACGGTGGCACGGCCGCAGGTGCGGCCTCTGTCGGCTCGACCGCGATCGGCGCCGGGGCTGGGGTTGGCGCGGACGGCGGCGGGGTGGGCGCGGCCGACGACGTCGTCCGCAGCCGCCGGATCGACTCGTGCAGCTCGAGGATCTCGGCGCGCAGGCCCCGCGATTCGCGATCCTGCTGGAGGATCTTGGTGATGGTCCAAATCGGCAGAACGATCAGGGCCAGGGCGAGGTAGAGGAGCAGCAGGACAAGGAGCGCTTCCATGGGATAGGGGGGACCGGCCGAACTACCCATGGCCCAGCCGCAGGATCGAAGCAAGGCACCTCTACCCGTGATCGAGGCGCGATTTGCACAGGAGGAAACGGAGAGATGGAAACCGCTAATTTCCGCTAATTCACGCTAATGGTCCCAGACTCGGATTGCTGCGGATTACGGTCTCCCCCGCCTCCGTTCTCTCCGTTTCCTCCTGTGCCATCCCTCCCGCTTGGGAAAAATCTCCTCGACTCCCGGGCGAGTGAGGCAGATGGAGGCGGCCGTCCCAATCCGTCGTGAGCACGCCGTCCCCAGAACAGGCCCGCTGGTTTGCGGAGGAGGTGCAGGTGCACGAGGCGATGCTGCGCTCGTGGCTGCGCAGCCGGTTTCCCGCGCTCAGCGACGTGGACGACGTGGTGCAGGAGGCGATGACGCGGGTGTGGCGGGCGCACGAGGCGGGGCCGGTGGCGTCGGCGAAGGCCTTCCTGTTCTCCACGGCCCAGAACCTGGCGATCGACGAAATGCGGCGCCGGAAAATAGTCACCTTTGAGTCCGTAGCGGAAATGGCCGAACTATCCGTCTATGCGGAAGGACCGTCGGCGGCCGACGCCGCGGCCCGTCACCAGGAACTCGAAATCTTGACCAAGGCCATCCAACAGCTTCCCGACCGCTGCCGGCAGGTGCTCACCCTGCGGAAGATCTACGGACTTTCGCAGAAGGAGATCGCCCAGCAGCTCGGCATTTCCGAGCACACGGTCGAGGCCCAGGTTGGAAACGGCATGCGCCGCTGCGCCGAATTTCTCGCCCGCCACGGACTACCCTGACCCCATGAACGCCAATTCCAAGGCGGGCGCTACCGACACCATCGATGCGACCGCCGCCCAATGGCTCTCCCGGCGCGATCGCGCCCTGACCCCGGCCGAGCAGGACGAGTACCTGCAGTGGCTGGGGCAGGACCCGCGCCACGGCCAGGCGATCACCCGGCTGGAAAGGGCATGGGGGGCGCTTGACGCGCTCTCGCAGTGGCGGCCGGCGCACAGCACGGTGCCGAATCCCGACCTGCTCGCCCCGCCGCGCCGCGCCCGCTGGTACTGGCTGTCGTCCGCCCTAGCCGCCGCCGCAGCCATCGCAATCGCCTTCTACGCGCTGGCTCCCGCCCCGGTGTCCCACCCGGCCGCCGGCCCCCGCCGGGAAGCGATCATCCACCCCGGTCCTGAGCGGCAGACCCTCGCCGACGGTTCGGTCGTGGAGCTCAATCAGGGGGCGAAGATCGAGGTGAATTTCAGCAAGACCGAGCGCCGCGTCCGGCTGATCGCCGGCGAGGCGCACTTCGCGGTCGCGAAGAACCCGAACTGGCCCTTCTTCGTCGACACCGGCAAGATCTCCGTCCGCGCCGTCGGCACGGCCTTCAGCGTCACGCTCGCCAAGAACGAGGTCGCGGTGCTCGTGACCGAGGGCAAGGTGCAGGTCACCCAGAACGAGTTGGATGCCTCCGGCAAGCCGCGGATCATGAAGCTCATCCCGCTGCGTCCGGCCCTCAACATCACCCTCGTGGGCGGCCAGCGCACGGTGGTGCGGCTGGATGCCGACGCGCCCGCGCCCCAGGCCATGAAAGTGCCGGCGCCGGCGGCGGGGGTGCCCGTCCCGGCCGCCGCCCCCGGTCCGGAGGCGTACGACAACCCGGTGATCGAGGAAATGACGCCGGCGGAAATCGAGCGCGCCCTCTCGTGGCAGAGCATGCGCCTGGAGTTCGTCGACATGCCGCTGGGTGACGTGGCCACGGAGTTTAACCGTTTCAACCGCATCCACCTGGTGGTGAAGGACGAGGACACGGCGGCGCTGATCGTCGGCGGCAATTTCCGGGCGGACAATGTCGACGGTTTCGTGCGCCTCCTGGAGGCGACGTTCAACGTCCGGGCCGAGCCGCGCGGCGACGCCGAGATCATCCTGCGCAAGACGCGCTGAGCGGGGGGCGGCCGGGCCCGGGGCCCGTGTCATATTTCCGTGAAAACCCTAACGGAATTCCCGGGGCGGTTCGTCTGGCTCCTTTGAACCAAGGTTGTACCTACACCCCTTCCAGCTACCACCGGTTCGACCATCCATGACCAACCTGCCACTGCATGCCCGGCCCACGCGCCGGCTTGATTCGCTCCCCCGGCTGGCTACGGCCGCCGTTCTGTCCCTGACCCTGACCCTCGCCGCCTGGGCCGCCGATGCGGGCCGCCGGGCCTACGACGTCCCGGCCGGCGATGCCGCCTCGACCCTCAAGCAGTTTTCCGCGCAGTCGGGCGAGCAGATCGTCTATCCGGTCGCGCAGGTGACCGGGCTCAAGACGAACGCCGTCAACGGCGACCTCACCGCGCGTGAGGCGCTGGAGCGCATGGTGGCCGGGACCGACCTTCAGGTCGTGCAGGACGAGAAGACCGGGGCGCTCGGCCTCAAGAGGGCCGCAGGCCCAAACGGGGTGGGGGCGGCGCAGGAGGGCGGCCGCCCGGACAAGGTTGAGCCGGCCGTCATCAAGCTGGCCGAATACACGGTGCTGGGCTCGCGCATCCGCCAGTCCGACGTCACCGGGCCCTCGCCCGTCAGCACGTACAACAACGACTACATCCGCGAGTCGGGCGCCATGACGCTCGCCGACTTCATCAATCGCATTCCCCAGAACTACTCCGGCATCGCCTCGGGCCGCGGCAGCGCCCCGAACGAGCTCAACCCGGAGTTCGCCCAGCGCACGGAGACCTCCTCGCCGGCGTTCAACTTCGTCCTCGGCGCCGCCGATTCCCCGCCGGCGCAGACCGGCGTGTCCGGCGTCAATCTCCGCGGCCTCGGCTCGGCCTCGACGCTCGTGTTGGTGGACGGCCGCCGCGTCCCGCAGTCGGGCGCGGGCAACCGCTCGACCGACACCCGGCAGGGCTTCGTCGACCTGAACACGATCCCGCTGAGCATGATCGACCACATCGAGGTCACCAATGACGGTGCCTCCGCCATTTACGGCGCCGATGCGGTCGCCGGCGTGATCAACATTGTCCTCAAGAAGAACTACGTCGGCACCGAGCTGAGCGCCGGCTACAAGGCGACCGAGCACGGCGGCGGCCGCGAGCGCAACATCTCGCTCTTCTCCGGCTTCGCCCACGGCGCCCTCAGCGGCACGGTCAGCATCGAGTACTATGACCGCCAGAACCTGAAGGCCTCGGACCGCTCGTTCTCCAAGAACCAGGACCACACCGGCATCGCCGCCGGCACCCTGCTGTCCACCGGCGCCGTCAAGTACGGCATCGATTACCGCCTTAACTGGGGCTACCCCGCGGTCATCCAGGCGTCGGGCGGCACGGTCTCCGGCCAGTTCAACGCCATCCCCGGCATCCGCGTGGTGGCCGTGCCCGTGGGCGCCACCGCCACCCCGTCGATCGCGCAGTTCGTCCAGATCACGACCCCGTCGCCGAACTCCTCCACGGTCAACGCGACCGGCCAGCGCCGCATGAACACGGCGTCGTTCCTCGACCTGATCCCGGAGAGCAAGCGGCAGGGCGCGAACGCCACGTTGAACTACAAGTTCAGCGACCGCCTCGAGAGCTACACCAGCTACCGCACCAGCATCACGCGCAGCAATTTCAACTCGCAGCCCACGACCTCGATCACCGGCGGATTCGGTTCCGCGGTGTCGCTGCCGGCGGCCTACAATCCGTTCAACCAGAACGTGACGGTCGGCATGGTGCTCACCGAGTGGGGTTCGACCTCGCAGAAGGTCCGCACGATCGACAACGCGATCACGTCCGGCCTCCGCGGCAAGGCGTTCGCGACCTGGCAGTGGGACCTTGCGGTGACGTGGGGCCTGCAGACGGCGCTCCAGGTCACGCGCAACTTCAATGGCCCGGGCCTGGCGCCGCTGCTGACCGCGGCCGATCCGGCGCAGCGCTTCAACCCGTTCATCGACGCCAGCGCCCCCGGCGCCCCGTCGCAGGCGAAGCTCCTCGAGACCCTCTCGGTCTATCCCTCGATCGACTCGGCGTCGCACCTCACGGCCTATGACTTCGAGGCCGACGGCGACCTCTTCAGCATCCCGGGCGGCGAGGTGAAGGCGGCCTTTGGCGGCACGATCAGCCGCGCCGCGGTCGACAGCCTGTCGGTCACGTATTCCTCCGCGGTCACCCCGGTCGCCACGCCCCGTTCGGTCGGCGGCGGCCAGGACACCCGCGCGGTGTTCACCGAGTTCAGCGTGCCGGTCTTCGGCAAGCCGAACGCGATCCCGCTGGCCCAGCGCCTCGACCTGCAGCTCGCGGGCCGCTACGAGAAGGTCGGCACGTTCGACAAGACGGTGCCGAAGTACGGCGCCTCGTGGTCGCCCTTCAAGGAGATCCTCGTCCGCGGCAGCTGGAGCGAAGGCTTCCGCGCGCCGGGCGTGACGGAGTACCTGACCGCCCCGTCGTCGACCACCAGCTCGGTCTCCGACCCGCGCCGCACGCCGGCCACGACCACCGGCGTGGTCGTCACGAGCGGCTCGAACCCAACGCCGCAGCCGGAGCGCTCGAACAACCTCTTCGGCGGCATCGTCTATGAGCCCGCGTACCTGAAGAACTTCTCGTTCCAGGCGAATTACTACGAGACCCGCCAGCGGGACGTGTACCAGCTCCTCTCGGCCCAGACGATCGTGAACAACGAGGCGCTGTTCCCCGGCCGCGTGATCCGCGCCGATGCGACCGCCTCGGACCTCGCGCTCGGCCAGCCCGGCCAGATCCTCGGCGTCAACCGCCAGTTCATCAACTTCGGCCAGGTCTACAACCAGAGCGCCGACTTCAACGTCGACTACCGTATCCCGTTTGAGCAGCTCGGCCGCTGGCACGTCAGCTTCATGGCCATGCGCGACCTGAAGTCCTACCGCAAGGTCGCCCCCGGCCAGCCGGCGGTGATCCTGGAGGACGACACCGCGTCCCCGCCGAAGTGGACCTACAACGGCGCGCTCTATTGGACCGGCGGCAGCTGGAACGCCTCGGTGTTCCTCTGGCACCTCGACGGCTTCTCCAGCAACAGCGCGGGCAGCATCAACACCGTCAACAGCACGGCGGTGCTCTACTACCCGATCAAGTCGGTCAACAAGCTCGACGTCCGTCTCGGCTACGAATTCCGCAACGGCGTCTGGCGCGGCTACGGCAAGGGTCTCCGGGTCCTCGCCAGCGTCGACAACATCACGGACGAGAAGCCGCCGTTCTCCGACACCGTGTGGGGCTACAATGCCGGCCTGCACGCCCTGCTTGTCCAGGGTCGCGCGTACGGCATCTCCGTCACGATTCCGTTCAACTGAAACCGTCGGCCCCCGCCGACGTCCTCCTTAACCCGGCGCCCGCCGTGATCCGGCGGGCGCCACCTTTCTCCCGACATGAAGTTCCCCTTGTTCCGCCTGCTCACCGTCGCGGCCGCCCTCGCGGGCGCCGCCCTCCTCCGCGCCGAGGATGCCGCCTCCGTGGCGACCTCGGCTCCCTCCGCGCCCGGGCGCCTCGCCGTCG
>DAOQKI010000117.1:0-12392 GCA_035334485.1 Opitutaceae bacterium
ACCCCGGCGACCCCGGGGCTCCGGCGGGAGCGAATCAAAGATCTTCTGCTGGTCGGCCGTGAGGACGGCGCGGACCTTGTCGTGCGAGTCCTTCATGATCGCACCCATTTTCTCGCGGCGCTGTTCACGGGCCGCGGACTCGTCGGCGCGCAGGGCCTTGCCCTGCTGTTCCGCCTGGTCCCAGATGGCCTGGATCTGCTGCTTCTGGGCGGGCGTGAGAGAGAGCTTTTCCTCGAGCATCTTCATGCGGTGCTCGCGCATCCGCCCTACGCGCGGACCGTGTTCGTCGGGGGGACCTCCGGCGGGGGGCTCGGCCTGGACCAGAGCGGTCGTGGCCAGCAACCCGCAGGCGAGGAGGGATACAAACGTCGTTTTGGATTTCATGGTAGCGAACACCAAGACGCCGGCCGTGGGGCCCGGTTACGCGCATTTTTTCCGTTCCGGGTTGCGATTTACGCGGCCCGGATTTCGTCCCAAGGTCCGTGAAACCGTGAAGCACTCCCGTCTCACCGCGATCGCCGCCGAAGTCGTGGCCGCCACCCAGCGGAAGCTGCCGCCGGAGATCCGTCCGCTGGCCAAGGCCGTGCCGGTCCACTTTGAGGCGGCACCCCACCCCAGCGTCCTGGCGGAGGGCTTCGAGCCCGACATCCTGGGCCTCTTCACCGGCAGCCCCCATGGCACCGAGTTGGCGCACGACCAGCCGGTGCCGCCGGAGATCCTGCTCTACGTCGAGAACCTGTGGGACTTTGCGGAGGACGACGTCGAGGTGTTCCGCGAGGAAACCCGGCTCACCTACCTCCACGAACTCGGCCATTATCTTGGCTGGGATGAGGACGAGCTGGCGGCCCGGGGGCTGGACTAGGCCGGGGCCGGGCGGCGGGGGGTCCGCCCCCGGTGGAACCGGACACACTCCGCGCTTTCCAAGTTCGCGCCACCATGCATAGACTGTCTGATACCCAGCATTTCCGCACTGCCATGAAAAAACTGCTCCTGCTGTCCCTTTTTGCCCTCTCCGGGCTCGTCATCGCCCGCGCGGCGCCCAGTGAAGCGTCCCGTCCGGAGTACGTCTCCCGCGTCGAAACCTGCGAGGCCATCCTGCAGGAGTTCATGGGCAACCCGGCGACCGCCATCCCGGCGAACGTGCTGCAGACCGCCCGCGCGATCGTGATCGTGAACCAGTTCAAGGCCGGGTTCTTCCTCGGCGTGAAGGACGGCTATGGCGTCATCATGGTGAAGCGGGCCGACGGCAAGTGGAGCCTGCCCGTGCTGGTCTCGGCCGGCGAGCTGAGCTTCGGCCTCCAGGTCGGCGCCAACTCGGTCGAGACCGTCATGGTCATCACCGACGACCAGACCCCGCGCATCCTCTTCAACCAGCGCTTCAACGTCGGCGTCGACGCCAAGGCGGTGGCCGGCCCGAAGGCGGCCGAGGCCGAGAAGAACAACCGCGAGATGATCACCGCGCCGGTGCTCGTCTACACCAAGGCCAAGGGCCTCTACGCCGGTGCCACGGTCAAGGCCGGCTGGCTCGAGCGGAACGACCAGGTCAACTACATCCTCTACAACACGCAGTACACGATGCCCGAGCTCCTCTACAGCAGCTGGGTCACCCCGCCGCCCGAGGTCGAGCCGATCATGCATTACGTGCAGTCGATCGCGCCCTGAGCGCGCGGTTCATCGCGATGTTTTCCCACGGGGCCTGCGGGCCCCGTTTTTATTTACTTCGACGCGGTCCGACGCGACGCTGATTCCATGAGCGCGATCTCCGGTTTCCACCACGTCTGCGTCAAGACCCGCGATTGGGACGCCACCATGCGGCTCTATCAGGAAGTGCTCGGATGTACCGTGAAGATCGCGTGGCGCGCGGCGCCGCAGCGGGCCGTGATGCTCGACACCGGCGACGGCAACTACATCGAGGTCTTTGAGGATCTCGCCTACTCCGGTCCGACCAACGGCGCGATCTACCACTTCGCATTTCGCACCAAGGAGCTCGACGCCACGGCCGCCCGGGTCCGGGCCGCGGGGTTCAAGATCACCGTCGAGCCGCGCGACGTCACCATTCCCACCACCAACGCCGGCCCGGTGCCGGTCCGAATCTTCTTCTGCGAGGGACCCAACGGCGAGAGCATCGAGTTCCTGCAGAATACGCTGACGTGAGGCGGGAAGAGACCTCGAATTTCGAATCTTGGAATTCGAAATTCGAGATCCGGCAGGATGCACTGCCGGACCCACCAGCGGTTACGTCCGGAGCTACACCCGCACCTGCCGCAGGTACTCGAGCAGCTCGGTAAGCACGGCGGCGGCGACCATGGCCTGGGTCTCGACCCGGGCCGCGCCCGGGCATTCGACCCGGCCGCTGCGCAACTCCACCGTCCGACCCCGCCGCACGTGCGCCAGCGCCCACCAGGCGAACGGCGCGGTCACGCCCTTCGCCGGCGACGGCTCGGCATAGCCCGTCGTCGCCAGTCCGAGATCGCTGCCGAACAGGCGGCACGCCCCGAGCGCCATCTCGCGCGCGACGCGGGCCGACACGCAGTCGACGCGCTTGGCGGCCGCGCGGCTCACGCCGAGCAGGCGGACCTTCTCGTCCAGCGAATACGCCGTGACGCCGCCAAGGAAGTAGTCCGACGCCCCGGAAACCGCGCCGATCCGGGCCTGCACCTGGCCGCAGGTCAGGCTCTCCGCCACGGCCAGCGACAGCCGCGGCGCCTGCAGCAGGAGGGGCTTGAGTTCGATCATGGCCGCAGCTTGGCCGATCCGGTGCGGGACGTAACGGAGAAAATCCGGTGGGTCAGGCCAGTTCGAGACCGACGGGACAGTGGTCGCTGCCCATGACCTCGGGCGAGATCCAGGCGCGTTTCAGCGCCGGGCGCAGTTTTTCCGAGGCGACGAAGTAATCGACGCGCCACCCGATGTTCCGGGCGCGGCAGTTCATCATCTGGCTCCACCACGTGTAGTGGCCCGGACCCGGCTCGAACACGCGGAAGGTGTCGACAAAGCCCTTGGACAGGATCTTCGCGAAGTTCCCCCGCTCCTCGTCGGTGAAGCCGGCGTTGCGCCGGTTGGTCTTGGGGTTGGTTAGGTCGATCTCCTGATGCGCGACGTTCAGGTCGCCGCAGAACACCACCGGCTTGCCGCGCTTCTCGAGTTTGCGGAGGTAGGCGAGGAACGCTCCGTCCCACTCCTGGGTGCGGTACTCGAGGCGGGTCAGGCCCCGCTGGGAGTTGGGCTGGTAGACGTTCACCAGATAGAAATCCGCGTACTCCGCGGTGATCACGCGACCCTCGTCGTCGTGGGCCGCGACGCCGATGCCGTTGGTCACCTTGAGCGGCGCGACGCGGGTGAACACCACGGTGCCGCTGTAGCCTTTCTTCGCCGCGCTGTTCCAGTAGGCGGTGTAGCCCTTCGGCCAGGCCACGTGCTGCACGTCACCCGGGTGGGCCTTCGTCTCCTGGAGGCAGATCACGTCCGCGCCCACCGCGTTGAAGTAGTCCATCGCACCCTTTCGCAGCACCGCGCGGATGCCGTTCACGTTCCACGAGACGAGTTTCATGGCCGGAACGCTAGCAGCCCGCCCCGCCCGCCGGGCAATCCGTTTCGGTGCCAGGGGCCACAATTCGCCGGGCCGGCATGACGCAGCTTGCGGTTGCCTCGCGGGCGGGGAGCGGGAGACTGGCCCCCCGCTTCCCGATGTCCGCCTTCCAGCCCCTGCCCCTCGGTCAACGCATCCCGGCCAGCCTGCACGCCGTCTCGTGCAGCCTGCCCACGATGCGCGACGTGCGCGGCTACGAGGAAAAGGACCCGGCCGTCACGAAGCACCTCACGTCGGGCTACCCCCGCTTCGTCGTCCACCCGCTGCTCCAGGAACTCGCGGCTGAGCTCGTCCGGCGGCATGGGCTTGCCGGGCAGACCCTGTGGCTCACGTCGTCGGCCCGGATGGCCGACCGCCTTGCCGCGCACCTGGGTGCCGCGCAAGTGATCCGGGTGCAGGACGCGGGCGTGACCGGCGTCGCGCACCCGGCCGATCCGACCCTCGCGTCGCGGGCCAAGACGTTTCTCCAGAATGTCGGCGGCTTTCTCTCGTCCCGCGCGGCCGAGGCCGAGTTGGTGCGGCGCGGCCTGCGGTCCGCCGCCACCGCCGAGGAACTGTTCGCCGGCGACGCCCTCGCTGAGGTCCGCCGCCACCTGCAGCCCCTGTTCCCGGGCGCCGGCGCCAGCGACCTGTTCGTCGCCAATTGCGGCATGAACGCGGTCGACGCCGCCTTCCGCGCGATCGCCGAGCAGCAGGCGGCCCAGGGCCGCACCGTCTGGGTCCAGCTCGGCTGGCTCTACCTCGACACCATCGCGCTGCTCCAGAAGTTCACCGCGACTCCCGCGGACTACGTCCACGTCGCCGACGTGTTCGACCTTGCAACCCTCGACGCCGTCCTCTCGCGCCACGCCGGGCGAGTCGCGGGCATCTTGACCGAGGTGCCGACGAATCCGCTGATCCAGACCCCGGATGTCGCCGGCATTGCCGCCCTCGCCCGGAGGCACGGCGCACGGGTGATCCTCGATCCCTCGATCTCGTCGGCGTTCAGCGTCGATGTGCTGCGCCACGCCGACGTGGTGGTCTCGAGCCTCACGAAGTACACCGGCAGCGCCGGCGACCTCACGGCCGGGCTGGCGGTGGTCAATCCGGCGGCGCCCGGCGCCGCGGAATTGCGCGCGGGCATTGCCCCCAAGATCGAGGCGCCGCACGCCCGCGACCTGGCCCGGCTTGCCGTCGAGATTGCCGCCACGTCTCGGGTGCTGGACCGGATCCAGGCCAACGTGCCGCGCGTCGTCGATTTCCTGTCGAAGCATCCCGGCGTGCGCGACGTGTTCTGGGCGCTGCACCCGCAGTCGCGGACCAACTATCTCGCGATCGCCCGGACGCCCGCGTCGGTCGGAGCCATGGTCACCTTCACGCTGCGCGGGCCGCTGGACCGGTTCTACGACCGCCTGGTGCTGCCAAAGGGGCCAAGCTTCGGCATGGAGAACACTCTGATCTGCCCGTTCATGTACCTCGCGCACTACGACCTCGTCGGCACCGCCGCGGGTCGCGCGGAGCTGGCCGCGAGCGGCCTCGATCCCGACCTGCTTCGCCTCTCGGTGGGCGCGGAGCCGGCCGAGGACATCCTGGCCGCGCTCGCCGCCGCCCTCGCCTGACCATGCCCGCGCCCGAGTGCAGGCTCGCGCTCAAGGCGATCCCGAACGCGCCCCGCAACGCGATCGTCGGCTGGCTGGGTGACGCCCTGAAGGTCAAGGTCCACGCCCCCGCGCTCGAGGGCCGCGCCAACGCCGAGCTCTGCGAGTTCCTCGCGGACGCCCTCGAGCTCCCGCGCCGCGCCGTCACCGTCGCCCACGGCGACACCTCGCGGCAGAAGGTCGTCCATATCGCCGGCCGGTCGCTGGCCGACGTGAAGGTCCGGGTCGCCCAATTGCTGGCGGAGTAATTCCGCCACGATCGGTGGCTTCGCGTCCTTCGCGTCCTTGGCGGTGAACCACTCCGTCTGACCCCGCCGTCCAACCCTAGTGGGCGTGGCGGGTCAGGCGGGCGAACCGCAGGCCGAGGAACAGCGCGGCAAACGCGAGCCCGGCGGCCAGCGCCGACCAGATGCCGAGCGCACCGAACGGACCGCGGATGCCGAGCAGATAGCCGCCCGGGATCGCGATCACCCAGTAGGCGATGAACGTGATCACCGCCGGCACGCGCACGTCGCTCAGTCCGCGCAGGATCGCCGCGCCGATGACCTGGCCGCCGTCAAAGACCTGGAACAGGGCCGTCACCACGAGCAGCTGCGTGGCGAGCGCGATCACCGCCGGATCGGTCACGAACCACCCGGCGACACGACGGCCCATGGCCAGGTAGAGCAGCATGAACGTGCCGGCGAGCAGGACACCGAGACCGAGGGCGCTGAAGCCGATGGGCCGGAGCCGGGCGGACTCGCCGGCGCCGACGGCCGCACTGACGCGCATGCCGGCGGCGGCGGAGAGACCGAGGAGGAACATGAAGGTCGTCGCGGCGCAGGAGATCGCGATCTGGTGCGAGGCCAGGGGCACGGCGCCCAGCCAGCCCATCATGATGGCGGCCCCGGCGAACGCGCCGCTCTCGAACAGCAGCATTCCGGAGGCCGGGAGCCCGAGGTGGAGCATTTCGCGGAGCCGGCTGCCGTCGAGCGGTGCGAGCCACCGGGTCGGCAGCGCGCGGCGCAGCGTCGGGTCCAGGTGGACCCAGCCGAGCAGCACCAGCGTGCCGAGCGAGCGGGAGGTCAGCGTCGAGATGCCCGCGCCGGTCAGGCCGAGCGCCGGCACGCCGAGGTGGCCGTAGATCAGCACCCAGTTGAGGAAGGCGTTGAGGCCGACGCCCCCGAGCATGATGAACATCGGTACCCACGGCCGGCCCATCGCCTCGGCGTACTGGCGCATCGCGAGGTACAGCAGCACGGGAGTGATCGACACGCCGATCAGGCCGTAGAACGGGTTGACGATGGCGAGGACCTCCGGCGGCTGGTCGAACCAAGCGAGCTTCAGGCCGAGCGCGAGCAGCACCAGGGTCTCCACCGCCCCGAACGCGAGGGCCAGCACGAGCCCGTGACGCAGGTATTCGCCGCAGTCCTCGGGCCGGCTGGCGCCGCGGGCACGCGAGACAAGGACCGACACGGGGAGCATCAGGCCGATGCCGAGCACGTAGAAGACGCTGAAGACGTTGCCGCCGAACGCCGACGCCGCCAGCGGGACCGTGCCGGTGCGTCCGATCATCACGCTGTCGGTCAGGCCCATCAGCATCTGGCTCACCTGCCCGACGATGATCGGGAGGGCCAGCATCAGGGTCGGGCGCAATTCGCGGATGAAAGCCGGTCGGGACACGCGCCCAAGGGAGCCAGCGCAGGCCGGTTCTTCAATCCGAATCAAGGCGGCGGCTCGTTCAGACGAACGCCGAACGTCGGACGCCGAACGCCGGACGTCGAAGTAACTCCAACGCAATTCCCGGACTACTTCGGCGTTGGGCGTTCGGCGTCCGACGTTCGGCGTTCGTCTGAACCCACAGCAGAGGCTCCCTGGATTTTTCCGCGTTGAGCCGGGCTCGCCGATGCGCGACAAGCAGCAATGCGCCGCCGGCATCTCTGGTTCCTCCTCGCAGTCGCCCTGGGCGTGCTGCTGGGCTACTGGTGGAACCACCGCGCCCGGCCCGCACCGCCCGTCGTGCCTCCACCGGTTGCGGCCAAGCCCGCGCCGGCCCCGGCCGTCTCCCACCCCGAGGTGCCGATCCAGGAGGGCAAGACGATCGATTTCTCCTCGGGCAAACCCGTCGTGAAGGAATCCACCGACGACAAGGCCGTGATCGACGCGGCCAAGAAGGAAATGGACGAGGCGACGAAGAACATCACCTTCGAGCCGACCCCGGCGCAGCCGCCGAAGAAGAAAGACTAGTGGGGAGAAATTCGAAGGCGGGAATTCGAAATTCGAGGCGGCGATCGGTCCACCTTGCGAGGCCCCGACCGGTCCGCGGCTGGAGTCCGAGGTGATCTCCGCTCGATCTACGAGTTCCGACACTCGAATTTCGAATTTCCGTCTTCGAATTTTCGAAAGGCTACTTTGCCTCCCGCACCCGCAGCGTGTATTTCTTCGCCTTGTCGTTGGCGGCGGTGAAGCGCACGGCCTCGGTGTCGCGGCGGCCAATCGTGACGGTCTGGAAGGCGGTCTCGTCGCCGGTCGAGAAGCCTTGGTCGTCCTTGAACACGCAGTTGACCTGGATCTGGAGCGGGTGGCTCTCGCGGTTCTTGATGTTGGCGACGACCTCGATGCGCCCGTCGGGCAGCGTGCGCTCCTGCAGCCCGGTGCAGGTGATGCCGGCCTGGCTGGCCTTGTCGAGCAGCACGAATTTCTCCGTGTTCTCGACGGTGAACTTGGTGGAATCCTGCGGCGCCGGTCCCGCCGGCTGGGTGGCGCAGCCGGCCAGCAGGAGCAGGGCCGCGGCGGACAGGGTAACGAGATGCTTGGTCTTCATGGTCGGTCGGTAGTCAGGTCAGGGGGGCTGAGACTGCAGGCAGCCGGAAAGGTTCGCCAAGTTTTTCCGGTGGGCGCCGCCAATCTACGCCCGCCGGGCCCGCTGTCGAGCGGGCGCTGTCAGCTCACTTGGCGCCCGCCGCCTCGCCCAACGCCGCCGCCGCCTGCGTCGCGCGGCGCTTCTGCCGCAGCCGCATGGTGAAGCGGTCCATGTAGATGTAGATCACCGGGGTGATATAGAGCGTCAGCATCTGCGAGACCACCAGCCCGCCCACCACCGCCAGGCCGAGCGGCCGCCGGGAGGTGGCGCCGGCCCCGAGGCCGAATGCGATCGGGACCGCGCCGGCCAGCGCCGCAAAGGTCGTCATCATGATCGGCCGGAAGCGCACGAGGCAGGCCTCGACAATCGCCTTCTCGGCGTCGAACGACTCGCCCTGCTCGTGCTCCTTCGCGATCGCGAAGTCGATCATCATGATCGCGTTCTTCTTCACGATGCCGATCAGGAGGATCACGCCCACGTAGCCCATGATGTTCAGCTCCTCGCGGAACGCCCACAGCGTGAACAGCGCGCCGAAGCTCGCCGCCGGCAGGCCGGAGAGAATGGTCAGCGGGTGGATGAAGTCCTCGTACAGGATGCCGAGCACGATGTAGATCACGACCACCGCGGTAAGGAGCAGCAGCCCCATGCCCTGCAGCGAGGCGCCGAACGCCTGGGCCGCGCCCACGAAGCTGTAGCTGATCGTCGCCGGCAGCTCGCGCCGGGCAAGCTCCTCGACCGCCGCGGTCGCCTCGCCGAGCGAGACGTCGGGCTTGAGGTTGAACGAGATCGTCACGGCCGGCAGCTGGCCGAGGTGCGCGACGGTCAGCGGGCCGACGTTGCGGCGGAGCGTCGCGACGTTGTCGAGGGAGACCAGCTTCCCGCTGCGGGTGCGGAGATAGATGAGCGAGAGCGCCGAGGCCTCGCGCTGGAACTCCGGCGCGACCTCCATGATGACGTAGTACTGGTTCGTCGGGGTGTAGATGGTCGACACCTGCCGCGTGCCAAACGCGCTGTAGAGGGCCTCCTCGATCTGCTGCGGCGTCACGCCGAGCGTCGCCGCGCGGTCGCGCTGGATGTCGACGCGGAGCTGCGGGCTCGTGATCTGGAGGTCGGTGTTGACGTCGGTGAGCTGCGGCAGCGCGCGGAATTTCTTCTCGAGGCTGTCGGCCGCGGCGTAGAGCTCGGTGAGGTCGCTGCCGGTGAGGGTGAACTGGTAGAGGGCCTTGGTCAGCTGGCCGCCGATGCGGATGGCCGGCGGGACCTGCGGATAGGCGCGCAGGCCGGGGATCACCGACAGCTTCTGGCGCAGGTCCGACATGATCACGTTGATCGAGGGCCGCTGGTCTTGCGGCTTCAGCCGCATGAAAATGCGGGCCTGGTTCTGCGTGGCATTGATCGCGCCGCCGCCGCCCATGCCGGACATGAAGGCGTCCACGTAGGGCTGCTGCGCCACGATCTCCGCGGCCGCCTTCTGGTGGCGGACCATCTCCTCGAACGAGATGTCCTGCGCGGCCTCGGTGAACACGAGCACGATGCCGGTGTCGTCGGTCGGGATGAAGCCCTGCGGCAGCACCTTGACCAGCACGCCGGTCAGCACCGCCATCAGGAGCGCGATCGCCACGACCACGCCGCGGTGACGCAGGCTCACCTTGAGGGTCCGCTCGTAGAAACCGCGGACCCGGTCGAACACCCGCTCGCTCCAGTCGTAGAGCTTGCCGTGCGCCGAGCCGTCCGCCGGCGCGCCGTGGCCGTGCGGCTTCAGGAAGCGGCTGCAGAGCATCGGGGTCAGCGTCAGCGACACCACGCCCGAAACCAGGATCGCCGCCGTGATCGTCACGGCGAACTCGTGCAGCAGGCGGCCGAGGATGCCGCCCATGAACATGAGAGGGATGAACACCGCGACGAGCGACAGCGTCATCGAGAGGATGGTGAAGCCGATTTCCTTCGAACCCTGGAACGCGGCCTCGCGCACCGGCAGGCCGGCCTCGATGTGCCGGACGATGTTCTCGAGCATCACAATCGCGTCATCCACCACGAAGCCCACGCAGAGCGTCAGCGCCAGGAGCGAGAGATTGTCGAGGGAGTACCCGCAGAAATACATCACGATGAACGTGCCCAGGAGCGCCATCGGGATCGCGACGCTCGGGATCACCGTCGCCCACACCGAGCGCAGGAACACGAAGATCACGAGGATCACGAGGCAGATGGAGAGCATCAGCGTGAACTGCACGTCGTGCACCGAGTCGCGCACCGCCTCGGAGTTGTCGCGGAGCACGCTCAGCTTCACCGACTCGGGCATCTGCTGCATGAAGATCGGGAGCAGCGCGCGCACGCGGCCGACGACCTCGACGGTGTTCACGCCGGGCTGCTTCTGGACGGCGAGCACGATGGAGCGGGCCGGGTCGAGCCGGCCGGCGGCGTCGCGCTCGGCGTACCAGCTCGCCACGCGCGTGTCCTGCACGCTGTCGATCACCTGCGCCAGCTCGCCCAGGCGCACCGGGGCGCCGTTGCGGTAGGCCACGACGATGTTGTTGAACTCGCTCGCGTTCGCCAGCTGCCCGCTCGCGAGGATCTGGACCGACTGGCGGTAGCCGTCGAGCAGGCCGGTCGGCTGGTTGACGTTGTGGGCGCTCAGCGCCGTCCGCACCTCGTCCAGCGTGATGCCGCGGCTCGCCAGCAGGCGCGGGTCGAGCCGCACCCGCAGGGCGTACTTCTGGGCGCCGTACACCTGGACCTGCGAGACGCCGTCCACGGTCGAGATGCGCTGTGCCAGCATCGTCTCGGCGTACTCGTCCACGATCGACAGGGGGAGCGTCGGCGAGGCGAGGGCGAGGTACAGCACGGGCTGGTCGGCCGGGTTTGTCTTCCGGAAGGACGGCGGCGCCGGCATGTCGTTCGGCAGCCGCCGCTGCACCGCGGCGATGGCGGCCTGCACGTCCTGCGCCGCGGCGTCGATGTTGCGCTCAAGCGCGAACTGCAGGGTGATCTGCGTGCTGCCCGTGCCGCTGGTCGACGTCATCGAGTCGATGCCGGCGATCGTCGAGAACTGCTGCTCCAGCACGGTCGCGACCGCGCTCGCCATCGTCTCGGGCGTCGCGCCCGGCAGCGAGGCGTTCACCACGATGGTCGGGAAGTCGACGGTCGGCAGGTCGCTCACCGGCAGGAGCCGGTAGGCCATCAGGCCGAACAAGCACAGCGCCACGGTCAGCAGCGTGGTCATCACCGGCCGGCGGATGCAGAGGGCGGGAAGGTTCATGGGACGCGGCGGCGGGTGGTTCAGCGGACGGCCGGGAGCGTGCGCGGCTCGGCCTTCATCCCCGGCAGCAGCCGGAGCTGGCCGTCCGTCACGACGGTCTCGCCCGCGCGGATGCCCTCCGCGATGAGGGAGTTGTCGCCGGCGGCGCGGGCGACCTTCACGGTGCGCAGCTCGACGGTGGAGTCGGCCTTGAGCACGTAGATGGTCGAGCCGTTCTGGCTGGTCTGCACCGCGGGGCTCGGCACGACGATGGCGCCGGCATCGGTGCCGACGCGCAGGACGACAAACACGAACTGGCCGGGCCAGAGCTCGATGTCGTCGTTCGGGAACAGGGCCTTCAGCGTCACCATGCCCGTGGCCGGGTCCACGGTGTTGTCGATGAACTCGAGCTTGCCGTTGGTGCGGGTGTGGCCGGTGGTACGCTCGGTGACGGTCACGGTCGACCGGCCGGCGACGAAGGCCGCGCGGATCTCATCCAGGGCCTTCTCCGGCACGGCGAAGCTGACCGCGATCGGGGCGAGCTGGTTGATGGTGACGAGGGAGAAGTTGTTGTCGTTGGCCTTCACGAGCGCGCCCTCGTGCAGCAGCCGCTGGCCGGTGCGGCCGGAAATGGGCGCGCGGATCTCGGTGTAGCCCAGCGAGAGCTCGGCGTTGGCCACCGCCGCCTCCTTGGCCTGGACCTGCGCGGCGGTCGTCTCGGCGCGCGTCACATACTGGACGTATTCCTCCTTCGACACGACGGCCTGCTGGTCGAGCCGCGCGTAGCGGTCGAGGTCGGCCTTGGCCTGCGCGGCCATGGCGCGGGCGTTCGCGAGGTCGGCGCGCGCGCTGCGCAGGCTGTTCTCGAAGGGCCGGCGGTCGAGGGTCACGAGCGGGTCGCCCACCTTCACGTCCTGGCCCTCCTGGAAGTGGATCTCGGCCACCACGCCGTCGACCTGGGACTTCACCGTGACGGTGCGGAGGGCCTGAACCGTGCCGATGGCCTCGATCTGCCGGGGCACGTCCTGCTGGACGGCGACCGCCACCTGGACCGGCACGGCGGGGGCGCCGCCGCGGGCCGGGGCCTTG
>DAOQKI010000118.1:0-12301 GCA_035334485.1 Opitutaceae bacterium
CGATGATGACGACGACGATCATGATTTCGACGAGGGTGAAACCCTTCTTGGACTGCTGTTTCATGGTATTACTTTCCGCTACGGGGGTTGGTTTTATTATATGAGATGCCCGACCAAGACCGGTCGGGCTCGCGGATTAAGGAAATTCCCTAGGGTTCTGGCAAGAGATTGCCGCGTAGTAGAATTACGCCAGTCGTCCCTAAGATATCGAATCTCTCTGTAGGCCAGGCCTGATGCGGTTCGCACTCCTTAATATTCTCTTAAGCAGCTCCTCTTAAGAGCTTTAGGCCACAGCGACCCCACACAGACCGAAGCACCCGATCAGCCGGTCCGGATTACGCCGCCTAACGTCGGCATGCGATCTTCCCCTACCCGCACCCATCTTTTTCGGTCCGATCGGCGTCGTCGTGGACCCTTTTTCCCGGTCGCGCCACCTTGGAAGAGACGTCGTCGCGTTCCCATTGGGTGTATTCGGACTCACCAACTTGCGACGATCGCCACCAAAGTTAGGCGCATCGCGGCACCAGACATCAGCCAGATGCTTCGACCCATTCGGATCGCCCCAACTCAGACCGTCACGAACGGAAGTAACCCTCGAACCGGAAACACCGGCGGTCTTGGTTGGTGCGGGCGGCGGGAGTCGAACCCGCCTCTCATGCTTGGGAAGCACACATAATAGCCGATATACTACGCCCGCAAAACAACTCGGCCTAGCAAAGGGATCGGCCTCGGCGCCGCAATCCCGAACCGCGGTCAACCTTATTCCCTGCCCCGGCCCGCTCAGGAATAGTCGCGGCGACCGTCGAGCGCGCTCTTGAGCGTGATCGAGTCCGCGTACAGCACGCCGCCGCCGCTCGGGATGCCGAAACCGATTCGCGTCACTTTCACCGGCCGGCCCGCGGCGGCGAGTTGTTCGGTGAGGTAGTGGCAGGTCGCCTCGCCCTCGACGTCGTTCGACAGCGCCAGGATGAGTTCGTGCACGTCGCCGGACGCGACGCGCGCCAGCAGGGCCGAGAAATTCAGGTCGGCCGGCCCCACGCCGTGGATCGGCGAGAGCTTGCCGTGCAGCACATGATAACATCCGCGATAGGCGCCGCTGCGCTCCACCGCCACGAGATCCGGCACGTGCTCCACCACGCACACCACCCCGCCGTCGCGCCGCGCATCGCCGCAGATCGCGCACAGTTCGCCCTCGGCCAAGTTCCCGCAGCGCGTGCAGCGCCGGACCGACCGGGCCGCCTCCTGCAATGCCTCCACCAGCGCCGGCAACCGCTCCGGCTTCTCCACCAGCAGGTGCAGCGCGATCCGTTCCGACGAGCGGTAGCCCAGGCCGGGCAACTGCTTCAGGTGCTTCTGCAGCTTCTCAAACGCGGGGGTCATGGCATTGCGGATTGCGGATCGCGAATTGCGGATTTTGGGACCGGATCGGCGGCGTCTGGAATCTCCACCTTGCGCGCGTTCCGCGGCGGCCAGTCAATCCGCGATCCGCGATTCGCCATCCGCAATGGCTCAAAATCCGCCGGGCAGCTTGAAGGCCGACGTGACCTTCTCCATCTCGGCGTCGTGATAGGTCTTCGCCTGCTTCGCGGCATCTTGCACGGCGGCCAGCAGGGTGTCGGACACGGTCTTGGCGTCCTCCTTCAGGAACTCCGGGTCAAGGCTCAGCGCGAGGAACTTCCCCGCGGCGCTCACCTTGATCTTCACGGCGCCACCGCCGCTGGTGACCTCGATTTCCTTGGCCTCGAGCTGCGCCTGGAGCGCCTCGATGCCACGCTGCATTTTCTGGGCTTGTTTGAGAAGGGTTCCGACGCCGGCCATGGTTGAAGTGGGTTGAGGGTTGCCGCCAAGGATGCCAATCGCCCCGGCAACGCGACAACAATTTTGCGCCGATGCTGGGCGGGGCGGAGTTGAAGGTTGAAGGGCTTCAGTTGAAAGCCGGACAAATCCTGGCGATCGCTGACGCCATCCGTCTTTCAACCTTCAACTGCACCCTTTCAACCGCACCGCTCCCCCTCAGGCCCGCGGTGCTCCCAGCAGCAGCGCGTAGCCTTCCCGGTAGCTCGGGAAACGGGGCTCCCATCCGAACGTGCGACGCAGCCGGTCGTTCACGATGATCCGGTCCGGCACCACCGCCCGACGTCCTCCCGCCGGCAGGCCGGTGAAGCGCGGCGGCGGCAGGCCGAGTTGCGTTGCCAGCCAGCTTGCCACCTCCCCTTTGCGCGCGGGGGAGTTGTCCGCCAGATTGAAGGTCGCGCCGGCCACGGTGCCCGCCGATTCCATCACCGCCCACAGCGCCGCGCAGATGTCGTCTCGGTGTGCGAGGTTCAGGTGATGGTCTTCCACCCCCGCGACCTCGCCTGTCCGCACCTGGTCGAGCAGGTAGTGGCGACCTGGCCCGTAGATTCCCGCGAGGCGCAGCACGAAATTCCGCGCGGCCGGAGCGCCGGCCCGCACCGCCGCCTCGGTCTCCACCAGCACGCCCGCGCGCTCGTCCCGCGGCGTCGTCGACGCATCCTCGTCGACCCGCGTCCCGCCGTCCTGCGGATAAACCGACGTGCTGCTCGTGTAGGCGAACACACCGGCCGGACCGTGCGCCCGGCTCCACGCGACGATCGACCGCATCCCTTCGAGGTAACTGCGCCGGTAGCCGTCGACTCCACCGCCGCCGCTCACCGCATTCAGCACGTAGTCCGGTTGGCCCGGGATCGCCGCGTGCCACTCATCCCCGGCCAGGTCCGCCACGATCACCTCGAGTCCCGCGGCCCGAAGCTCGCGGGCCTTGGCCTCGTTGCGGGTCAGCGCCGTGACCTTCAGGCCGCGCGCGACCGCCTGCCGGGCGAATTCGCCGCCGACGTAGCCGGCGCCAAACACCACGAGGCGCCGTCCGGGTTGTGCCGACGTCGCGCTCATCTCCGCGCAGTTCCTGAGTGACTCGTCTTCATGCCACGCTTAGCTGGAATGCGATCACTCCAGACCATGCCCACCGTCCTAGCAATCCTCGCGGAAGGTTTTGAGGAAATCGAGGCCACGACTCCCATCGACCTCCTGCGCCGCGCCGGCGTCGAGGTCACGGTCGCGGCGCTGGCCGACGGCATCCACGTGACCGGTCGCTGCGGGATCACGATGCATGCCGACACGAACCTGACAGCGGTCCTCGCGACGCCGGGCCGGGTGTTCGACTGCCTCTTCCTGCCCGGCGGACCAGGCGTGAAGCTGCTCCGGGCCGATCCCCGCGTCGCCGAACTCGTCCGGCGGCACCACGAGGCCAAGCGGTGGCTGGCCGCGATCTGCGCGGCGCCGCCAGTGCTGCACGACGCTGGCCTGCTGGCGGGACGCCGGTACACCGCGCACTTCTCCGTGGCGGCGGAATTGACGCAGATCCTGACCGCGGAGCGAACGGTCGCCGACGGGACGATTCTCACGTCGCGCGGCGCCGGCACCGCGGTGGATTTCGGGCTGCTGCTCGTGGAGAAACTCGTCTCGGCCGAGAAGGCCCGCGAGGTCCACGCGGCGATCTGCGCCTGACCGGGTCCCGGCGCGCGGCGCAACCGCGCTATTGCCATCGTCCCGAGTTCACGTTGGCCTCCTATTATTAGGGATTTAGCCCTGATCGTTGACGTGATGGCCCCCTGCCACCCCGCCCGCCTGTCCGGTCGCTCCCCGCCGGAAGCGACGGGGCGAAGCCTTCCCGGAATACCGCCATGTGTGGCATAGCCGGAATTGTCGGCGGCCGCGAGTCGCCCGCCCAACGCGACGAAGCCGTGCGCCGCATGTGCGCGGCGATGGTGCATCGCGGACCGGATGACGACGGATTCGTGAGCGACGGACCCGCGACGCTCGGGATGCGACGACTCGCGATCTTTGACCCGGCGCACGGTCACCAGCCGATGGTCACGCCCGACGGTCGCTTCGACCTCGTCTTCAACGGCGCCATCTACAACTTCCGCGCGCTCCGCACCGAACTCGCCGCGGCCGGCCATGTATTCCGCACCGAGTGCGACACCGAGGTGCTGCTGGCCGCCTTCGCCCAGTGGGGCGCGGACTGCGTCGGGCGCCTGCGCGGCATGTTCGCCTTCGCGGCGTGGGATCGACGGGAACAGTCGCTGTTCGTCGCGCGCGATCCGCTCGGGATCAAGCCGCTGTACTACCGGCTTGACGGCGACCGTCTCATCTTCGCCTCGGAACTCAACGCCCTCCACGCCGCCCGGCTGGCCGAGCCGCAGATCGACCCGACCGCCGTCGGCGATTACCTCGGCTGGCTGAGCGTCCCGGCGCCGCGGACCATCTACCGCGAGTGTTTCAGTCTCCTGCCCGGCGAGTGCGCCACTTTTCGGCGCGGCCAGCTCGAACGCCGGCTTCACTGGCGCTTCCGCACGATTCCCCCGGCGTCCACGGTGGCGTCGAGCCGGGTTGAACTGGTCCGCGAACTCCAGGCGCGTCTCGACGACACGATCCGGGCCCATGTCGTCGCCGACGTGCCGGTCGGCGCCTTCCTGTCGGGCGGGCTGGACTCGGCGGCCGTGGTGGCGCTGATGGCCGGAGCCGGCTCGGGCGCGCTGCGCACATTCTCGCTGGGATTCGACGAGGCCGGCTACTCCGAGGCCGAAGCCGCCGCTGCCTCGGCCCGGCATTTCGGCACGCAGCACCATGCGAGCGTCCTCACCGGCGCGGAAGTCGCCCGGGACCTGCCGCAGTTGCTCGGAGCGCTCGACCAGCCGACCGGCGACGGCGTGAACACCTACTACATCAGCCGCGCGGCGCGGGCCGGCGGCGTGACGGTTGCGCTGTCGGGTCTCGGCGGCGACGAGCTCTTCGGCGGCTACCCCTCCTTCCGCACCCTGCCCCGCCTCGCTTGGTGGCTGCCGCTGTGGCGGGCGACGCCCGTCGTGCTGCGCGAGCCGCTGCTGCGCCGCTGGCGGTCCGGCACCGCTCGCACGCGCAAGCTGGCCGATTTCCTCACCCACGCCCGCAGTCTGCCGGAACTCGCCGCACTGTCGCGCCGGGTCTTCCCGGAACCCGTGCGCCTCAGCCTGCTGCACCCGGACGCGCGCGGCGGAACCGGGCCGTACCATCCGCAGTTCGACGAGCTCGCCGCGGATCTCGCGGACGCGTCGGCCTTCGACCTCATCAGCGCCTGGGAGCTGCGCACCTACATGGCGGACGTGCTGCTCCGCGACAGCGACGTGATGAGCATGCGGCACTCGCTCGAGCTCCGCGTGCCGCTGGTGGACCGTCCGCTGCTGGAGTGGTGGTGGCGCCAGCCGGCCGCCCTGAAATTCGACCCGGCCCGACCGAAGGGCCTGCTCTTCGACGCCGTCGCGGACCTACTACCCGCCGACCTGGCCAACCGGCCGAAGCGCGGCTTCAGCCTTCCGTTCCCCCGCTGGATGCGGAAGGAACTGCGACCGTTCCTCGACGAGACCTTCAGCGACGCCAGCCTCGGCCGGAGTGGAGTGCTGCAGGTCGCACCCGCGCAGGCCGTCTGGCGGAACTTCCTCGGCGGCACCGACGATCGCGAGTGGTCGCGCGTCTGGTCGCTCGCCATCCTCGTCGCCTTCGTGAACCGTCCCGTCCGCGCCGCATGAGAATTCTCCTCCTCGCGCCCGAGCTGTTCACCACCGACAGCGGCATCCCGCGGATGCTGCGGCTCTACCTCAAGGCGCTGTGCGACGTCGCCGGCGAGCGGGGCGGACGGGTGGATTTCGTGGCGCTGAACGACGGGCTGGTGGACACGACCGAGCTGCGACCGTACTCCGGTCCGGCGTTCCACGCCTGGAGCGTGTGCGCCCGCGACAAGGTGCGCTTCATCCGCGAGACCCTGCGGCTCGGCGGCCAGGCGGACCTGCTGGTCTGCGGCCACATCGCGCAGCTGCCGGTGGCATGGCTCACCCGCCTGTGGCACCGCCGCGTGCGCTACGTGCTCGTCGCGCACGGCATCGAGGTCTGGCGGCCGCTGACCTTCTGGCAGCGCCGCGCGGTCGTCGGCGCGGACCGCGTGTTCTGCGTGAGCGAGTTCACCCGCGACGAACTGCTGCGGCGGGTCAAGCTGCCCGACGAAAAGCTCGCCGTGCTGCCCAACGCGCTCGACCCGGTGCTCGCACCCGCGGCCACACCCGCCCCGCTGCCGGCCGACCCCGTCATCCTCACCATCGCGCGGCTGGCGCAGGCCGATTCGTACAAGGGCATCGACCACCTGATCGCCGCGATGCCGACGATCCGCGAGGCCGAGCCGCGGGCGCGCCTGCGCATCGTGGGCCGGGGCGACGACCGCGACCGGCTGTACCAACTGGCCCGGAAGCTGAAGGTCCTCGAGGCGGTTGAGTTCGCCGGATTCGTGTCGAACGCGCAGCTGCCCGGCGAGTTTGCCCGATGCCGGCTCTTCGCGCTGCCGAGCGAGCGCGAGGGATTCGGCCTGGTGTACGTCGAGGCGATGGCCCACGCCCGCCCCTGCCTGGGAGCGCGGGCCGGCGGGACTCCGGAGGTGATCACGCCCGAGACCGGCGTGCTGGTGCCGTACGGGGACGTGCCCGCCCTGGCCGCCGCCGCCGTCGCGGCGCTGCGGCGGACCTGGGAGCCGGGACCGCTCCTCGCCCGGGCGGAGCACTTTTCCTATTCGCAATTCCGCACGCGCCTTGCCTCGCTTCTTCATTGGTGAGCCCATCCGCTGACACTCCCACCGCCGCACCGCCGGAGCTGGTCCTCGAGGCCGGCCGCGCCGAGGCGCATTACTGGCGGGACCTCTGGCGGTACCGCGAGCTGCTCGGGTTCCTGGCGTGGCGCGACATCAAGGTCCGCTACAAGCAGACCGCGCTGGGCGCCGCGTGGGCCCTCCTGCAGCCCGCGGTCACGCTCGTCGTCTTCACGTTCGTCTTCGAGCGCCTCGCCAAGATGCCGTCGGGCAGCGTGCCCTACCCGCTCATGGTCATGGCCGGCCTGCTCCCGTGGCAGCTGTTTGCCAACGCGCTCACGAGCGCCAGCGGCAGTCTGGTCAGCAACACCCACCTGATCTCCAAGGTTTACTTCCCGCGGCTCGTGGTGCCGCTCTCGGCCCTGGCCGTGGCGCTGGTCGACTTCCTGGTCGTGGCCGCGCTCTACGCCATCCTCGGCGCCTGGTGGTCGTTCTGGCCGGATTGGCGGCTGCTCCTGCTCCCGCTCTTCCTCGTGCTCGGCATCCTGACCGCGCTGGGCGCCGGCCTCTGGCTCACGGCGCTGACGGTGCGCTACCGCGATTTCCGGTTCATCGTGCCGTTCCTCCTGCAGCTCGGCGTGTTCCTTTCCCCCGTCGGCTTCAGCACCAGCGTCGTGCCGAGCTGGCGGCTGATCTTCTCCTTCAATCCCATGGTCGCCGTGATCGACGGCTTCCGGTGGTGCCTGCTGCGGGGCGCGCAGCCCCTGGACTTCGGCAGTCTCGCGGTCGGCATCGCGGTCACCGCCGCGCTCCTGGTCTCCGGCGTCTGGTACTTCCGCCGCACCGAAAAGGGTTTCGCCGACATCATCTGAGCCATGGCCGAACCCGTCATCACCGTCGCCAACCTCGGCAAGCGCTACCAGCTCTCGCACGCGGCGCGGCATGACACGCTGCGGGACACGCTCGCGCACCGGGTCCGCGGCTGGCTCGGTCGCCGCCCGGCCGACGGCTCCGTCGAGGATTTCTGGGCCCTGCGCGACGTCAGCTTCGAGGTGCGGCGCGGCGACGTGGTTGGCATCATCGGCCGCAACGGCGCCGGCAAGTCCACGCTCCTCAAGATCCTCTCCCGCATCACCGAGCCGACCACCGGACGCATCGGCCTGCGCGGCCGCGTGGCCAGCCTCCTCGAGGTCGGTACGGGCTTCCATCCGGAGCTGTCCGGCCGGGAGAACATCTACCTCAACGGCGCGATCCTCGGCATGACGCGCGCCGAGATCCGGCGGAAGTTCGACGAGATCGTCGCCTTCGCCGAGGTCGAGCGGTTCCTCGACACGCCGGTGAAGCACTACTCCAGCGGCATGTACGTGCGCCTCGCGTTCTCCGTCGCGGCCCACCTAGAGCCCGAGATCCTGATCGTCGACGAGGTCCTCGCCGTCGGCGACGCCGCCTTCCAGAAGAAGTGCCTGGGCAAGATGCAGCAGGTCGCCGAGGCCGACGGCCGCACTGTGCTCCTGGTCAGCCACAATCTCGTCTCGATCCAGCAGCTCTGCACCCGGGCGATCCATCTCCAGGCCGGCCGCCTCGTCGGCGTCGGCGAGCCGCTCGAGCAGATCCGCCAGTATCTCGGCACCGTCGCACGTCAGGCGCCGGTGCTCGACCTGACGGGCGCCGCGCGCTCGCTGCACCCGCGCGGCCAGGCGCGGCTGCTGAACGTCACGCTCGAGGATGGCGCGCCGGAGGCCGCGTGGAACCTCCCGTTCGGCCAGCCGCTGCGTCTCACCTTCACGATCCGCGTCGCCGAGCGGCTGCCCAGCCTCGAGCTCGGGCTCGGCCTGTTCAATCTCCAGGGCGTCGAGCTCATGTCCACGCTCAGCTCGTGGGAGGGCAACCTCGGCCCGGTCGATCCCGGCACCTACCGCCTGTCGGCCGACTACGGCGTGACCAGCCTCGCGCCCGGCCGCTACTTCCTCGGCGTCGGGCTCAAGGGCGAGAGCGGCCTCGAGGACTACATCCCGGAGGCCTTCGAGCTCGAGATCGGCCCGTCTGAACTCTCGCGGCAGATCCACCTCGACACCATTCGCGGCGCGATCGCCCACCGGGCTCGGTTCTCCCTTACGCCGCAGCCGTGACGTCCATGTCCCCCGATCCCCGGCCCACCCGTCCCTTCAGCCTGGTCCGTACCCTCGGGAAATTCGGCTGGTTCGCGCTGCAAGGCCACGCCCTCGCGTGGTGGCTGGCGCGTCACGACGCGCCATTCCGCCAGAGCTACCGCGGCTGCCGACGCGAAGCGCTCGCCGCCGCGTGGCGCGCGGATCCGACTTGGGCCGACGTGGTCGCCGCCCAGGGGCGCGTCACGAGCCGCTCCCTCGGCCTCGAGTTCCTCGGCGACGACGCGGTAAGCCGCGGGTACGCCACGTGGCTCGCCCTCGCCCCGCGCGGCTGGACGTTTCGCCGCACCGACGGCGGCCTGGAGGCGAAGCGTGGCGAGCTCACGCTCGCGCTCGAGACGGCCGAGGAGGAGGAGATGATCCGCGAGATCTACCTCGACGGCTGCTACGACCTGCGCCTGCCGGGACGCTGGCAGGTGGTCGACATCGGGGCCAACGTCGGCATGGCGGCGCTGTTCTTTGCCGGCCAGCCGGGCGTCGACCGCGTGGTATCGTTCGAACCGTTTGGCCCGACCGCGGATGCCTTTGCCCGCAACGTCGCCCGGAATCCCGCTCTCGCGGCCAAGATCGCGCTGCGGCGCGTCGGCCTCGGCGAGGCGCCGGGCCGCCTGGAGGTCCCGTACCAGCCCGATCTCCGCGGGAGCATGTCGATCGCCGGCGTGGGCGACTGGCGCGGGACGGCCGCGGCCGCCGGGCAGACCGTGGCCATCGACGTCGAACGCGCCTCCGCCGCCCTCGCCGAAATCCTGGCCCAGCCGCCCGCGGTGCGACTCCTGGCCAAGGTCGACTGCGAAGGGAGCGAGTACGCGATCCTGCGCGACTTGGCCTCGACCGGCGGGCTCGCCCGGTTTTCCGCGTTCGTGATCGAGTGGCACGGCCGGGGTCCCGACGAATTGACAGCGATGCTGCAGGCGGCGGGCTTCGCCCTGCGCGTGCAGCCGCTCTCGGCCGATCCCCGCGCGCTGGGTCTGATCTACGCGACGCGACTGCCCGCGAGCTGACCATGCCCACCTTCGCCGGAATCCGGACCCGACTCTGGGCCGCCTGGGGGCGAAAGCCGGCAAAGGTCTATTATGCGAACGGCGGCATCGGCGACGAATTGATGCTGACCGCGGTCGCCCGCGCGGCGCGGCTCGCAAACCAGCCGATCGATGTGGTCGCGCGCTACCCGGAAATCTGGACCGGCAACACCGACGCGCTCTCGGTCGGGGTCGAGGTCGACCGCTGGTGGCACGCCCAGCAGCGCGGCTGGATCGGCACCGAGATCGTTCATCTCGTTTATCGGACGGGCGCTCCCGGACACATTGCCCAGCAGATGGCCGATCACCTCGGCCTGACGCTGGCGCCGGAGTGGCGGCCCGTGCTGCCGGTCCCGGATGGCCCGCGCGACCGTCGGCTGATCGTCTTCCAGAACTCATGCCGTGGCGCCCGCTATGCGGCGACCACCAAGGAGTGGCCGCATGCGCGCTGGGATGAACTGGCGGCCCGGCTCGCCCCCGAGTTTCGGTTGGTCCAGATCGGCACGACTGCGGACCCCGCGGTCCCGGGCGCCGAGGACCGACGCGGGCGGACCGCCCTCCTTGACGCCGCGCGGTTGATTGCGGGTGCGGGACTTTTCCTTGGCCTCGAGTCCGGACTGCAGCACGTCGCCGCCGCCGTCCGCACTCCGGCGGTGATCATCTACGGCGGACGGAGCCGTCCTCGCGAAACCGGCTATCCGTTCAACCGCAATCTCACCCGCGAGCCGGCCTGCGTCGGCTGCGGGCTGAACGACGGCTGCCCGCATCAGCTTGTCTGCCTCGACATTCCCGTCGCCGAGGTCGAGGCCGCCGTGCGCGCGACCCTCGCCGCCTGAACCATGCGCACCGCCCTCTTGGTTCCCTGCTACAATGCCGTGCGCTTCCTGCCGCGGCTGCGGGCGCAGGTTGAGCGGCTCCAGCCCGCCTTCGACGAGGTGCTGCTGGCGGATGACGCGAGCACCGACGCCACCGCGGAGCAGGCCGCCGCGCTCGGCTTCCGCGTGCTGCGCCTCCCGTCCAACCGCGGCCCCGGCGGCGCGCGCAACGCGCTGGCCCAGGCGGCCACCGCCGAGTGGATTCACTTTCACGACGTCGACGACGAGATCGCGCCGGACTACCTCGCGCATGTGCTCCCGGCAGTCGGCCCCGCCGCCGACGCGGTGCTCCACTCGCTCGACTTCATCCGCGAGAGCGACCGGCACCTGATCCGCGCGTGGCGCACGGACGCCGCGGGCCTCGCGCGCGACCCGGCCGAGCAGTTGCTCCGTTTCCCGCTGCCCACCTCTGCCTCGTTCCTGCGCCGCGCGGTGTTCCTCCAGCTCGGCGGCTTCGACGAGCAGCACCGCTGCTTTGAGGACGGTGATTTCCATTTCCGGATGGCCGCCTCGGGTGCCCGCCTGGTTTCGATGCCCGACGTGCTGGGATGGAGCCTGCGCCACGACGGCGGCGCCAGCGCGAACCAGCGGTACTGCTTCGGTTGCCGCGTGGACTACCTCGAGTCGTATGCCGATCAGCACGCGCGACTCCATGCGGCCATCGCCGCCGAGGCCGAGTACGCCGCCGCGCAGCTCCTGCGCTACGGCGACCGGCCAAATGCCGAGCGGGCCATCGCGCTCGGACGCCGCCTCGGGCGGACGATCCCGTCGTCCCATTCCGTCCTCGTCCGGATGTTGCGTCCGTTCCTGCCCGCCGCCACGCTCCTGGGGTGGCAGGACCGCTGGCGTCGTCATCAGCAGTCCCCCGACCGGTAGAACCATGCTCGCGCTGCTCAAGTCCCTCCACCAATCCTGGCGCCGCACCCGCCTCCGCCTGCGCGGCGCCGTGGTGCCGGCCGACGCCCGCCTCGGGCGGCTCGTCCGTTGCCGGCCCGGCATTCGCGACGGCCAACGCGGCCGGGTCACGCTCGGCGCGGGCGCGCAGCTGGAGGACGGCGTGGTTCTCGATGCCTGGGGTGGCACCATTGAGTGCGGCCGCCGCGTGTTCCTCGGACCGTACGTGGTGATCTACGGCCATGGCGGCGTGAGCATCGGCGAGGAGACGCTCGTCTCGATGCACTGCCGCATCCTCTCGTCGAACCACGCGGTGCCGCCCAGCGGCACCCTGATCCGCTCGCAGCCCGACGTCCTGAAGGCCACCCGCATCGGCCGGGATGTCTGGCTGGGTGCGGGCGTGACCGTCCTCGCGGGCGTGACGATCGGCGACGGCTGCGTCGTGGGCGCTGGCGCCGTGGTGACCAAGGACCTGCCGCCCGGCGCGATCGCGTTCGGCGTGCCCGCCAGCGTCCAGGGTTTCCGCGCGGGCGCCCCGGCTGTTTCCTAGGTGGACCTGTCCGTCATCATCCCGACCCACCGTCCCCATCCGGGCCGGCTCCGCCGCACGCTCGCCGCCCTGGCGCGCCAGACGCTGCCGGCGGCCCGCTGGGAATGCGTGCTAGTCGACAACGCGTCGGTGCCGCCGGTGGATCCGGCTGAATGGTCGACGGTCGG
>DAOQKI010000119.1:0-12214 GCA_035334485.1 Opitutaceae bacterium
CAGCACCACCACGTCGTTACAGTCGCGTACCGACGCGAGGCAGCGCGGGAGGTTGCGCTCCTCGTTGAGGGTCAGGATCACGACGGAAAACATGGCGCTCAGCGGGGTTCGTTGCGCACGCTCAGGCGGACGTAGTGCACCGCGACAAAGTAGATCAACCAGAACGCGGTGGTCACGGCCGGGTTGGCAAAGGGAAATTCCACCGTCGCGTAGGCGAGGACGAGCGCGCCGCCGGCCAGGAGGTAGCGCACGAGCGAGCCGGCATGCTTCAGCACGTGACTCTGGTGGAGCGGCAGGAGGCCCGCCAGGAGGAGCAGGAGCCCGCCGACCACGCCAAGCTCCGCGAGGGCCTGCAGCCAGTCGGAATGCGCGTCGACGTAGCTGTGCTCGTACTGCCGGTTCTCCTCGACGGGACGCGGCCGGACCAGCTGAAGCGACCGCTCGAAGCTGGCCAGGCCCCAGCCGAAGGCCGGCTCCGCCTTCGCGAGCTGCAGTGTGTCACGGTAAAGATCGAGGCGCTCGCGCAGGAAGCCTGACTGGATCTGCCCCTGCGTGTCCTGCCAGCGCTCCCGCAGCGGTTCCCGGCCCAGGTAGACCGCGCCGCCCACGACGAGCAGGCCGCAGGCCAGCAGTCCGGCCACGGGCAGCGCCGCCGACTCTCCATGCGACCGGCGCCGTCGCGCGAGGCGCAGGAGCGTGTCGATCGCGGCCCAGCCAAGCAGCGCGGCCACCAGCAGCAGCCCCGCGCGCGAGCCCGCCAGCGCGGGCGTGATGGCCATGAGGGCGATTGCCACCGCGACCAGCGCCACGGGCGATTGGCCCGGCTCGTCGCCGTCGCTTTGCCGGGCGTAGTAGAAGACCAGGCCGAGCCCGATCGCGATCATCAGCACGACGTAGGCGCCCCAATGGTTGCCATAAACGAACGTCGCGAAAAAGCGCGGGTTCGGCGCGGGGACGAGCCCGAAGAAAAGCCCGGACGACACCAGCCGCTGAAAGGTGCCGAAGACCGCGAGCGCGACGGCATTGCCCAGCGCGAGCAGCAGCAGCCGGCGGAGCGTGCGGCGACGGCGGACCGTCAGCGTCAGGTTGAAGGCCGACAGGTAGATCGCGTCGAACAGCCACAGGTGCTCGAGCGAGGCCGCCGGCAGCGCGGTGCTGGGGAGGTGGGGATACGCGGCGCCGGTGTGGGCCAGCAGCGGTTCGGCCCCGAAGCTCAGCGCCGCGAAGCTCGGGTTGAAACAGGAGGCCACCACCAGCGCGTTGAGGGCCGCCACCGGCCAGAGCCAGGGCAGGGGCGACGGGAAGTGCGGGTGGCGCGGATCGCGGTTCCACCGGGCGGCGAGCGTGATCAGCAGGGCGAGGCTTCCCCAGCCGGCCACCAGGCTGCGCGCCCAGGTCGCGGCGCCGCCGAACGCCCACGCGGAGAGGATCACGAGGACACCGACATGGATCATCGTGATTCGCTCGAGCTGGCTCGGCGCGCTGTGCCGGTGGCGACCGGCGGGCGCCGCGGCCAGCGGCGAGGACGTGGAACCGGGCGTCGTCATGCCCGGCCCTCCGTGAGCTGGCGATAGAAGGCCTCGAGCTTGCGCGCGGCATCGTCCCACGAGTACTCGCGCAGCACCCAGGCCCGCGCCCGGGCGCCCCGCGAACGCAGGCGGTCGGTCGCTTCGCCGAGAGCCGTTGCCAGCGCCGTCCCGAACGCCTCCCACGGCACGCAGGCGCCGCGGTCGTCGGTGTTGAGCGCCGACCACGGGGTCGCGTCGGTGGTGATCACCGGCACGCCGCTGGCCATCGCCTCGGCCACGACGAGCCCGAAATTCTCGGAGTGGGACGGCAGCAGGAACAGCGAGGCGATCGCGTAAGGCGCCGGCCGGTCCGTTCCGTCGAATGCCGCCACCCGTCCGGCGGCACCGGCGGCGTCAATCCAGCCCCGGACGTCCGCCAGCGAGTATTCCTCGGGCACGCCGACGAGGAGCAACAGCCAGTCGCCGCGCGGGGCCGAAAGCCAGAGATCCAGCAGTTCCCGCACGCGCTTCTTCCGGTGAAACCGGGAGTAGAACAGTGCCACCGGACGCCGCTCGGCCTCCGGGCAGGCGGCGAGCCAGTGGGCGCGGGCGGTCGCGAGGTCCGCCGCGCCGGGAGCGTCGACCCCGTTCGGCGCCAGGCATACGGGCTGGCGAAAGCCGAGCCGGCGGATGTCCTCGACCTCGGCCGGGCTCGTGGCATGCCAGCCCGCGGCCGCCGGCAGCGCGCCGGGATGCACCAGGAGGTTGGCCAGCTGCTTCCGGACGCGGTGATGCTGCCAGGCCCACGGGGCCATCATCCCTCGGGGCGAGATGATCAGCGGCGCGCGCTGCCGGCGGGAGGCGGTGTGCGCGTAGTGGAGCGTCCGCAGCCAGAGGGAGTGATGGTGGACCACGTCGGTCGCGGTGCCCAGCAGGTCGGCCCGGAGGCCGGCCGACGGACAGAGCATCGCGGGCCAGTCGCGGTGAAATTCCCGGACGGCGAGCGCGCCGTCGGTCCGCGAGCGATCGGCTCCGGGGGTCGTCGACAGCAGCCGCACCTCATGACCAAGCCGACTGCAGGCTGCGGCCAGCGCGGGCACCGAGTAGCTCGGTCCGCCATGCCGGGACTCCAGGCTCGGGATGATCTGGGTGATGCGCATCAGCCGGAAGCGGGCAGCAGACGGTCCCGCAGCCTGAGGGTGGTCTTTTCCACCGCCGTCGAAAAGACATATCCGGCGACCCCGATGGCCGCCGGCCCCAGCACCCAGTAGGCGGGCTCGGCCCAACCGCCGAGCCGGAGGGAGGCGGCGCGGGCCACGTGGATGACAAGACTGTGGGTGAGGTAGATGCTGTAGGACATGGCGGCCAGCCGGGCCACCGCGTCGCCCGCCGGCAGTTTCCACGGCTGCGACTCGGCGGCGAGTCCGACCACCACGAGGAACGAGACCGCCAGCCCGGTGAGGCCCCAGGCGTAAAACGGCCGCGCCGGTACGAGCGGCGAGAGCGCCACGAAGGCCAGCGCCGGGATGACGAGCCAGCGGAGCACGCCGACGACCCGCGCCCAGGCCGTCGGCGCCCAATGGCGGAGCCCGGCCGCCCAGAAGCCCAGCACCAGTCCCTCGAGCCGCAGGTGGGTCGCGAGCACCCGGCCGCTGAACTCATCGATGGTCGGGGTGGTCTCGAGGAAAGTCCGGCACAGCGGTGAAACCAGTACGAGCCCCGCGAACAGCAGGTTCACGCTCAGGCGCGTGCGCAGCGCGAGGAGCACGAGCACCGGCAGACAGAGGTAGAAGTGCTCCTCGACGCACAGCGACCAGCTCACGGAGAAGTACGGCATCTTCGCGTAGTAGTTCTGGAGGAACACGAGGTAGCCGGGGTCGAAGGCGCCGCGGTCCGGTGCGAACCAGCGGACGGCGAGCCAGGCGAACGGCAGGATCGCGAGATAGGGCGGCACCGTGCGCAGCGCCCGCCGCAGGAAGAACCGAGGCCAGCGCACGCCGCCGGTGGCGGCGTGCTCGCGCCAGAACAGGCCGCCGATCAGCCAACCGCTCAGCACGAAGAACAGGTCGACGCCGAACTGGCCGATCCACGACAGCGTCAGCGCCGTCGGCCGGCGGACCGGGCTCATCACGGCGAGGTGCGCCAGCACGACCATCGTGATCGCGGCCGCGCGGACCGCGTCGAGGTTGAAGCTCCGCCCGCGGGACGCCGGCGCGACAGCGGTGGCCGGCACCGCGGTCATGCGGGATCGCGCCGGGGCTTCAGGGGCCGGCAGGGCGAGCCCGCGGCGATCATGCGCGGCGGCAGGTCCTTCACCACCACCGAGCGCGCGCCCACGACGGCCAGCTCGCCGATGGTCACGCCCGGGCCGACGAACACGTCGGCCGCCAGCCAGGCATTCTCGCCGATCGTGATCGGCTGCGCGACCAGCGGCATCGACCACTGGTTGAAGTCATGGGTGCCGGCGCAGAGGTGGCAGTTCTGGCTGACGTTGGCGCCGCGCCCCAGCGTGATGGTCGCGAGGTTGTAGAGCGTGACGTTTCGGCCGACCATGCTGCGCGGCGCGAGCGAAAGGCGCCAGGGATAGGTCACCCGCGCCGTCGGGAAGATCACGACGTGCGACGGCTCCGGGATTTCGGCCCCGAACAGTCGCAGGAGTCGGGCGCGAAAGCCGTGCAGCGGCCGCGGGCTCCACCGGAACAGCGTGGCCTGCACGACCGCCCAGAGGCTGCGCAGCACCACCTCGCGCCGCGGCACGGGCGTCACGCAGTTCTGGCCAAGGTAGGGCGCTTCGGGGCTGGACACGCCCGGGAGTCTTGTCCGTGCGCCGCCGGGCGCAACGGGGAAAACACGGCCGCTAGCGGCCGGCCGTGAGCGCCGCGAAGTCGTCGAGAAACGACCGGGCCACGACCCCGTAATCGAACGCCCGCGCATCCTGCCGCGCCTGGACGGCCAGGCGCCGGCGGCGTTCCCCGTCGGTCAGCAGGCCCGCGAGCGCGTCCGCCAACTGTTCGACGCGGTTGGCCGCCTGGTGGTCAAACACCAGCCCGTTTGTGCCGGAGCGGATCACGTCGTCGTAGCACTCGAGCGCGGACACCACCGGCACGGCCCCGGCAGCCATGGCCTCGATCGGCGCGACGCTCAGGCCCTCGCCCTTGGCCGCGAGGCTCGGATAGCAGAAGACGTCGAACGACGCGTACGCGTCCGCGAGCACCGCCGGGTCGTAGATCGGCGACGAAAACGTGATCCGGTCGCCGGCGCCGGCGGCGAGCGCGCGCAGGCTGCCCACGTAGGCCTCGCCTCCGCCGCCTTCGGCCACGGTCTGAGGGCCCACCAGCCGAAGCCGCCAGTCGGGCAGGTCTGCCCGCCGGGCCAGGAGGGCCGCCGCGCCGAGCAGCAGCTCGAGTCCTTTCTCGGGATTGATCCGACCGACGTAGCCGATGGTCAGGGGCGACGATTGGCGGCGGTCGCGCTGGTGGAGGTCCCAGTCGATCGGGTTCGGCACGACCCGGGTGCGCTCGTCGAGGCGCGGATTCTCGCGCCGGACTTGCGTGCGGACCGCCTCGCTGGTCGCCACCACGCGGGTCACGCCGCCGTAGAAGCGGCACTGGCCCTTGGGCATGCGGCCCAGCACGGCCACGACGCGGCCGGCGGCGGGCTTCAGCCGCGGCAGCCAGGCCGGCAGGATCACGGTGTTGAGCACGACGATGTCGGCGGGCGGCAGGCGCCGGTACACGCGCGTGCCCCAGATGAAGTCGAGCAGGAGATTCCGCGGCAGCGAGCGGGTGTGCGTGAAGCCCGGCAGCCGAATCATGTGGAAACCCTCCATGTCCTCCTCGTCGGCGAAGCCCGGCCAGCGCCGCGAGCAATACGTGACCTCGTGCCCGGCCGCGGCGAACTCGCGCGCCATCCGGTGCCAGATCTTCTCCATGGCCCCGCCGGCAACCGTCGGCACGGGCAGGAAGAAGCCGCTGACGATCGTGATCTTCATGCGGGGGAGGAATGGCGCGCCGCGCCCACTGCAGCCAGCAGGCCGTCGGCGGCGTGCCGGTACGTGTAGGCGCCGATGCGGGTGGCGATCGCGGCGGCCAGGGCGCCGCGTGGCGCGGCCAGGGCGCGGTCGAGCGCCCGCCGCAGACCGTCGACTTCGACGACCCGGAAAACCCAGCCGGTCTCTCCCTCGGTCACGAGGTCCTGCTGGCAGCCCACGCGGTCGCTCACGACGCAGGGCACGCCGAGGTGCATCGCCTCGTTGACCGCCAGGCCCCAGGTCTCGTACAGGCCGCGCGAAGGCAGGACGAACACGTCGGCGAGCAGGTAGCGGGCCGGCATCTCGGTCTGGTTGGCGAAGGGCAGGAAATGCACCTGGCCCGGGCGCGCACGCCGGGCGGTCTCGAGCAGTCGCTCGCGCTCCGGTCCATCGCCGACCATCACCAGCGCGGTATCGGGGCGGTTCAGGGCGAGAAACGACTCGAGCAGTTCCACGGGCTGCTTGGCGGGGACGAACTTGCCGGCAAAGAGCACGACCCGGGTCGTGGGGGCGAGCCCAAGCTCCGCACGCAAGAGCGCGGCCGCCTCGCGGTGGCGGGGCTCGCGCGGATCGAAGAGCGTGTCGTCCACCGCGTGCGGCGCGAAGAACAGCTTGCGCTCCGGGACCCCGAGCGCCGCGAAGTAGTCGCGGTTCGCGAGGCCGACATAGGTAACGGCGGCGAACTGCCGGTAGAGCGTGCGGAGAACCGTCGTGCGCAGCCAGCCCGGCGCCGGACGGCCGAGGAAATGGGAATCGCCGCGGAACACCAGCGGGACGCCGGTGCGCCGCGCCCAGGCCACGACCCGGAGATGGCTGGCGTACGCGTAGCCGAAGAGCAGCACCGCGTCCGGCCGCCAGGCGGCGAGACGGTCTGTCAGCGTCGGGTTACGCAGGCCCCAGAAGTGCTCGGTGCCGGGCCGGCGGGCGGCGTTGGGCACGAACTCATGGGCGTAGCCCGACAACAGGTCCACGTCCCACTTGAACGCGGTCTGGAACTGCGCGTCGCGCTGCACGGTGGCGCCGAAGTCCCAGAGGTAGAACACGCGGAGGTCGACGGGGGCGTGCGCCTGCAGCCAGCGGAACCACGGGCTGTAGTACTGCGTGGGGTGCGACAGCACCACGGCGAGGCGGACGGGGGCGGTCATCGGGCGCGTTTCTCCGGCCGCCGGACCTGGACCCGCTCGACGAACAAGGCGCCGACGACGATGAGCAGGATGACCGACTGGAAGATGGTAGTGACGAGCACGCTCGCGACCATCTCGAACGAGTTCGCCATGCCCAGCAGGATCGTGAACGCGACGAAGCCCTCGAGCGACAGCAGGAGTTTCTGGACGGTGTAGTTCTCGAGCCACGCGCACATGAGGCCGAGCACGATGCCGAGGAAGATGCCGCCGTATTTCGTCCCGAAGTTGCCGCACGCCTCCGGCAGCAGGCCCCACGCGATGTAGGTCTGGATCGTCGACTCAAGGTCCTGGCGGCCAAAATGCACGTTGAGCCGCACCTGGCCCTCGTGCGTGCGCGGCTTCTCGGGCCAGAAGATGCGGGGTACGAGCAGCGGCGGGATGACGAAATAGGTCTCGCCGTGCATCGGCGCGATGTGACCGACCTCCAGCGCGTCGATCACGAAGAGGAGGTTCTGGAGGTTGTTGATGCGGTCGAGCAGGCCCTGCGGCTTGGCTGCGTCGCCCTGCTCGTCGCGGATCGAGCTCTTTGCCGGCGCGGGGTTGAGCGCGGCGTAGCTCACCGTGATCCACTCGCTGTAGCGGGCGGGGAGCTGCGCGATCGAGACCGGCGTCGTGTTTTCTCCGTCCTCGGTCCAATGCCGCTCGCGCATCGTGATCTTGCCGAGGTTGAGGAAGCCAAGCACGAGCCCGACCGCGGCGAGGTAGCGCCACGGCATGCGGCCCCGGCTCCAGAAGAGGCCGATCATGACCGACGACAGCATCGCGGTGCTGGCCGAGAGCAGGAAGCCCGAGGCCATGATCAGGCTGTCGAGGATCAGGAGCATCCAGAAGAGCACCGCCAGCACCGGCGGCACCGCCCCGGCGCTCACGAACAGCGAGACCAGGAAGAAGCCGCAGACGCTCGCGGCCGAGGCGATCGACTGCAGGACGGAGTAGCTGCCGGCCGGCAGCACGGCGTAGAGCGTGTCAAAGGCGGGCGTGCCCTGGGCCAGCGAGTAGGCGGACGCGATGAAGATGAGGCTGAAGCCGAGCCGCTTGACGCGTTCGCCCTGCTGGTGGCGGAACCCGTGCAGCGCATACGACACCGGCATCGCGGGCTGGAATAGGCCGAGGCTGAACCGCCAGCCGAGCGCCAGCGCCACGCTGAAGATCAGCACCTCCAGTCCGGCCTGGGTCACGAAGTTCTCCGGGTACGCCGACAGGACCTCGTGGTTCACCACGATCGGCAGCCCGTAGACCAGGAGATGCTGGACCGCGATGAGCGGCACGATCGGTAGCCCGATGCCATAGGTCCGCCAGATCCACAGGACGAGCAGGGTGCCGACCGAGATAAAGCCGAACGCCAGGGCGCCGCGGTTGCCCGCCATGAACAGCAGGCCCGTGGCGCCGACCAGCAGGAGCGTGATCGGCAGCATCGAGCGCTGGATGAACCAGCGCACGCTCTGGGCGAAGTCGCCGATCAGCGCGTAGCGGTCGATCGTGGTCGGTTGCGGGGGCGTCATGCGGGGCGGGCGTTCACGGCCCGGTCAAAGAGCTCGCACTGCTGCCGCGTGCGGGCCCGCGCCGTGTGCTCGGCGCTGAATTTGTCCCAGTTCCGGGAGGGATGGCGGGTCGGGTGGGGGTTCACCAGCAGCGCGATCAGGAAGTCGGCGGCCGCGGTGGTGGCCGCGGGCTCGGGCCAGCGGGCCACCGTGGCGAACGCCAGCGACGTCACCATCCGGTCCAGCGCCGAGCCCGCCGGCGTCAGGGCCAGCGTCGGCTTGTCGGCCAGGAAGCAGGTGGCGATCTTCGACGGACTGTACCCGGCGTCGTCCGACCCCGGGATCACGATTGCGTCCGCCGCCAGCAGCGTCCGGATCGCCGTGAAATAGCCGATGCGGCCGGGCGCCTCGCGCACCAGGTCGCCGACGCCGGCCGCCTCCGCCAGCGGTGCGACGGACGGCTGGGCCTGGTCCGCCGGCGCGTAGCTCGTGCCGATGAAGTCGAACCGGAGGCGGGCCACGTCCTCCGGATGCCGCGTGCGCAGCTCGCTGGCGGCGGCAAAGAGCAGCTCGAGCGAAGTGCGCATGATCGGACCGACCGCTCCGACGCTCACCACGTGCAGGCAGCCCGGCTCGCGGACGAAGGCCGGCGCCAGGTCTTGCCGCTGCCGCGCCAGGTCAAAATCCTGCTGCGGCGCGCCGAACGGCACCACCGCCCACGGGCGGGCGGAGAACCATGGATAGCGCGCGGCGAGCTGCTGGACGTAGGCCTCGCTGACGCTGACGAATCCGGCCGCCTCGGCCCACGCGCGTTCCTCGAGGTGCTCGGCCTGCCAGCGCGCGACGCGGTACTTCCAGCCGCCGGGCGGGGGCGGGGCGCCCGGGCGCTCGTAGTAATCGGTCCGCCACGGGTCCTGGACATCGATCACGTACGGCACCCCGAATTCGGCGAGCCAGCGTGGTCCGAGCATGGTCAGCAGGAACTGGGTCGTGGAGAAATACACCAGGTCGAACGGGCTCTCGCGCAGCAGCCGGTCGCCGGCGGACCGCAGCGGGAACCAGGCGCGGTAGCCGAGGCTGCCGATCCCGAGGCGTCGCAGCCAGGGTGAGCGGCTGGCGTGCACGCGGTGCACCGGGAGGTCGTCGGGGATCGTGGCGGCGAGCAGTGGGTCCGCCGGGGCCGGCACGTCGGCGGCATCCACCGCCAGCACCACCGGGTCCCAGCCGTAGTCGCGGTAGTAGGGCAGGCTCATCCGCACGCGCAGGTGCTCCGGCGCGTTGGTCGGCGGAAAATGCGGGCTGACGATCAGGACGCGGCGCATGGCTACACGGCGCGGGGCGGGGTGGCGGGACGGACCGAGGGCATCTCGACGCGGAAAAAATACTCCCGGTCCGAGCTGAGCATGTGCACCAGCTCGGGCGGTACCAGCGGTTTCAACCACGGCGGGCTGGGCTGGAGCTGGGTCCGGTAGCAGGCGATGGCCCGGGACTTCACCAACCCGAAGTCTTCCGTCGGCAGCGACCAGCAGCGGCGCGCCTCGCCGAGCCGGCCGAGGATCAGCCAGGGGTTCCACCACGACCAGACCGGGTACTCCCACACCGCCGGGCGCGCCTGGGCCGCCGCGATCGCGCGCAGGGTCATGGCGTATGTCGCATCGTGCTCGCTGCTGCCGTCCGGGCAGCACGGGAGGTAAACCTCCGTCGGGCCGATCGCGGCGAGCAGTTCGCGGAGCTGGTTCACGAGCCGGTCGGCCCGCTCCGGCGTCAGATGTCCGAGGGTGCCGTCAACTTCGTCGAGAAAATGCACCGCCACCGACTCGACGCCAAGGATGGCCAGGGCGGCGCGGGCCTCGTCGCGGCGGACGGTCCGCAGCACTGGTCCCGTGAGCGTCGGATGATTGGGATGCGAGGCGCTCCCGTCCGTGACCACGATCACATGCACCGGCAGGCCCACGGCGCGCCGGCGGGCGATCATGGCCCCGCAGGCCAGCGTCTCGTCGTCCGGGTGCGGGGCGATGACCACCGCGCAGCCGTCGGGCGAGGGCATCGCATGGCTCAGCCACCGCAGGCCGAAGCGGCAGCTGGACATCAGGGCGAGGCGGGTCACGGCCTTGGTCCGCCGGTGACCCAGCCGGAGCAGGCCCGCGAGGATCAGGGTGGTGAAGAGCAGCCTGCGTCCGGCCATGGTCAGGTGCCTCCAAGGGCGCGTTCGACCGCGGCGAGCAGCCGCGGGGCGTCGTGTTCCCACGCGAACGCCGTCTGGGCGGCGCCGCGGGCGTGGGCCTGGGTCGAGCGCAGCCGCGCCGGATCGCCCACGAGTTCGTCCAGCTGCGCCGTGACCTGCGTGGTCTCATGGCCTGCGATGAGCAGTCCGACGTTCGGCGCCGCGCGCATCACCTCGGCCTGGCCCAGCGTGTCGGTCGCCACCACGGCCAGGCCGGCGTTCAGGTACTGGAAGATCTTGTTGCTGATCGTCAGGTCGCGGTTCCGGGGCCAGTGCGGCTCGAGCGCGAGGCCGATGTCATGTTCCGCGAGCAGATTCGGGAGCTCGTCCGGGGTGACCAGCGCGAGGAAGCGGACGTCGCCGCGCCGCTCCGCCGGCACGCGGGCCAGCAGCTGCTCGCGGTATCCAGGACGCTCGTCGCCCAAGAGGCAGACCTGGCTGCGATGGCGCATGCGCGACCACGCGGCGAGGAACAGCTCGAGCCCGCGGCCCGGGCCGATGGTCTGGGAAAACCAGATGAACGACGGCGCTCCCACGGCCGGCGGACGGTCCAGCCGGTGCCGTTCCTGGAGGGGAAACGTGTTGCGCAGCGTCAGGGGCCGCGGGCCGCCGTACGCCTCGGCCAGCGCCTCGGCCATGCTGTCGGAGGTGGTGGAGACGTAGGCCGCGTGCTGGAGCGCAAACCGCTCGGCGCGCTCGAGGAGGCGCAGCGGCCGGTTCGCCCGGTCGGCGAACAGCAGGTCCTGCGAATACCAGTCCTCGACGTCGACCGCCACCCGCCGGCCGTCGCGGATCAGGTAGCGGGCGGCCCAGGTGGGGATCTCGGTGTGACAGATGAACAGGTCGGCGGGCTCGGCGCGGGCGAGGCGCAGCAGCGCCGACGCAGGCCCGAGCGCGGCCGCGGTCTCGAACCTCAGGCTGCGGCACAACAGGCGGGCGCCCCAGGTGGAGCCGCGCTGGATGAAGCCCCGCGCGCGGGCGGCGAGAGTGTCCGCGGTGTGGTCGACCACCTTCCGCTGGAAGGGCCGTCCGCGCATGAGCTCCTGGTCCATCCGCTCGAACCGCTCGTGGCTCGAGACCGTCAGGACCGTCACGTCGTGGCCTGCCGCGCCGAGCGACGTGGCTTCCTTCACCACCCGGGGATTCCGGCAGAGGTGCGAGGCCGAGAGGATCGCGATGCGGCCGGTCTTCATCGGTTGAGCAGATGGCGCAGGCGCCAGAGCATGCGCCAGCCAAGCAAGGCCGCCACGGCGTGGCTGCGGGGACCCATCGGCGGCGAGCCGACGGATTCACCGAGGGCGGCGACCTCGGCCTCGGCTCGGCGGATCAGGTCCGACGGCGCGGGATAGAAGTCATGGACGAATCGCCGCCAGTACCCGGCGCACGCGTGGCGGGTCCGGGGCGAGTCCTCGGCGGCGCGCAGGCGCGACGTGATTAGCTCGAGTGAGCGGAACTGTGAGCGCCGCGCGCGCTCCCCGCGCTGATGGCTGAGGCTGCCGGCCAGGCCGGAGCGGTAGTAGGTCTTCGCGGCGGGATCGGCGCAGTACGCGAGGCCGGCGCTCGCCAGCATCACGCGGCAGAAGTACTCGCCGTCGTCGTTCAAGGTCAGGGTCTCGTCCCAGGGACCCGCGTGCTCGGCCACGGCCCGGGGCACGAGCCATGCCGCCGGATGCATCATCGCGCCCGTCTCGCCGGCGAGGACGAGGAAGTCGACGGCGGCGAAGTCGCGCTCGACAACGTCGTCGACGAACCGCGCGTGGGCGGGGTCGTGCTCGAACCGGCCCCAG
>DAOQKI010000120.1:0-11894 GCA_035334485.1 Opitutaceae bacterium
GCAGGCGGCGCGCGCGGCGGCCGACGCCGAGAAGGCGAAGGCCCGGGCCGAGACCGAGGCGGCGCAGGCTGAGGCGGCCAAGGCCAAGGAGTCGTCGCCCGGTCTGCTCGCCAAGGCCAAGGTCCTGCTTTCGCCCGGCACCAAGGTCGAGTACGCGGCGATCGAGAGCTGCATCGCCGGGGATTTCGACGGCTGGGAAGGCCACACGGTCTTCACCCTCGAGAACGGCCAGCATTGGCGCGTCGCGAACGGCGGCGGCTATTACTCGCCGGTCCTCCACCGGCCGAAAGTCTCGATCAGCCCGGCGGCCCTCGGTGGCTTCTGGATGAAGATCGAGGGCGTCGGGCCGAAGGTGAAGGTGCTGCCGATCGAGCGGTGACGCTACGCGTCACTTGCCGCCGCTGACCTTCAGGCGCCACACGTTGTAGGCGCCGCCGCGGTTCGAGAGGAAGAAGATCACGCCCTCCTCCGAGAACGACCACGCCGGCATCAGGTCGTCGGAGCCGTTGTGGGTGAGCCGCTGCAGGTTCGAGCCGTCGGAGTTGACCAGGTAGATGTCGTGATTGTGCCGGCCGCGGTCGTCGGTGCCGTGGTCGGACACGAACAGCACGCGCGTGCCGTCCGGGCTGACCGACGGGTTGAAGCAGTTGCTTGTGCGGAAGTCCTCCTGGTTGAGCAGGGCGGTCTCGAGCTTGCCGTCGGCCGTGATCGAATAGATCTGCTTCTTCTTCGTGTCCTCGTCGAGGCGGACGAAGTAGACCTTCTCGGCAAACACGTTGTTCAGCTCGAGCGCGCTGATGCTCAGCTGGGTCGGCAGGGAGCCGTCGAGGCGGATGCTGCTGATCTGGGACTCGGCGGTCGGGAAGTTCGGCTCGGTTGAGAGGTAGAACAGCTGGCGGTTGCTGTCGCCGTACGACGGCCCGAAGTTGTAGCGGCTGTCGTTGGTCAGGCGGGAGATGCCGCCCGAGAGGCGGTTCTCGACCAGGTTCACGCGGAAGATGTCGGGCTTCGTGCGGTCGGTGCGGTTCGACGCGAACACGAGGTAGTTGCTGCCGTCGTTGGCGATGTACGGCAGCGTGTCCGCGTAGCGCGGGCCCTGCGTCAGGCGCGCCACGCCGCCGCCCACGTCGTCCGCCCGCTTGATCGAGAGGTTCGAGTAGAACCCGCCCTGGTCGTCGCGCTCCGTCAGGCTGAAGATGATGTTCTGCCCGTCGGGCGACACGCAGAACGAGTTGATGCACTCGGCCCGGGATGCGGTGTCCTTGACGTCCTGGCGGCCGAAGTTCGTGACGGGCTTGAGGTCGCTGATGATCTCGGCCGGCTCGCGCGTGTTGAGCACCGCGGTGGCGGTGCTGCGCTGGAAGCGGAACGCCACGCCGGTCGGCGTCATGACCAGCGCCGGGTAGGTGAGGGTCGTGACGATCTCGGTGACCGGCTCGAGCTTGAAGCCCACCGCGAGGGCGCGGTTCGCGAACTCGAGCGTGGCGGCGGCCGGCTGGTACTTGGCGGGGATCTCGACCGAGAGCTTGAACTGCGGCCACGGCGTGGTCTTGGTCGCGCGCTGGAAGGTGATCGGCAGCTTCAGGGGCGTCTGGCCGACGACCTGGCCGTTGAGCGTGACGTCGGCGTTGAGCTCGGCGCCCTCGGGATTGGTCGCGGTGATCCGGTAGACGCGGTCCTCGCGGAGCAGCCCGAGGTCGACCTTCGGCAACGCGGTGGTCTCGGCGGTCAGCGTCACGGTCTCGCTCTGGTAGTTGGCCTTGCTGAACGTGACGGACTTCGACTTCCACGGGCTGTTCTTGTCGTCGCGGTCGAACACGATCTTGGCGCCCGTGATCGGCGTCGTGCCGGCGGCCCGGCCGTCGATCGCGACCGCGGCGCCGTCGGGGGCGGAGGTGAAGTCGTGGGTCTTGGCGAGCGTCCGCGGGGCGAGCTGGGCGGAGATGCCCTTGGCCTCGGGCGTGGGCTGGAAGGTGAACGACTCCGGGAAATAACCGTCGAGTTGGAACTCGACCGCCACGGGCTTGTTGCCCTCCGGGGTGTACTGCAGCGGCGTGGGCCCGAGCGTCTTGCCGTCGAAGATGGCGGTGGCGCCGGTAGGGGTGGTGGTCACGGGCAGCGGGGCGACGCAGCCGGCGGCGAACAGGAGGACGGCGGCGAGGCCGGAACCCAGGAGCACCCGGGAGCGAAGGGAGAAACGGAGGGCAGGGCGGCGGACGGGGTTCATCTTCATGGGAAGCGGAAGGGACGACGCAACCGGGGGACGCCCGACGCCTAGCGCGGAGGCCGCCGAGGGGCAAGGATACATGTGGCCGCGGGCCGACGCATCCGGTTTGATTCCCGGGAGCGCGGCGCCTACCGTGGCCGCCCATGGACGACCCGACCCTGGTGCATGTCGACGGACTCACCGACATCGGGACCCGGCGCACCAACAACGAGGACGCGTGGTGGGCGGGCCGTCCCGGAGGCGAACACCAGCAGATGATGCCCGGCCCGGCCGCGTTGCAGCTCGATGCCGCGGAAGGACCGGTGCTGCTGCTGGTGAGCGACGGCGTGGGCGGCGCGAACGCGGGCGAGGTGGCCAGCCAGATGGCGGTGACCCTCGTGGCCGCCGTGCTGGCGAAGGAGCCGGCGCCGCTGCGGTCGCAGGCCACGGCGGGAGCGGCGCTGCTGCGCGCGTTTGGGGCGGCGCACGAGGCGATCCTGCGGCAGGCGGAGGAACCCAGCTTCGACGGCATGGGGGCGACGCTGTCGGCGCTGGTGTTCACGGCGGACGGCCACGCCTGCTGGGCGCAGGCGGGCGACAGCCGCATCTACCTTTTCCGCGGCGGGCGGCTGCGGCAGTTGAGCCGCGACCACTCGCCGGTCGGGCGGCTGCGCCAGTCTGGCCGGCTGACCGAGGAGGAGGCCCGGAAGCATCCCGCGCGCAACCAGATTGACCTCAGCCTCGGCGACCGGCTGAACCCGTTCGACCCGGAGACCGGGGTGGAGGAGGCGAAGGAGGGCGATGTCTTCCTCGTGTGTTCCGACGGCCTGAGCGACGGTCTGTGGGACCATGACCTCGCGAAGATCCTGGCAGAGCTGCGGGGGCCCGAGGACGTGCGGCCCATCGTCACGGGCCTCGTGGACGGGGCGAAGCAGGCGTCGGGCCGGGACAACATCACGGCCGTGGTGGCGCTCGTGGGACCGGCGAAGAAGGCGTCGGCCCGGTGGCGGCGGATCTTCGGCTAGGGCGTTCTTGATCATGATGCGCCTGCGGTTGCCACCGAGATCACGGGGGATGCACCGAGGCCACAGAGCATCGACCCTCCGTCGGTGCCGGAGCGCAAATCCCTCGGGCTGGCTCCGTGCCCTCCGTCTCAGCTCGGTGCTCTCGGTGACGCCAACCTAAGCCGAAATGGCTCGACCGGAACCCGCGATGCGCCTTGCAGCCGGGCCGGGCCCGCGCATTTTCGGAGAACCCCGTCGACTCCCATCGGTCGAATCCTCCATGGAATCATCAGGCGCGCAGGACATCGTCGCATTTCTCCAGGCCGCGGAGAAGTGGGTCGGTGACGAACTCGATCTCGAGAAGGTGCAGGTGGACGACCGCGTCCTCGTCCGCACCCAGAACACGAGCTACCTCCTGCGGATGACCGGCCCGCATACGGCGCAGCTGGTGACAGACCGGCCGGATCGTCCGGGTGGCGCGGTGCGGGTCGAAGGCTGCGCGTTTGGCCGCTCGCACATGATCAAGCCGCATCACCTTTTCTGCGGCGGCAGCATGGAATTCAAGGTCGAGGCCAGCCAGCAGACCTACACGACGTCGCCGATCGAGGCGCTGGAGTGGATCAGCCGGGATCGGAAGTAGAGGGCGCTAAGCGGCCAGCTTTAGGCTGTCAGCTGGAACCCAGCGGGTTTGCCGCGAAGAGGCGCAAGAGGCGCAGATTCGGCAGTGCTGCATTTCCAGTCGTCCGCACGGGTCGGTGTCTTCTGTGCCTCAGTGCGGCCCAAAGAAGCTGACGGCTGAACGCTGAGCGCTGACGGCTGCCCGCGGCTTCGCCGCGGGCTCAGGCCGGCAGCTGGAACAGCGCGTGGGTGCCGCTGAAGCCGTCGAGCGGGTGCTGGCCGAGCGGCTGGCAGCCGAAGGCGGAACCGAGGGCGGTGGCGGCGGCCTCGCTGAGAATCGTGTCGGTCTTCAGGGCCGACGACACCTTCTCCATGCGGAAGACGTAGATGACCTCCGGGCCCGAGAGGTTGTTCGCGCCGCCGGCGCCGCCCGCCATCGTGGTGCGGGCGTGGTGCAGCACGATGCGGAAGTCGGGATCGCGTGTCTGCTGCAGGGTGCGCAGCTGGCGGAGCGCGGCGTCGATCTGCTTCACGGTGTCCTGCCCGTGCTTCCAGTAGGCGAAGAGCGCGTCGCCGAGAAACTTGTCGACGATGCCGCCGGCGCCCTCGACCGCGTCGCGGCACTGGCGCAGCCACGTGCCGACCTTGAGGCCGAGCTGGTCGGGCGGGAGCGAGCGGCTGAGCTGGGTGAACGCCTTGATGTCCAGCATCAGCAGCCAGCAGAGCGGGCTGGCGATGACCGCGACGGTCGCGGGCGCCTCGGTGTCGAGCGAGGCGCTGACGGGCGAGCTCTCGTCGGCATGGAAGGTGAAGCTCTCCTCGAGGATGGTGATGAGATCGCCGTCGACGATCCGGCACGGGATGGTGACGCGCTTGCCGTTGCGCAGCGTGCCGTTGGTGCTGCCGAGGTCGGCGATCCAGTACTCGATGCCGGTGTCGGACTGCTGCGCGTGGATGTGGGCGTGACGGCGGGAGGCGCCGGGCGACTGGAGGTGGACGGTACTGGCGTGCGCGCGGCCGAGGTAGCAGTTCGTCTCGAACGTGACGCGGGTGCCGTCGGTCCTTTCCAGCCAGGCTCTCATTGGGGTGCGGTGGCGCTCGGGCCGGCCGGAGCATGCCGCACCATGGGCAATTGCGGCAATCGTAAAGATGGCTGGGGCCGTTCCTTCGGCGGGCGGTCGCGGCGCGGGCAACTGCCGGCTTGCTCCCGGCGGCGTCGCGCGGCAGATGGAGTCCTGCGCGCGACCCAGCCCGCCCGCCATGGCCGAGACCCCACCGACCCCGAATGTGCCTGCGGATGAAGGCGCCACCGTGCGGGCGCCCGCGCCGGAGGTGGTGTTCAACCGCTACGACCTGCTCTCCGAGCTCGGCAAGGGCGGCATGGGCATCGTCTGGCTCGCGCTCGACCGCGAGCTGAACGCCCGCGTCGCGCTCAAGTTCCTGCGCGAGGAGATGACCAGCGAGGACCACGCGCTGAAGGAGCTGAAGGGCGAGGTGCTCATCAACCGCGACCTGGCCCACCCGAACATCATCAAGACCTTCGACTTCGTCACCGACACGCGCCGGTCGGCCATCTCGATGGAGTTCGTCGACGGCACCAATCTCCACAAGCTCAAGCTGCAGCGCCCGCAGAAGTGCTTCGAGGTCGAGGACGTGCGCCGGTGGGTCTACCAGCTCTGCGACGCCATGCACTACGCGCACTCGCAGCGCGTCGTGCACCGCGACATCAAGCCGGCCAACCTGATGGTCAACGACCGCGGCGACATGAAGCTCGGCGACTTCGGCATCGGGCGCACCGTGGCCGACACGGTGAACCGGGTCACGCGCAACGCCGCCGGCACGCCGCCGTTCATGAGCCCGCAGCAGACGATGGGCGAGAAGGCCACGCCGGCCGACGACATCTACAGCATCGGCGCCACGATCTACGACCTGCTGACCGGCGAACCACCGTTCTTCCGCGGCGCGATCCGCGAGCAGACCTTGGCCAAGGTCCCGCCGAGCATGGCGGAACGGCGCAAGGAGCTCGGCCGCACCGGCGATCCCATCCCGGAGACCTGGGAGCGCGCCGTCGCCGCCTGCCTCGCCAAGGAGCCGGCGGGCCGTCCCGCCACCGCCCAGGCGATCCGCGAGCTGCTCGAGGGTCAGGGCGCCGCACCCGCACCGCGGCGCCGGACGCTGATGCTCGCCGTGGTCGGCGTCACGGTCGTGGCTGTGGGAGCCGCAGGTTTCTATCTCTGGTCGCAGTCTGCCGCTGAGCTCGAGCCGACGGCATCGGCCCATCCCAAGGTGGCCGCTACCAAGACCGCCGAGCCCGCGCAGATCCCGGCGACGAAGCCGGGTGAGACCGCGACGGCCACCCCGACCTCAACCGTCGCGGCCAATGCGCCGGCGGCGGCCGCACCGGCGCCGGAGGGTGTGAAGACCCCGACCCAGGTCCTGATCGACATGGGCGACATCACGCGCGAGGAGGGCGCGACGCTCAACAACGCGCTGCTCAGCCGGTATGGCGACGCCGAGAAGACGCTCGCGACGCGGCTGGTGATCGACCACACGCTGACAGCGGACCAGTGGCGGGCGTTCTCCGGTCTCGTGCCGACCGAGGACGCGGTGCTCAAGCAGCTGCGCCCGATGCTGGCGGCCGGGACGGTCAAGGAGACGGAGTTTGTCTGGCTGCGCGCCGCGCTCGACGGCCGGAAGGGCGAGCCGGAGAAGAAGGTCGCGACCCAGCTGGTGCTGGAGAAGACCCTGGCGGCGGAGCAGTGGCGGACGCAGACCGATCTCTATCCCGAGCTGAAACGCGACCCGCTGATGGAGAAGATCAAGCCGTTCATCACGGCGGGCTCGATCGCGGAAGCCGAGGGCCAGTGGCTGCGGGCCGCGCTGGCCGGCGAGAAGCCAGCGGCGGAGAACGCGCTCGCGGCGCAGCTGATCGACGCGAAGACGCTGACGCCGGGGCAATGGCGGGCGCGGACCGCCTACAGCTACCTGCTCAAGGACGACGCGGAGCTCGACCCGAACCAGCTGCCTCCGGCGCTGGACCTGGTGCTGGGACCGAAGGCCAACGTGCGGCTGCTGCGGCTGGACGCGGGGACCGGCCAGTACGGTTCGCCGCGGGATGAACTGGGCCGCCGACCGAACGAGCCGGAGCCGCGGCGCGTGGACATCGCGAAGCCGCTTTATCTCGGGATGTACGAGCTGACGCAGGCGCAATACGAGAGCCTGATGCCGCGGAGCCCGAGCTTCTGGCGGAACCGGCCGACGTGGCCGATCGACCAGGTGGTGTGGCAGGACGTGACGGCCTACCTCGCCAAGCTGAACGCCGTGCTCGCCAAGCGTTATGGCGGCGCGCTCGTCGCGGACCTGCCGACCGAGGAAGAGTGGGAGTACGCGTGCCGGGCGGGCACTGAGACCTCGTTCAACAACGGGCGCTCCATCTCGAGCATCGGACGCGATCCGGGACTTGATGGCCTGGCCAATTACGGCGGCGCGGAGAACGGCTCGCCGAAGCCGGTGGGCTCGTTCGCGCCGAACGCCTGGGGCTTTTACGACATGCACGGCAACGTGCTCGAGTGGTGCAAGGATCGGTTCCAGCGCGGCGGCCACTGGCAGTCGCGCGCCGCGGACTGCCGCGCCGCCGCCCGCACCCAGAGCAGCGCCGACGCCGGACGCTCCAACAAGGTCGGCTTCCGCCTAGCCATCCGCTACCGCCCGCCCGCGGGCGGGAAAGAGTGACGAGGGACGAGGGACGAGTGACGAGTGGGGGCTAGCGGTTTGGGACCGCCGCTCCGCGGCTGGAGGCCGCGGACAAACTACCCGAACTGACTCACTCGTCCTGCTCCGCAGGAGCTAGCCAGCCCTCGTCACTTGTCACTCGTCCCTCGTCACTCCTACGCGCGCAGGACGTCGAAGCCGGGGCCCTTGGCGGAGCTGAAGACCTTTCGGCCCATGCCCTTGGCGCCGATCTGCTCGAACTGGAGGCTGATCATGAAGTCCTGGGTGATGAACTTCAGGAAGTCGGCCTTCGTGACGACGAGGCAGCTGCTCGGCATGCTGGCGACGACGCTGCTGGCGGAGTGGCGGTTCTGCAGCATGCCGAACTCGCCGTAGCTGTCGCCCTGCCGGAGCTTGCGGATCAGCTTGCCGTGCTGCGTGACCGAGAACTCGCCGCGGTGGACCAGATAGAGGTTCAGGTTCTCCGAGCCCTCGCGGACGACGAGCTCGCCCTCGTTGAACTCCTGGATCGCCGCGATCCGCGCGAAGGCGGCGAGCGTCTGCTGCGGCCACTCGCGCATGAGGGAGATGTTCTGGAGGAACCCGACCTTCTGCACGGCGTCTTCGACATCGGCGCGGGTGAGATGAGACAGCACGAGGCGCTCGAAACCCTCCTTGTCGAGGCCGAGCAAGATGACCTGGGTGGCGCACCGGATCGAGCGGGTGCGGGGGCTGCCGCGGACGACGCCGATCTCGCCGAGCACGTCGCCCGGGATCATCTCGGCGACGGCCTGGGCGCGGCCGTCCTCGAAGTGGCGGATGACCTCGAGGCGGCCCGCGACCACGACATACAGGCGGTCGGCGGCCTCGCCGACGCGGATCACGTAGTCGTTCCGGGCGTACTCGTAGGTCTTCATGGCGGCCGCGACCTCGCGGAGCGCCTCGGGCGGGAGGTCGCGGAACAGCACGATCGTGCCGAGGAGCTTGGCGACCTCCTCGGGGGAGTTGCCGGTGATGTGGAGCCGGCGGAGGCGCGCGACCCGCTCGCGCCACCAGGCGCGCACCTGGCTGGCGACGATCCACAGCACGAGCCCGATGATGCCGAGGATGACGGCGGCCAGGCCGCCGACGACGACGAGGCCGGTATAGCGCAGGCCGCCGGCCGCGTAGAACCGGTGGAGCAGGTCGACGGCGTTGGCTTGGAAGAGCAGGCAGCCGACCGCAAAGACAAGGCCGAGCCAGACGATGGTGGTGCAGGTGCCGGCGAAGAGGAACCGCCGGTCGGAGAACTGCTGCTTGGCCTGCGCGAGCAGGGCGAACGGCGTGTTCACCGCGAAGACAAAGCTGGTGCGGGTGGAGAGGCGCGGGTCGCGGAACAGGGCGCGGAGCAGGTCCCACATTGGCGTGCGCCACAGGGGCGAGACCTGCACGAAGACGGCGGCGAGCAGCGGGAGCTCGTAGACGGGGAACCGCACGGCCGCGACCGCGGCCAGCACGAACGCGGGGACCATGCGCACGAGGGCGACGTTCACCTCGGTCTCACGCCCGCCCATCACGGCCTCCTCCAGCTCGACGCGGAAGCGCGGCACCACCGTCCGCTTCCACTGGAAGCGCGGGCGGAAGATCTGGCACTTGGCGCCCTTCAGCACGGCGGCGGCGAGGAACTGGGCGACGCTGGCCGAGAGGAGCGCGACCAGCATGCCCCCGGCCACCTCGATCGAGTGGCCCGGCACGCGGATCGGCGTGATCGAGAGGATCACGATGGACAGCGTCAGCAGCACGGCCGAACCGAAGCGGGCGACCGGCGGCGGAATCTTCACCCACCAGCGGACGGGCCGGATCCACACCGGCGGCTCCTGACCCTCGACCTGCAGGATGCTGTGCTGGTAGGCGCGGACCACGAGCTCATAGAACTCGCGGAGCGCGGGACAGTGGTCCTCGGAGATGATCTCGCACAGGGCGTCGGACACCGTCCGACCCTGGGCGAAGCGCTGCAGCAGCTGCCACTGCGGCCGGGTGATCACGAGATAGCGCGCGTCCGAGTCGTTCTTGACGACGATCAGGTTGCCGCGGGTCGTGGCGGTGCGCAGGTCCGGGACCAGACGCAGCGTCGCGGTGCCCAGCAGGGTGGGGAGATCCAAACGCGGGGCGGCTTTGGGTCCGGTGGCCATGCGGGAGAACGCGGCGACACTGCGCCGAACCCGCCCGGCAGTGAAGCCGAAAGCGAGGAAGCCGGCGCGGGTGCCGGACTGTTGAGAGTTGAAAGCTGAAGGTTGAAAGACCGGTCACGGACCGTGCCAGCGTGGCCCGGCTGCTCGCCCGCCTTTCAACCGACCACTTTCAACCTTCAACTCCCAAGCCCCCGCTCACGCCCCCGGCTGGCCCGCGGCGGGCGCGGCGGCCTCGTCGGCGCCGAGCTCCTCCTCAGTCTCGATGATGCGCGCGATGCTGAGCAGCTTGTCACCCTCGGCGAGGGTCACGAGCTTCACGCCCTTCGCGCCGCGGCCGGTCTCCCGGATCTCGTTGACGCGGGTCCGGATGCTCTGGCCCTTGGCGGTGAGGAGCATGACCTCGTCGGTGTCGTGGACGCTGAGCGCGCCGGCGACGTTGACGGAGCCGTCCTCGGGGAGGTCGATGGCGATGACGCCGGAGCCGCCGCGGCTGATGAGGCGGTACTCCTCGAACGGCGTGCGCTTGCCGATGCCGTCCTCGCGGGCGACGAGCAGGCGGGCGGCGGAGTCGCACACCTCGATGGTGCGGACGTAGTCGCCGTCGAACTTGAAGCGCATGCCGGTGACGCCGACGGTGGCGCGGCCCTGGTCGCGGAGGTCGCCCTCGCTGAAGCGGACGGCCTGGCCGCGGAAGCTCACGAGGATGATCTCGTTCTCGCCGTTGGTGAGGACGCAGCCGACGAGCGCGTCGCCGGGCTCGAGATTGATGCCGATGAGGCCGCCCTCGCGCGTGGTGTTGGCGTAGTCGGTGAGGCTGGTCTTCTTGGTGATGCCCTGGCGGGTGGCCATGACGAGGAACTTGCCGGGCTCGAAGTCCTTCACGCACAACATGGCGGCGATCTTCTCGCCCTCGGCGAGCCGGAGGAAGGAGGTGACGGACTTGCCCTTCGAGGCGCGGGTGCCCTCGGGGGTGTCGTAGACCTTCTTCGCGTGGCACTGGCCGGTGCTGGTGAGGAAGAGGATGTAGTCGTGGGTGGACGCGGTGAACAGATGCTCCACGAAGTCCTCGTCGTAGGTCTCGGCGCCGATGACGCCCTTGCCGCCGCGCTTCTGGGAGCGGTAGTCGGCGACACGGGTGCGCTTGATGAAGCCGAGGTGGGAGACGGTGATGACGCAGCCCTCGTTCGGCACGACGTCCTCCATGCGGAAGTCGGAGGCGGCCGCGATGATCTCGGTGCGGCGGGGCGAGGTGTACTTCGCCTTCATCTCGAGCAGCTCCTTCTTGATCAGGCCGAGGAGCTTGGCCTCGGACTCGAGGATGCTGCGGAGCTCCTCGATGATCTTCATGAGCTCGACGTACTCGGCCTCAATCTTGCCGCGCTCCAGGCCGGTGAGCTGGTAGAGGCGGAGTTCGAGGATGGCGTCGGTCTGGCGCTCGCTGAGCGGGTACTTCGCCATCAGCTGCACCTTCGCGTCCTCGCGGTTGGACGAGGCGCGGATGATCTTCACGAAGTCGTCCAGGTTATCGAGGGCGATGATGTAGCCCTCGAGGATGTGGGCGCGGTCGAGGGCCTCCTTGAGGCGGAACTGCGTGCGGCGCGTGATGACGTCGCGGCGGTGCTCGATGTAGCACTCGATGAGCTCCTTGATGTTCATCTGCTTCGGCCGCTTCTTGTCGAGGGCCAGCAGGGTGACGCCGAAGGAGGACTCGAGCGCGGTCTTCTGGAAGAGCTGGTTGATGACGACCTTGGCCTGCTCGCCGCGCTTGAGCTCGATGACGATGCGGGTGTTCTCGTCGGACTCGTCGCGCAGGTCGCGGATGCCGTCGAGCTGTTTTTCCCCGACGAGCTCCGCGATGCGGGTCACGAGCGAGGCGCGGTTCACGTTGTACGGGATCTCCGTGATCACGATCTGCTCCATGCCGCCCTTGAGCTCCTCGGTGTGGGCCTTGCCGCGGGTGCGGACGATGCCCTTGCCGGTCTTCAGGTAGCTGAGGATGCCCTCGCGGCCGGTGATGACGCCGCCGGTCGGGAAGTCGGGGCCCTGGATGATGGTGCAGAGCTCGTCGACCGAGATGCGCGGGTGGTCGATGATGGCGCAGGTGGCGTCGATGATCTCGTCGAGATTGTGCGGCGGGATGTTGGTCGTCATGCCGACCGCGATGCCGGTCGAGCCGTTCATCAG
>DAOQKI010000121.1:0-11866 GCA_035334485.1 Opitutaceae bacterium
AGCCATGGCGCGGCCGCGGGCGCGCTGCAGGCCAGCCTGGGCGACCCGTCGCATCACCTGCAGGCGGGCGTGCCGGTGGACTTTTCCGCGCTGCGCTCGACCGGGTGCCGCACCCTGAGCTTCGCCGGCCGCGACGTGCTCGAAGTCTGCTTCCAGCGCGACGGCCACTGGTTCCACTGCTACGTCGTCCGCCGCGCGGATTTCCCGACGCTGCCGGCGGACCTCCGCTTCGTGGAAGGCGCCCGGCTGGCCAGCGCCGCGTGGGCGGATGCGAGCCACTACTTCGTGATCGTCAGCGAAGGCGGCGCCGAGGCGGTGAAGAAAATCCTGTAAATGCGGTGGCGCCGGGGGGCGCTGAACGCCGAACGTCGCACGTCGAACTCCGGACACCGAAGGGATTCCTGGCAACGCTCGACGCTCAACTTTCAACGTTCAACTTTCAACGGCGGCGGCGCAGCGCCGCCGCTCCGGCGCTGAATTGAGCGTTGAACGTCGAGCGTTGAAAGTTGAGCGTTCCCTCGCCGCCCGCGACCATGCCCCAGTCGTCCCGAAGCCCGAATTCGACCGCGGAACAGCTCCGGCTGGCCGAGGACGCGGCGCGGGAGCGCAACTGGAAGCGCTGGGGTCCCTACCTCGCGGAGCGGCAGTGGGGCACGGTGCGCGAGGACTATTCCCCCGACGGCGAGAGCTGGGGCTATTTCACGCACGAGCATGCCCGTAGCCGCGCCTACCGCTGGGGTGAGGACGGACTCCTGGGTTTCACCGACCGCGAGTGCCGGCTGTGCCTCGCGCTGGCCCTCTGGAACGGCCGCGATCCGATCCTGAAGGAGCGCCTCTTCGGCCTGAGCGGGCCCGAGGGGAATCACGGCGAGGACGTGAAGGAGTGCTATTTCTACCTCGACGCGACGCCGACGCACGCGTGGCAGCGGGCGCTCTACAAGTACCCGCAGGCCGAATTTCCCTACGAGCGGCTGCGCGCCGAGAACCGCCGGCGCGGGCGCCGGGAACCCGAGTACGAGCTGCTGGACACCGGGGTCTTTGACGGCGGCCGCTACTTCGACGTGACCGCCGAGTACGCCAAGGCCGGACCCGACGACCTGCTGCTGCGGGTGACCGTCGCGAATCGCGGACCCGAGCGGGCGACGCTGCACGTGCTGCCGACGCTGTGGTTCCGCAACACATGGTCGTGGGGCGCGCGGGTGGGGACGCCCGAGCCGCGGCCGGTGCTGCGCGCGGTGGGCGAGAGGCGTGTGCAGTGCGACCATCCGACGCTCGGGCGGATGTGCTGGGAGATCGACCGCGCGGGAGCCGAGCCAATTGAGCTGCTCTTCACGGAGAACGAGACGAACGCCGCGCGCCTGTTCGGGGCGACGAACGCGTCGCCGTACGTGAAGGACGCGTTTCACGAGTACGTGGTCGGTGGCCGGAAGGACGCAGTGAACCCGGCGCGCACCGGCACGAAATGCGCGGCGCACCAGGTGCTCGACCTCGGCCCGGGCGAGGAACGCGTGCTGCGCCTGCGGCTGCATGCCGGCGACGGGACGCAGGGCTTCGGCCGCAGCTTTGAGACGACGATGGCGGCGAGGCGGGACGAGGCAGACGAGTTCTACGCGACGCTCCTGGCCGGCCACCTCCGGACCGAGACGCAGTTCCCGTTCGCGGGTGCGGCGCAGGCGCCCATGGCCGGGAGCGACGTGGCGTTGGTGGCGCGGCAGGCGTACGCGGGCCTGCTGTGGTCGAAACAGTTCTACCACTACGTCGTGCGCGCCTGGCTGGACGGCGACCCGGACCAGCCGGCGCCGCCGGCGAACCGCAAGGACGGCCGCAATCGCGACTGGCCGCATCTCTACGCGCGGGACGTGATCTCCATGCCGGACAAGTGGGAGTACCCGTGGTTCGCGGCGTGGGACTCGGCGTTCCACATGCTGCCGTTCGCCCGGCTCGACCCGCAGTTTGCGAAGGAGCAGCTCAACCTGCTGCTGCGTGAATGGTACATGCACCCGAACGGGCAGGTGCCGGCCTACGAGTGGAATTTCTCCGACGTGAACCCGCCGGTGCACGCGTGGGCGTGCTGGCGCGTGTACAAGATGACGGGCCGCCGCGGGGAGCGCGACCGGACCTTCCTGGCGCGGGTGTTCCAGAAACTCCTCGTGAACTTCACGTGGTGGGTGAACCGCAAGGACCCGGGAGGACGGCACCTGTTCTCCGGCGGCTTCCTCGGGCTCGACAACATCGGCGTGTTCGACCGCTCGAAGCCGCTGCCCACGGGCGGCGCGCTGGAGCAGGCGGACGGCACGGCCTGGATGGCGTTCTACTGCGGCACGATGCTCTCGATGGCGCTCGAGCTGGCGGAGGGCGACCCGGCATACGAGGACATCGCGTCGAAGTTCTTCGAGCACTTCGTGGCGATCGCCGACGCGATGAACACGCTGGGCGGCTCCGGCCTGTGGCACGAGGAGGACGGATTCTATTACGACCAGCTGCTCGTCGACGGGCGCACGATGCCGCTGCGGCTCCGCTCGGTGGTGGGCATCATTCCGCTGTTCGCCGTCGAGCTCATCGAAGAGGAGCGCATGCACCGGCTCCCGGGTTTCGCGAAACGCACGAAGTGGTTTCTCGCGAACCGGCCGGACCTCGCCGGGCAGATCTCGCACCTCGAGCAGCGGGGCGGCCACGGCCGGTTCCTGCTGGCGATCCCGTCGCGCCCGCGACTCGAGCGCGTGCTGCGCTACGTGCTCGACGAGGCCGAGTTTCTCTCGGCGCACGGCGTGCGGTCGCTGTCACGCGCCTACCTCGACCGTCCGTTCGTGCTGCGTGCGGGCGACGCCGAGTGGAGGGTGGGCTATGCGCCGGGCGACGCGGACAGCGGACTCTTCGGCGGCAACTCCAACTGGCGCGGCCCGGTGTGGTTCCCGGTGAACTACCTGCTCATCGAGGCGCTGGAGCGCTACCACCTGTTCTACGGGGACAGCTTCACGCTGGAATTCCCGACGGGCAGCGGGCGGCGGCTCAACCTCGCGGAGATCGCGCGCGAGCTGGCGCGCCGGCTCGTGACGCTGTTCCTGCCAAACGGCGGTGGGCGTCGGCCGGCGCTGGGGATGGAGGCGAGATTCGTGCACGACCCGCATTGGCAGGACCTGCTTTGGTTCCACGAGTACTTCCACGGGGACACCGGTCAGGGACTGGGGGCGAGCCACCAGACCGGCTGGACGGCGTTGGTGACGAGGATGATAGAGACGGTGGGGCAGTAGTGCGTTTTGCACGGGAGGCGGGGTTCCGTTTAAATCACGCGAATAAAACGGGCCGCCGCAGAACCTGCCTAGGACGGCTGGGTCACGAGCGCCGTGAACACCAACCTCCCCTCGAATATCCCCGGGCGCGCCCGCCTCCTGACCGGCGCGGCCATCGTGCTTGCGACCCTGCTCGTGACCCCGGCGCGCGCCACCGTGCGCTGGGAAACGCTGGAGGCGATCCACCGCATTGAGAATCCGATGAACACCGAGCGCCCCGGCCCGTGCGGCGAGCTCGGCGCGTACCAGTTCCGCGAGCGCACCTGGCGCATGCACACGACGCTGCCGTTCAACCGCGCGCTGGACCGGCGCGCGTCGGACGCCGTCGCGGTGCAGCACTATGAGTGGCTCAAGGACCGGCTGGCCAAGGCCGGCTTTGAAATCAGCCCGTACAACATCGGGCTCGCGTGGAATGGCGGCATCACGTCGGTCGTGCACGGCCGGGTCCGTCCGTCGACGCGCGACTACGCCGAGCGGGTGCGCAACATCGCGGAGACGCTCCGCCGTCCGGTCGACGCCCCGCCGGCGACGCTGGTCGCGTCGAGCCGCTGAGCGCCGCGCCTACTCGAGGAAGTTGGCCTGCTTGGGCGCCTTCGCGGCGCGCTTGGCGGCCTCTTCCTCGGGGGTGGTGGTGAGATGGCGGGGCGGCTTGGACGCCTTCTGGGCGACGGCGGCCTCGCGGTCGGCGACGATGCGGTCGCAGATCTGGTGGACGTGCATGCGCAGCCACTGGGTCGTGCTGCTGCCGGCGGTGTAGTCGGCGGGGCCGTAGTGGTCGATGCGGCCGGACTGGCGGAGCCGGTCGTTCTGCGCGAACTCCGCCTGGTTGTCGGGATTATACACGGCGTAGGCGCGGCCGCCGCCGCCCTTCACGACGGAGAAGCTGGGCACGTCGCTCGGGCCGTCCGCGATGTAGATCATGTTTTGGAACGGGATCCGGCGGTCCTCGGCGTTCATGCGCGAGTTCACATCGATCGACGGGTTCTTGTTCGTGCCCTTGTTGATCTCGTAGATGGCGCGGGTCTTGGTCGTGTTGTCGATCACGAGCCCGATCTGGGCGATCTCGGCCTCGGCGCTGAGGGCCAGCTCCTTCTGCCGGAGGAAGCCGGGCTGGAGGGGATTCTCGATGAACTCGCAGGCCCAGATGCCGTCGACGTGCCGGGCGATCTTGCTGCCGCGGACCATCTCGGCGATGCCGGTGCTGACGACGTAGTGCTCAAGCGAGATCTCGTGCTTCACGTACTCCGGCTTCTCCTTCACGAAGGCCTGGGCGCGGTCGAAGAAATCCGGGAGGCCCTGGTAGAACTCGATCTCGGCGCCGCACTCGAAGAGGATCTTGTTGTTCAGCCCCTTGAGCGGTCCGGCCAGCGTGTAGGTAAGCAGGTGGTTGAGGTAGCTGATCTCGGGGGAGAGGTGGTACCCGCGCTTCCGGTAGTGCTCGGCCAGCTTGTTCGTCTCGTTCCAGAACTCGGCCTCGTTGATGCCGTAGCGGCGGAACAGGGGCGCCTGCATGTAGCCCGGGATAAGAGTCTTGTCGAAGTCCCAGATACAGGCGATGATGTTTTGAGTGAAGAGCGTCGTGGCCATTGCTGAGCAACACCATTAGGCGGATCCGCCTAACGATCTCGCGCTGCAGCGAAGCCGCTCCCCGCGGCTCACGCAATTCGCAAATCAGCCCCGCCCGCCCGCCTCCTCCCTCGCATGGACCAACTTCCTGATCTTCTACCGTTTGAACGTCGCCGCGACGAGCTCGACGCCCAGATGGCCGCGCCCTCGTTCTACGGCAACCCGCGCAAGGCGGCCGATGTCTCGCGCGAGCACCAGAAGCTCACGCAGCTCATCGCCGACTACCAGGAGCACGCCAAACTGGAGCGCGAGATCGCCGACGCCACGGCCCTCATGAAGGACCCGGCCGGCGACCCCGACCTGAAGGAGCTTGCGGCGGGGGAACTGCCCGACCTGCAGCGGCGCGCGGCCCGGCTGCACGAGGCGGTGCTGCTGGCGATGATTCCGCCCGATCCGACCGATTCCCGCAACACGGTCATGGAGATCCGCGCCGGCACCGGTGGCGACGAGGCCAGCCTGTTCGCCGCGGAGCTGTTTCGCCTCTACGGCAAGTACGCCGACTCGCGCGGCTGGAAGGTCCAGCCGATGAGCAGCAGCGAGAGCGAGCGCGGCGGGTTCAAGGAAGTGATCTTTCTCATCACGGGCACCGACGTGTATCGCCAGCTCAAGTTCGAGAGCGGCGTGCATCGCGTGCAGCGCGTGCCGGTGACCGAGGCCAACGGCCGCATCCATACCTCCACCGTCACGGTGGCGGTGCTGCCCGAGGCCGAGGAGGTCGACGTGCAGATCGACCCGCAGGATCTCGAGATCACCGTCAGCCGCGCGAGTGGCCCGGGCGGCCAGGGCGTGAACACCACCGACTCGGCCGTGCAGATCGTGCACAAGCCAACCGGCCTGATCGTGAGCTGCGCCGACGAGCGCTCGCAGCTGAAGAACAAGGCGAAGGCCCTCACGGTGCTGCGTTCCCGCCTGCTGCAGCGGCGGGAGGACGAGGAGCGGGCGAAGTACGCGGCGGAGCGACGGAGCCAGATCGGCTCGGGCGACCGCAGCGAGCGCATCCGTACCTACAACTTCCCGCAGAATCGTCTCACGGATCATCGCATCGGACTGACGCTGTACAACCTGCCGCAGGTGATGGAGGGCGGGATCGAGGAGATCATCGCCGCGCTGCAGCAGGCGGATTACCAGCAGAAGCTCGCGGCGCTGACGGGCCAGGTCTACACGCCGCCGAAGGTGGGCGGCGACGACTGACATGCTCACGGTCCTCGACGTCATCAAGAAGACCACGGAATTCTTCGCGACGAAGGGCATCGAGTCGCCGCGCCTCAACGCCGAGCTCCTGGTCGGGCACGCGCTGGGCCTGCGGCGGATGCAGCTCTACCTTAACTTCGAGCGTCCGCTCACGGCCGCCGAGCTCGAACTGATCCGTCCGCTCGTGCGCCGCCGGGGCCAGCGCGAGCCGGTCCAGTACATTCTCGGCGAAACCGATTTCGCCGGGCTGAAGCTTAAGGTGGACCGGCGCGCGCTGATCCCGCGGCCCGAGACCGAGTATCTCGTCGAGCTGCTGGCGACGCGGCCCGATTTCTCGCCCGGATCGATCCTCGACCTCGGGACCGGCAGTGGCGCGCTGGCGCTCGGCCTGGCCCGGCACTTTGCCAATGCCGCCGTGACCGCGGTCGACGCGAGCGCCGAGGCGCTCGCGCTGGCCCGGGAAAATGCCGCGGCGTGTGGGCTGGCGGAGCGGGTCACGGTGCTGGCGTCCGACTGGTACGCCGCGCTCCCGCCCGGCGGGCAGTTCGACCTGATCGTGGCGAATCCCCCGTACCTCTCGGCCGAGGAAACGGCCGCGACGCTGCCGGAAGTCCACGCCCACGAGCCGGCGCAGGCGTTGACGGCCGCGGAGCGCGGGCTGGCCGACCTGCGGGTGATCATCGCGGGCGCCCCGCGTTTCCTGCGGGACGGTGGCCTGCTGGCGCTTGAGACCGGCATCGCCCATCACGACGAGCTGGCAAAGATGGCCGCCGCGGCGGGCTTCGGCCGGACGGAGTCGCGACCGGACCTGACGGGGCGCGACCGGTTCTTCTTCGCCGCCCGGCAATGACCCGGGCGCGGCCGCGTCACTCCAGCCGGAGGGCGGTGACCGGCTCGACCGTCGTGGCTCGCCAGGCCGGACCCCAGCAGGCCAGCAGGCCGATGGCGCCGAGCAGCAGCGTCACAATCCCAAGCGTCGAGATGTCGTAAGGCTGGACGTTGAAGAGAACGAAGCTGACCAGCCGCGACAGTCCGAGCGCACCCGCGCCGCCGCACACGAGGCCGAGGAGGATCAGCTGGGCGCCCTCGCGCATGACCATGAGGATCACGTCCCGGCGGTGCGCGCCGAGGGCCACGCGGACGCCGAATTCATTGGTGCGCTGTGCGACGGAGTAGGCCATCACGCCATAGACGCCGGCAGCCGAGAGCATCAGGGCCAGGAGGGCGAAGATGACGAAGAGGGCGGTCACGTAGCGGTGGATGCGCAGGGACGCATGGAGCGCGCTGGGCAGGTAGTGCAGCCGGTCGACGGCGAGCCCGCCCTCGACCGCGGCCACGGCCGAGCGAATCGTCCGGGTCAGATCGAGCTGGGTGCGCGAGCTGTGGACGAAGAGGGAGAACGACTCGACCGGGGCTGCGCTGAACGGCAGGTAGGCTTGGGGCACCGGGTAATCCTCGCCGAGCCCCGGCCGGACATGGCTGACCACGCCAACGACCACCGCGTCGCGACCCGGCAGGGCCTCAAGCCGAAGCCGCCGGCCCACCGCCTCGCCGCCGGGCGCGAGTCGGCGCGCCAGTTCCGTGTCGACCACGATCTCAAGCGGGTCCGCGGGGTCGGACGTGTCGGCAAAGATCCGGCCCGCGAGCCGGGAAATGCCCATGGCGGAGAAATAGCCTGGGGTGGCCGACGACACGGCGACTTGGCCGAGGTCGGACCCGGCCGAGGCCGCGGTCATGGCGGTCGGGCGGCTGACCACGCCGACGCCCTCGATGCCGGACTGATGGCGCAGCAGGCCGGTGAGGGAGTCGACGAAAGCCAGCTGCTGACGCCCGGCGAAATACTCGGGCGGCAGATTGAAACCGGTGAAATAGACATCGGCGCTGCGGTAGCCCGGATCGACGCGGGCGAGGTCCTGGAGACTCTTGACGAGGAGCGCCGCGGCAAAAAGGAGGGAAGTGGCCAGCGCGACTTCCGCGACGACCAGGGCCCCGATGAGCCGGATCTTCCGGGCCGGACCAGGTTCCAGGTCGAGCGCACGCTTGAGACCCTCGGTGCGTTCGACGCGGCACGCGTAGACCGCCGGGACCAGGCCGAACGCGAGCCCGGTGCCAAGGGTCGCCAGCGCGGAAAAGAGCAGGACTGGGCCGTCCAGCGTGATCTCGCCGACTCGGGGCAGCCAATTGGGCGCGAGCAGGAGCAGGAGCCGGGTGCCGCCGTAGGCGAGGGCTACGCCGAGGACTCCGCCCAGCGACGCCAGCGCGAGGCTTTCGCTGATCATCTGGCGGAAAATTCGCAACCGACCGGCCCCGAGCGCGGCGCGGACCGCCAGCTCGCGGCGCCGCGAATACGCCCGCGCCAGCAGCAGGTTCGCCACGTTCACGCACGCAATCAGCAGGAGGAGGGCGACGGCGCCCATCAGCGTGTAGAGCTCGGTGCGCCAGGCGGAGGTGGTGTCCTGCTGGAGACTCGTGACGGACACGCCCCAGCCGCCATTGGTGTTAGGGTACCGGTCGGCGAGCTCCCGGGCCCCGTCGGCCAAGCTGGCGGTCGCGGCCGCGAGGGAGACGCCGGGGGCGAGCCGGGCGACCACGTCGAGATCGTGATCGCTGAAGTTCGCGCGTTCCTCCGGGCTGAAATGGCGGGGCACGAACAGGTCGACGGTGTAGTTCGCGGGCGGGAACCAGCGCGGGGCGACGCCGATGATGGTGTGCAGGCGGCCATCGAGACTGATCTGCCGGCCGACAACATCGGAGCGCCCGGCGAACTGCTGGAGCCACAGCGCATGCCCGATGATCACGACCGGGTTGGCATCCGCGGCCTCGTCGCCGGGTCGGAAATCGCGGCCGAGTAGAGGAGCGACCTGGTAGGCGGCGAGGAAGTCCGCCGTCACCCGCAGGGCAAAGCGCCGCTGGGGATGGTCGAGTCCGGCGACCAGGAAATAGCTGTAGTCCCAGGCGGCGATGCGTTCGAACCGCGCGCGGTCCTGGCGCCAGAGGTTGAACGCGCCCGGCGAAACCCCGGCCTGGGGAAAGCGCGGCAGGCAGGTCTCGCGGATCGTGACGAGCTGCTCCGCGTGCGGGAACGGCAGCGGGCGGAAGAGCACGCCGCGGGTGACGCTGTACATGGCCGTGGCGGCGCCGATCCCGAGGGCGAGGCTGAGCACGGCGGTCACCGCCATCGTGGGAGTCCGGCGGAGCTGGCGCAGCCCGAACCCGAAATCGCGGGCCGCGTCGACGAGCCAGGCGAAGGCGCGCTGCTCGCGGGCGTCCTCCTTGATGCGCTCGACGCCGCCGAACTGCCGGAGGGCGAGGGCGCGGGCCTCAGGAGCGGGGAATCCGGCCGCGAGATGGGCCTGCGTGCGGAGTTCGAGGTGCTGGTTGAGCTCCTCGGTCATCTCGGCCTCGAGCTGGGAGCGCCGGAACAGGCACTTCAGCCGATAGCGGATCTGCCACCAGAGCTGCACGGCGGGGTCACGCCGAGTCCAACACCTGGCGGATCGCGGTGCAGAGGTCCTGCCAACCCTGGCGCTCCGCGGCCAGCTGCTTCCGGCCGGAGCGGGTCAGCTCATAGAACTTCGCCCTCCGGTTGTTCTCGGACTGGCCCCACTCGGCGGCGATCCAGCCCTTCTGCTCCATCCGGTAGAGCGCCGGATAAAGCGAACCTTCCTCGACCCGCAGCGCCTGCTGCGACAGCACCTCGATCTTCTGGGCGATGCCCCAGCCGTGATTGGCGCCCGAGTTCAGGACGCGCAGGATCAGCATGTCGAGGGTGCCTTGGAGGAGATCGACGCGAGCCATGGGGCGGGGAACGAAGGGAGCCTGCGTTGCACCTCTAGGGAGTCAATGGGAGAAACGCGGCTAGGGCGTGGCCAGCTTGATCTCCACCACGCGGTCGCCGAGGAAGAACACATACAGCGTGTTCACCTCGACCTCCGGCGCGTCGAGGGTGGGGATCAGGTCGCCGCCGGGGAGCGGCCCGGAGCGCCGGCCCGGCATCACCGCGCCGGGGCTGTTAGGGGACGAGAGACTCGTGACGTAGACGCGGGAGTTCGGGTTGTTGATCATCATGCGGGCGACGCCGTTGGCGGAGACCGCGTGCTGGTAGACCCACATCTCGGCCCGGCCCTGGCTGGTCTGCTTGGATTTCATCCGGGCGGGCGCCCCGATCGCCATGTAGACCACGTCGGCGGAGTCGCCCACCTCGATGATGCCGTCGATCACGCGGTGCTGGACCGCCGCCCTGAGCTTCGCGAAAACCTCGCGCTTCTCGCGGATGCGGCCCTCGGTGCCCTCGTCGCAGCCCGCCGTCAGGAGGCAGGCGACGGCCAGCAGGCCGGGGAGGAGCAGGCGGGGGCGACTCATGACACGGTTCATTGCCACTAGTCGGGAAGAATCCGCCCGTCGAGCATTCGGATGGTCCGTCGCGCATGGCGGGCGACCTGCTCGTCATGGGTGGCCACGACGATGGTCATGCCGTCGCGGTTGAGCCGAACCAGCAGCCGCATCATCCCGTCGGCGGCGGTGAGATCGAGGTTGCCGGTCGGCTCGTCGGCGAGGAGCAGGGCGGGCCGTCCGGCCAGGGCGCGGGCGAGGGCGGCGCGCTGCTGCTCGCCGCCGGAGAGCTGGGCGGGGAGGAGATGACCCTTGGGCTCGAGTCCGACCTGGGCCAGAGCCTGCCAGGCCGCGGGGCGGCGCAGGGCCGGCGGCACGGCCCGGTAGGTGAGCGGCAGCTCCACGTTCTCCACCAGGGTGAGCGACGGGATCAGGTTGCACGACTGGAACACGAACCCGATGTCCCGGTTGCGGATCGTCGTACGCTCGCCGAAGGGCAGCGCCGCGACCGCCAGGCCGCGGAAGTCGTACGAGCCCGACGTCGGCTCATCGAGGAGGCCGAGGATCGCCAGCAGGGTGGATTTTCCGCAGCCCGACGGTCCGGTGACCGCGAGGAAGTCGCCCGGCGCGACTGTCAGGTCGACCGCCTGGACGGCCGGGTGGATGCCGCGGGCGCGGCGGTGCAGCTTCGAGACATTGGACAGGCGCGCGAGGACGGGGGACATGTCGGCAGGGCCGACGCGGCGCCGGCCGCCCCTTCCATTGGCAATCTAGGGGGAACTTGTCGACACCTAGATTCCCTAGGTCAAAAAGACCCGCCGGTCGGGTCCCGGGGCCGGCCGCTCAACCCTTGCGGTCGGCGATCGCGAGCGGGGCGTGCACGTCGGCGGCGAACTGCTTGTCCTTGCCGAGGGCGATGGCGTCGTTGACGACGCGGAGGCTCTCGCGGAGGAACACGTCGACCTTCGCGTAGGCGTCGTTGTTGTCCGTGCTCAGCTCGCTCGCGTCCTCCTCCTCGTCCGGATTCGCCGCGGCGTCGGGCTTCTTCGGGGCTTTGAGCTTGGGCTGGGGCGCGGGCGCGACGCGAAACTCGCGGTACGGGAATTCATTCCGGGCGAGTTCCTTCTTCTCGGCGTCCATCGCCTTCTTGAAGGCCTCGTCGCTTTCCTTCTGCTTTTTCCGGGCGTCGAGGTTGAGCGAGACGGTCTTCTGGTCCTGACGGGCCTTGAACCAGTCGATATTCTTCCGGAGGTACAGGAACTCCTCGAGCTTGGCCTGGCGGGCGACGCTGGCCTCGCGGAGCGGCTGCAGGATCCGCGTGTCGAGCGGCTGGCCGTCGAACAGGCTCGTGGGAATCTCGTCCCACGCCAGCGCGTGCGGCAGGGAGGCCTCGCCGATGGGGAGGAACTCGTCGATCGACGGCAGCA
>DAOQKI010000122.1:0-11729 GCA_035334485.1 Opitutaceae bacterium
CAAGCCCACCGCCAAGGTCGCCGCTGTCATCAAGGGGCGCGCCACCAACGCGGTCTCCGGCAGCGTCACCGTCCAGGCCGAGTACCAGATGGAGCTCAAGAGCGAGATCGGCGGCCGCCTGATCCGCAGCGAGCTCGACCCGGGCAAGAAGGTTGAGGCCGGCGCTGTCCTCGCGCAGATCGACCCGGGCGACCTCCAGCTCGAGATCGAGCGCATCGAGCAGGACTACGACGCCGCCAAGAAGCGCATCGCCGTGGGCTCGTCCATCAAGCTCGAGCTCGAGACCGCCACCGAGGCCCTGGCCAATTTCGAGCGGCTCACCGCCGCCGGCAGCTACCCGGCGACCGAGCTGGAAAAGCAGCGCCGGCTCGTGAAGCAGGTCGAGCAGCGCCTCGCCCTCGAGGACGTCGCGCGCAAGCAGGAGATCGCCAACTTCGAGAACACCCTCCGCGTCAAGCACCGCCAGCTCGACAAGATGACGATCACCGCCCCGTTCGACGGCATCGTCTCGCTGGTCTTCGCCCGCCCCGGTGACCTCATCAACCCGAACGCGCCGATCGCCACGCTCATCAGCACCAGCCGCGCGGTCGAGGCCAAGATCAGCCAGGAGAACTTCGCCGAGATCCGCCTGGGCCAGAAGGCGACCGTGCGCTTCCTCGGCCGCGAGAACGACACCTACGACGCCACCGTCTCCAAGATCCTCCCGACCGCCGACGCCGAGACCCAGCGGTACCCGATCCTCCTCGAGGTCCAGTGCCCGCCGGAGGTGCTGGTCCCCGGCCTCACCGGCGAGGTGAACGTCATCGTCGGCTCCCGCGACGCCGACGCCCTCGTTCCGCGGCGCGCCCTGTTTGGCACCAACGTCTACGCCGTGGTCGACGGCCGCGTCGAGCTGCGCAAGGTCGAGGTCGGTTACGTCAGCCTCAATATCGCGGAGATCACCAAGGGCCTGAAGGCCGGCGATCTCGTGATCGTCGAGGAACTCGACAAGTTCCGCGCCGGCGACCGGGTGCGGACGGAGCTGGTCGGCAAGTAGCCCCGCCGGAGGCGGGCGAGGTCGAACGTCGAAGGTCGAAAGCCGAACGTCCCGCCCCAACTCCCTCCGCCAGCTCGCCCGACCGCCTACTGTCCACCGTCCACTGCCTACCGCCCTCCGACTCACCGTCCCATGTCGCCCAACCTGCTCATCGCCTTCCGCTTCCTCACAGCGAAGAAGCGCGCCATGCTGATGAGCCTGTCGTGCACGGTCCTAGGTGTGGGGCTGTTCATCGTCACGCAGGCGACGACGAGCGGCTTCGAGGAGTTTTTCATCAAGACAATCCTCGGCACCGACGGGGCGATGCGGGTCGAGGACAAGATGCAGGACACGATCCGCAGCATGAACGCGGGCGGCGGGTCCGAGATGCTGATCAGCCACCGCGAGGGGGTGAAGTACATCGAGGGGGTCGAAGAGCCTAAGCTCGTGGTCAGTGCGCTGCGGAATTTCGAGAATGTCTCCGGCACGTCCGCCGTGCTGCGCGGCAATGTCGTCGTGCGCAGCTCGTTCAAGAACGAGTCCGCCCAGGTCTTCGGCATCAACCTCGAGGAGCACCTCAAGGTGTCCGATCTCCAGCACCAGATCGTGCAGGGCGACCTGGCCGAGTTTCGCGAGGCGCCGACGGGCGCCCTGATCGGCAAGGTGCTCGCCGAACGCCTCGAACTCGAGGTGGGCAACTCCTTCATCCTCGACTGCCAGGGCCAGCTGCGCCGCTACCGGGTCAGCGCCATCTACGAGACCGGCGTGCGCGACATCGACAAGACCCGCGTGTATGTCCACATCGGCGAGGCCCGCTCGCTGCTGAAGAAGCCGATCGGCGTCACGTTCATCCAGATCAATCTCTTCGACAAGGACCGCGCCCCGAAGGATGCGCTCCGCATGCAGGACGTGATCCGCCACAGCGCCCAGCCCTGGCAGGAGCGCGAGAAGGCCTGGCTCGAGGCGTTCCGCGCCCTGAGCGTGTCTTCCGCCATCACGGTCTCGGTCTTCACGCTCATCGCGGGCCTCGCGATGTTCAACACGCTCGCCATGATCGTGCTGGAGAAGACCAAGGACATCGCGATCCTGCGCTCGATGGGCTATGAGCGGCGCGACATCACCGAGATTTTCCTCTGGCAGGCCGCGATCGTGCTCGTGATCGGCGCCCTGGCCGGCGCGGCGGTGGGAGTCATCGGCACCTTCGCCGTGTCGAGGATCCCGCTTCCGATCAACGGCATCTTCAAGACCGAGACCTTCCAAGTCTCCTGGAGTCTCTGGCACTATATCGAGGCCGTCCTGACCGCCGCCATCATGGTCATGGCCGCCTCCATCATCCCGGCCCGCCGCGCCGCCCGCCTCGAGCCCGGCGACATCGTGCGGGGGACTGCGCAATGAGGGAGCAAGGAGAAGGGAACATGGAGAAAGGAAAGACCATCGAGGGGTTTGAGGACCTGGTTGTTTGGCAGCAGGCGATCGACCTGGCCGCAGACGTCTATCATCTGTTCGAACCGAGCCGGGATTTTACGCTCAAGAACCAGATTCAGCGGGCGGCAATCTCGATTTCCTCCAACATCGCCGAGGGTTATGAACGCGGTTCGAACCGGGAGTTTGTCCAGTTTCTCTACTACGCGAAGGCATCGTGCGGCGAGGTCCGGTCGCAGGTACAGCTGGCCAAGCGCGTGAAGGTCATTTCCGAATCGCAGGCGGCCCAGATCTTTGCCGCGTCAAAGGAGCTTTCAGCGAGGCTGGGAGCGTACATCAACGTCCGGAACACCCGATTCAATTGAGCAAATCCGTCCCTTCTCCGTCCTCCATTCTCCCCGCTCCCGGCGGCGACGCCGTCCTCCGCTGCGAGGGCCTGCACCGCTACCTCGGACAGGGAGAGGGCAGGGTGCACGTGCTCAAGGGAGTTACCTTCGAGGCACGGCGCGGGCAGGTGTACGCCATCGTCGGGCCGTCCGGCTGCGGCAAGAGCACGCTGCTGTACCTGCTGGGGCTGCTCGACCAGCCGGATGGCGGCCAGATTTCAATCAACGGTCAGCTCATGTCGAACAACGACGATGCGGCGCGGACCGCGGCGCGCGGCGCGAACATCGGCTTCGTGTTCCAGTTTCACTTCCTGATGCTGGAATTCTCAGCCCTCGAGAACGTCATGATGCCGATGCGCAAGCTCGGCCGGCTGACCCCGGAGGAGATGGCCGAGCGGGCGCACCAGCTGCTCGCGTCGGTCGGGCTGGGGGACAAGACCCACCGGCTCGGCACCCAGCTTTCCGGCGGCGAGCAGCAGCGCGTCGCGATTGCCCGGGCCCTGGCCAACCAGCCCTCGATCATCCTCGCCGACGAGCCGACCGGCAATCTGGACGTGAAGAACTCCGGCATGGTCTTCGACCTGCTCACGCGGCTAGCCAAGGACCACGGCCAGGCCGTGGTGCTCGTCACCCACAATCCCGAGATTGCCAACCGCTGCGACGCGGTTCGGCCGATGCGGGACGGCGTGTTTATCTGATCTCCGCCGCGCCGGGTCGACGGATGGCAGCGTCGCGCGGTGGACAGGCGAGGGTCGAGTAGCCGAGCAGGCGATCAGCCCGGGAGCGCGGTCGGGTGACCGGCGTCGATGCCCCAGCGGAAGTGGCTGACCCCGAGCATCTCGACCGTCGCCGAGTCGATTCCCCGCCGGCCGACTCCGGCTAAGCCCTTTCGGTCTGTCGCTTTCCGAGCTTCGAGCGGCCCAGTGGAGCGAATATGACAGGCACTTTGCCGGGTAATGCCGGGTCGGTGGTCGCCGACCTTTTTTTGGAGTGACGGAAGGGGGGAAGATACCTTGGGAAGATTCCATTTGGCTGAGTAGCAATGACGCTGGACCGGTTTCCCGGAAAATTTGGTTTACATCGGTAAAACCGCATCCTTCTTTCGACCCTGAGTTTTCACCAACTTCACTGACGAACCGTGAGCCACGACCCAGCGCGAAAGCACTTTTTAGGCAAATTGATCGGGCTTGTTGCCGTTGCTGGCATCGCCCCGAGACTGCTCGCGAAAACTCCCGCGTCGGCGCCTGTGCCGGCCCCCGCTGCTGCTCCGCTCACCCTTCGACCCGATTCCCGCGCGGTTGCCCGTCGCGGTGAGACGGTCTGACCAGCGGCCCTCGGATCTTCCGGACCATGTCGAAACTATTTCCCAAATCGGCCAACAAGCTGCCGCTCCAGATCATCGTCTACCTGGTGGTCCTTGCCGGAGTGGTGACCGCCGGCGCGACGTACTACATGACGCCGAAGTACACGCGGGTCGGCTACGCGCCGGTGCAGCCCGTGCCGTACAGCCACGCGCTGCACGCCGGCCAGCTTGGCATCGACTGCCGCTACTGCCACAGCAACGTCGACAAGTCCGGCGTGGCCAACCTGCCAACCGCGCAGACGTGCATGAACTGCCACAACCAGGTGAAGAAGGACAGCCCGCTTCTCGCCGTGGTGCGCCACAGCTATGAGACCGGCGAGTCCGTGCCGTGGGTGAAGATTCACCAGACCCCCGACTACGTCTATTTCAACCACGCCATCCACGTGAACCGCGGCGTCAGCTGCGTCGAGTGTCACGGCAAGATCAACGAGATGGAGGTCGTCACGCACTCCCAGCCGCTGAGCATGGGCTTCTGCCTCGACTGCCACCGCGACCCGGCCACGCGCGTGCGCGAGCCGGGTGACGTGTACAACCTGGATTCCGCGACGATCGCCCAGAAGTCGGGCCTCGACGCCGCCCACAAGTTCCTCACCGACCGGAACATCAAACCTCCGCAAAGCTGCTCCGGCTGCCATCGATGAAACGCGAATTTCACCATCCCGCACCGTCCGAACGCGAACTCGCCGGTCCCAAGTACTGGCGGAGTCTCGACGAGCTGGCTGAGACGCCTGGCTTCAAGGCGCAGCTCGAGCGCGAATTCCCCGAGGGCGCCTCGGAGCTCGCCGGCGTCGACCGCCGCCAGTTTGCCAAGATCATGGCCGCCTCGTTCGCCCTCGGCGGCCTCGGCCTCGCCGGCTGCCGGCGTCCCGAGCAGTACGTCCTCCCGTACGGTAAGTCCGTCGAGGGCGTCATCCAGGGCCTGCCGCTCTATTTCGCCACGGCGATGCCGCTGCGCAACTCGGCCATTCCGCTCCTCGCCGAGACCCACCAGGGCCGTCCGACCAAGCTCGAGGGCAACCCGACCTACGCCCCGCACGGCGGCGCCACCTCGCTGATCGCCCAGGCTTCCATCCTCGATCTCTACGATCCCGACCGCGCCACGACCCACACCGTGAAGGGCGCCGCGGCCACGTCGGCAGACATCGCCGCCCGCCTCGCCGCGGTAGGGCAGGGGGCCGCCGCGAATGACGGCGAGGGTCTCGCTTTCCTCGCGAACGAGTCGTCTTCCCCGACGCGCGCCCGCCTGCTGGGCCAGCTGCGCCGCAAGTTCCCCCGGGCCATCTGGGCTGAGTACGAGCCGGTGCGCGACGAGCCGCCTGCGGTCGCCGCGCGCGCCTGCTTCGGCCGCGACGTGAAGCCGCTGTACCGCTTCGCCAAGGCCAAGCGCATCGTCAGCATCGACGCCGATTTCTTCCACGCCGAGGCCGGCAGCCTCTACTACGCCCGCGAGTTTGCGAAGGGCCGCCGCGTGACCAAGGCCGAGGACCCGATGAACCGCCTCTACGTCGTGGAGAGCGGCCTGTCCCTCACCGGCAGCATGGCGGATCACCGCCTGCGCCTCGCCTCCAGCCACATGGCCGCCTTCGCCGCGGCGCTGGCGAAGCACGTCATGGGCTCCTCGCCGCTCGACGCCCTCGCGCAGGGCCTGGAGTTCAAGGACCAGGACAAGTGGCTCGAGGCCTGCGCCAAGGACCTCGCCGACCACCGGGGCGAGTGCCTCGTGGTCGCCGGCGCCCACCAGTCGCCGGTCGTGCACGCGATCGTCTACGCGCTGAACGCCTTCCTCGGCAACCTGGGCACCACGGTCGACTTTGTGGCCATCCCGGCCAACACCGCCTCGAGCATCGAGGCCCTCGCCACCGCGATCCGCGGTGGCGCCGTGAAGACCCTCGTCGTGCTCGGCGGCAACCCCGCCTACGACGCCCCCGCCGACTTGGACTGGCCCGCGCTCCAGAAGTCGGTCGCCGACGTCATCCGCTACGGCTACCACGCGGACGAGACCTCCGCCCTGGCCGGCACGCACATCGCGGCCGCCCACTATCTCGAGTCGTGGGGCGACGCCCGCACGGTGGACGGCACGATCGTCCCGGTGCAGCCGATGATCCTCCCGCTCTTCAACGGCCTGACCGAGATCGAGGTGCTCGCGCACCTGCTGGGCGAGGCGAAGACCGACCCGTACGCGCAGGTCCTTGCGACCATCACCGCGCTGGCCGGCTCGGCCGACCCGGAGAAGTTCTTCCGCCAGTTCCTGCACGACGGCCTGCTGGCCGACTCCGCCTACGAGAAAGTCGCGGTCCGCTACGACCTCAACGGCGCCGCCTCGCTGATGGCCGCCGCCCCGAAGGTCGAGGCGCTGTCGCTCTCCAACCTCGAGGTCCGCTTCGTCACGGACCACAAGATGGACGACGGCCGCTTCGCCAACAACGGCTGGCTGCAGGAGTGTCCGGACCCGATCACCAAGATTGCCTGGGACAATGCCATCCTCGTGAGTCCGAAGCTCGGCAAGGAGCTGGGCATCGAGCCGAAGGGTTCGCTGCTCCAGGTCGCCCGCAAGGAGGAGAACGAGTTCTTCATCGGCAAGGAAAACGGTCACGTCTACGAGCTGACCGTCGGCGGCCGCAAGGTCCGCGGCCCGGTTCACATCCAGCCCGGCCTGTCGAACTACACCGTGGTCGTGGCGCTCGGCTACGGCCGGACCGTTACGGGCCGCGTCGGCACCGGCGCCGGCTTCAGCGGCTACGCGATCCGCACCAGCGGCGCGATGGGCTTCGCCACCGGCGCCAAGCTCGCCAACACCGGCGAGCGCCGCCTGCTGGCCAATGTCCAGGAGCACTGGTCGATGGAAGGCCGCGACCTCGTGCGCGAGGCCAACTACGACGAGTACCGGGAGAACCCGGGCTACGTCGACGAGGTCGGCACCGAGACGCACTCACCCGCCATCTACGGCGCGGACAACACCCCGCAGAACGACAACAAGCTTTCGGAAGAGGAGCGCGCGAAGGTCGCGGCGCAGCGGTCGAAGGACCTCCCGCGCGGCGGCTCGCTCTACTCGACCCCGAAGTTTGACGGCGTGCACCAGTGGGGCATGTCGATCGACCTCAACACCTGCATCGGCTGCAACGCCTGCGTGGTGGCCTGCCAGGCCGAGAACAACATTCCGATCGTGGGCCGGGACCAGGTGCAGCGCGGACGCGAGATGCACTGGATCCGCCTCGACCGCTACTACTCGGACGGCAATGCCGACGCCGATGCCTTCGGCGGCCCGGGCAACGCCACGCTGCCCGAGGATCCTCAGGTTTCCCTGCAGCCCGTCGCCTGCCAGCAATGCGAGCTGGCGCCGTGCGAGACGGTGTGCCCGGTCAACGCGACCGTGCACGACGACGAGGGCCTCAACACGATGGCCTACAACCGCTGCATCGGCACCCGCTATTGCGCGAACAACTGCCCGTACAAGGTGCGGCGCTTCAACTTCTTTGACTTCAACCAGCGCCAGCTGGACAGCCTCTACCTCAGCCAGCTCGGCCCGAAGGGGATGCCCGAGCTCGTGCAGATGGTGAAGAACCCGGAGGTCACGGTGCGCATGCGCGGCGTGATGGAGAAGTGCACGTACTGCGTGCAGCGCATCCAGAACGGGAAGATCCAGCACAAGGTGAAGATGGCCCAGGCCGGCACTCTCGGCGACGTGGCCGTCCCGGACGGCACGATCAAGACGGCCTGCCAGCAGGTCTGCCCGGTCGAGGCCATCGTGTTCGGCAACATTCTCGACACCGACAGCGACGTCTCGAAGGCCAAGGCCCGCGAGCAGGACTACTCGCTGCTGGGCTACCTGAACATCCGCCCGCGCACGACCTACCTCGGCAAGCTGCGCAACCCGAACCCGCACATGCCGGACTACACCGCCCTCCCGCTCAGCCGGGTCGAATACAACCGGAAGAACGGGCACGGCGAACACGGCGCCCCGGCGCACGGCGGGCATCACGAGGGTGGACATGCGCTGCGCGACGCGGCGAACCGTTTCGGAGGACTTAGCTAATGGCTCACGTTGAACAAGCCGCTCTGCCGGCCATCCTCGGCGAGGTAAAGCCCGCGGTCTTGCCGCGGGCCACGCTGGTCGCGCACAACCGCAGCTTCTCGTGGATCACCGACAAGATCTGCGGCATCATCGAGGGCAAGACCCCGACGTGGTGGTGGTGGTGCTTCGGCGTCGCCTGCTTCGTCGCGTCGTTCACCGTCGCGGGCCTGACCTACCTCGTCGCCACCGGCGTCGGTGTCTGGGGTCACGCCAACCCGGTCAACTGGGCGTGGGACATCGTCAACTTCGTCTTCTGGATTGGTATCGGCCACGCCGGCACCCTGATCTCGGCGATCCTTTGCCTGCTGCGCCAGAAGTGGCGCACGTCCATCAACCGCGCCGCCGAGGCCATGACCATCTTCGCGGTCGTCTGCGCCGCGATCTTCCCGGTCTTCCACGTCGGCCGCATCTGGTACGCCTGGTTCCTCTTCCCGATCCCGAACTACAACTACATCTGGCAGAACTTCCGTTCGCCGCTGGAGTGGGACGTGTTTGCGGTCTCGACCTACGGCACGGTCTCGGTGCTCTTCTGGTACATCGGCCTGATCCCGGACCTTGCGGTGCTCCGCGACCGGTTCCACGCCGCCGGCAACAAGCTGCGCTCCTTCCTGTACGGCCTGTTCGCAATGGGCTGGCGCGGCTCGAACCGCCACTGGAGCAACTACGAGATGGCCTACCTGATCCTGGCCGGCATCTCGACGCCGCTCGTGCTTTCGGTGCACACCATCGTGTCGTTCGACTTCGCGGTGTCGCTGCTCCCGGGCTGGCACACGACCATCTTCCCGCCGTACTTCGTCGCGGGCGCCATCTTCTCGGGCTTCGGCATGGTGCTGACGCTCATGCTGCCGCTCCGCGCGGTGTACCGCCTCGAGGACCTGATCACGCAGTACCACATCGACTGCATGTGCAAGATCACCCTGGCGACCGGCACCATCGTCGGCTACGCGTACGCGATGGAGTTCTTCATCGCGTGGTATGGCGCGAACCCGTATGAGGGCTTCGCGTTCATCAACCGCGCGTTCGGCCACTACGCCTGGGCCTACTGGATCATGATCTCGTGCAACGTGATCACGCCCCAGTTCTTCTGGTTCAAGGCGGTGCGCGAGAACACCACCATGGTGTGGGTCCTCTCGATCTTCGTGAACGTCGGCATGTGGTTCGAGCGCTTCGTGATCATCGTCACGTCGCTCGCCCGCGACTTCCTGCCGTCGAGCTGGGGCTACTACAGCCCGTCGATCGTCGAGATCTTCACCTTCTTCGGCACCTTCGGCGTGTTCTCGGTGCTGTTCCTCCTCTTCATCCGCTTCCTGCCCATCATGCCGATGGCGGAGCTCAAGGCCGTCACCCCGCAGGCAAACGTGCACGGCGACCACGACGACCACCACTAATCTCCCCCGACCATGGCTGCCTCCTCCTATGGCCTGATCGCCACCTTCGAGACGCCCGCGGCGCTGTATCACGCGGCGGAGAAGGTGCGCGACGCCGGTTACAAGAACTGGGACTGCATCACGCCGTTCCCCGTGCACGGCCTGGACAAGGCCATGGGCCTGCGCCGCTCGATCGTGCCGCGCATCTCCCTCGCGGGCGGCATCACCGGCTTCTGCACGGGCATGACGATGATCTGGTGGACCGGTGCGGTGGACTACACCCTCACGGTCGGCGGCAAGCCGCTGTTCAGCCCGATGTTCGCCTTCCCGGTCAGCTATGAGCTGACCATCCTGTTCACCGCGTTCGCCACCATCGGCGGCATGTTCTTCCTGAACGGCCTCCCGATGCACTACCACCCCGTCCTGAAGTACGACCAGATCAAGCGGGGCATGGACGACACGTTCTTCATCGTCATCGAGGCGCGCGACCCGCGCTTCAACCTCGCCAACACCCGCGGCCTGCTCGAGCAGGCTGGCGGCAAGGAAGTCAAGGAACTGGAAGCCTGAGCCATGCGCCACGTCTACCTCGTCACTGCGTTCGTCGTGGTCCTCGCGGTCTCCATCCTCGGGTTCCGCGGCACGCCTTTCACCAAGCCGCCGATCGAAGTCTTCCCGGAGTGGGCCTTCCCCGGCATGAAGCGCCAGCCGAAGCCGCTCCCCCAGGGCGCCAGCTCCTTCTTCGCCGACGGCCGCGCCGACCGCCCGCTTCCCGCCGGCGTCGTCTCGCGCGACCCGCTGCGCAATGACTCCGCCCTCTACGAGGGCAAGGCCGCCGACGGCACCTGGGTCCGCGGCTTTCCCGCCGCCGTCACCGTCGACGCCAAGCTCATGGCGCGCGGCAAGGAGCGCTACACGATCTATTGCTCGCCCTGCCACGGCGCCGTCGGCGACGGCAACGGCATCACCAAGCAGTACGGCATGGGCGCCACGCCGACCTACCATGACCCGCGCCTCCGCGACATGGCCGAGGGTGAGATCTTCAACACCATCACCCACGGCAAGACCAACATGCTCTCGTACGCCGACAAGCTGCTGCCGCAGGACCGCTGGGCCGTGATTCTCTACGTCCGCGCCCTCCAGCGCGCGCAGACCGGCACCGTGGCCGACGTGCCGGCGGACCATCGAAAGGAGCTGGGCCTCTAATGACCTCTCACGCTGCCACCGCCCCCGCCGCGCTCGCGCCCGACGCCGCCACCGCCTCGTCGGCCACCAAGGCCCTGACGGCCGGCCTCGTCGGCCTCGCGCTCACCGCGCTCGGCGTCGCGTTCTCGCCCGACAAGCACGGTCCCGTGCTGTCCTACCTCGTCGGCGTCACGTACTGGACTGCCATCGCGATCGGCATGCTGCTGATGGTGATGATCCACCACATCGTCGACGCGTCCTGGTCCGTCGTGCTCCGCCGCCAGTGGGAGCACGGTCTCTCCGCCTTCAAGTGGCTCGGCCTCCTGTTTCTCCCGCTCGTGATCCTCGCCTGGATGAAGCCCGGCTTCGTCTGGCCCTGGATGGACCTCAGCCATCCGCTCCACGGCCACGGCACGGTGGGCTCCGACGTGCTGTACCAGAAGAAGTCCGGTTTCCTGAACCTGAACATGTTCACGGGCATGACGGCCGCGTTCTTCGCGATCTGGGTCTGGCTCTCGGCGCGCCTCCGCAAGGCCTCGTTCACCCAGGACAGCGACGGCAACGCCGGCTGGACCAGCACGAACCGCGTGACCTCGGCCTTCGGCCTGCCGCTGGCGGCCCTGTCGCTGACCTTCGCGGCGATCTACTGGATGAAGAGCCTCGAGTACCACTGGTTCTCGACGATGTACGGCGTGTGGTTCTTCGCGAACTGCGTGCGCGGCGCGCTCTGCTCCGGCGTCGTGATCATGGTCTGGCTCTACCGCCGGGGCGACTTCAAGGGCGTCCTCAACACGAATCATTTCCACAGCATCGGGCAGCTGATGCTCGCGTTCACGGTGTTCTGGGCGTACGTGACCTTCTCGCAGTACTTCCTGATCTGGAACGCGAACGTCCCCGAGGAGACCTTCTGGTACAACATCCG
>DAOQKI010000123.1:0-11416 GCA_035334485.1 Opitutaceae bacterium
ATTGCCGCTGATCTCGATCGCCACGGACACCCCGGCGAAACCGCGCTCTGGCAGAATGTGCTCACGGGCTGTCGGGCGGGCAGTTGAAGGTTGAAGGTATTCAGTTGAAGGCCCGGCGGACCCCGGCGGCGGCCACACTCGACGTTGCGGCACCCAATCGCTGTCGTGGCAGGTGCTCGCGATCCGATGCGAGGTCGCGGCTCCAGCCTCTTTCAACGTTCAACCGTCAACTTTCAACCAGCCGCCCCACGGCGTTCGTCTAGCCAAATTACTCCGGCCGAACCGGCACCCATTGGGTCACGCGATAGGCCAGCTGGCCGTGGCCGCGGCGGTCCCAGTACGGTGCGTTGTAGGGAAACACGGGAATCTCGCTCGCGACGCGGTACGAGCTGAACAGCGCGACGCGGATCGGGGCCAGTTCGTAGGCCCAGACCGAGCGGTCGCCGAGGTCGATGTACGTGATGTAGATCGCGGCGAACTCGCGCCGGCGAATCCGCTCGGCCAGCCGGGCGGCGCGCTCGGCCAAATCGCGGTGCAGGCCCGCGTAGCGCGACGGCAGGGCTAGGCCCAGGTGATCGAGTGATTGGAGCACGCTCGCGGTCTGCCCATGGGACAGGAGTTCTAGGTCGGGCCGGGCATGGACAAGCGGCTCGAGCAAGGCGTCGCCCAACACCGGGCCGGGTGCGGCGGTCACATTCGCCGCCAGCGTCTGCCAGTTGTCGGGACCGGGCTGGGGCGGAAGCTGCCACCCAAGCACCAGCAGGTTGGCCAGCAGCAGGGCGCGCCCCGCCAGCGGCCAGTCCGCCAGCCGCGGGAGCGCGACCATGACCAGCGGCCCCAGCAGGAGATGGTAGAAATAGACGAGGTAGTTGCCCGGGTGCCACGCGAGCAGCCCCAGCAGCGCCGCTGTCGCGACCAGCGTGGCCCAGGTCCAGACGTCCATGGCCGGAGTCATGGGCGCCTTGCGCCATCCGAGGTGGGCGCGCCGCACGCGCGGGCGCGCCATCAGCGCAAGGACGATCAGGCCGCCGGCGAGCAGGGCAAACTCCGCGGTCTGGTGGGTCAGGACCCCGAGGCTCCGCTCGCCGGCGATCTGCTGGGTGAGAAACGTGCTGACGTAGTAGTACGGGGCGAGCCAACGCAGGAGCAGCACCGTCACACCGATCACGAGCGCGGAGAGTCCCAGGTAGGCGGCGGAACGCCGCGGCGACGCGAAGAGCAACTGGTGCGAGGCGACAATGACCCAGGCGAGGGCGAAGTAGGGCTTGGTGAGGGTCGCCAGGACCGCGAAGACGAGCCCGGCGAACAGGGCCGGCCAGGTTTGGCGGCGGCTCGCGGCGAGCGCGGCGAACCCGAGGGCGGCGCCCAGCAGGTCGGCGCAGGCCGAGAGCGAGTGGCTGCTGACATTGAGGATGTAGACGATCGCGAGCCCGGCGGCGGTCGTGAGTCCGCCGACCCCGGCCCGGCGGAGTTCCCATCCCATGAGGACCAGGAGCGCGAACAGGGCCGCGGAGCTGGCGACGCGGTGGGCGACGTACGGGTTGGCGATCACCGCGGTGAACGGCCGGGCCCACAGCGCATAGCCGGGACCGTAGACACTGGCGCATACAAGGACGCCGTCGCGCGTGAACGCGTTACCCGCGGCCGTGATCTCGACGAAGCCCGGCTCATCCTGGGTCGTGGGATGCCCGATCGGCACGAGCCGCGCGTGGAGCACGACGTAGTACGACGTGACCACCACGACAGCCAGCAGCAGGCAGAGGCGGAGGGGAGAGATCATGACCTGCAGCTAAGAAATTGGCGCGGTGGAGGTGACTCGAACACCCGACCGGCGGTTTAGAAAACCGCTGCTCTATCCAGCTGAGCTACCACCGCAAATATCAGTAAATCAAAGTGTTGTGGCAACTAAATCTGGGGAGTTATTTGATTTGTAACCCGTTTTAGTCACCCTATGATTCCGGCATGGCTCGGCATTCAAAACCAGCTTCGAACGACGCGAAAGACGGGCCGTTTCAGAAGGTGGCAGAGTGCCTGTATCGTCGCCGATCATCAGGGGTTTATTACGCTTTGGTCAAAAGAGCTGGCAAGCAGTATCGCCGGTCGCTCAAGACGACGGACCGGAAATTAGCAGAGCGGAGCCTATCCGAATTCCGGCAAAAAGTGGGTGGTCTCGACCACACCAAGACGCGCAGCAACCTTACTTTTGCCGAGGTGGCCAAACACTGGCTCTCGACCGTCATTCCTCAGCTCAAAGCCTCGTCTGCCCGACGCCGGGAAACGAGCATCAGTCAGCTCCTGCCGTATTTCGGCTCCATCCCTGTCCGCCATGTGACCGCCAGCACGTGCGAAAGCTGGGCCGCCAAGCGCGGGGTGGGGATCTCGGCTTCGACCTACAACAATGAACGGGACACGATCATTGCTGTTCTCAATTTCGCGAAGCGCGAAGGGCTGCTGATCGAGAACCCGGCGCATGTCCTGCGACGTCGGAAGATGGGCAAGGCGAGAATTGTGATCCCATCGAAGGATGAGTTTCGGAAGCTCGTGGCCAAACTGCGTGGCCAGGACGACCGTTCCCGCCATGCGGCCAATTTGGTGGAGCTCCTGGCATATTCCGGAATGAGGTTGGCCGAAGCTACGTCCGTCCTGTGGGGCGACGTGGATTTTGAGAACTCTCGGTTCGTGGTTACGGGTGGCGAGCTCAAGACCAAGAACCACGAGGCCCGCATAGTGCCGCTCTTTCCCGCATTACGGCACTTTCTCGAGCGGTTGAGGGCAGAGAATCACCCCGAAGCTGGCGATCGAGTTATCGGCATCGACAATGCCAAGACGGCAATGCGGAGCTCCTGTACCTCGGCGGAGCTGCCACAGTTCACCCACCATTGCATGCGCCACTACTTCGTGAGCAATGCCATCGAGGCCGGGATCGACTTCAAGACCATCGCGGCGTGGGTCGGTCACAGAGATGGCGGGTTGCTCGTGGCCACCTGTCAGGTCAAACAGTCACTCTCGAAGGGATTCAGTTTCGAGTATCGTCCTAACCCTCGCATTCTGGCTATTTGATTGAGCCAACTCGCCATGGCATTTACCTGCTTAGGAAACGCCAGCTATGACCCTCCGCATTTACGCTGACTTCAACTCAACCTCTGAGGACGGGTGGTGCTGGTGCCTACGCTACGACGGACGGTCGCTAGATGAATGCGCCAATGAGCTAAGCCTTAAGGAGGGAATGCCCGCGATCCTATACTACGCGGACGAAATCGAGGAATTCGAGTTTGATGGGATTCTTTCATATCGCCCTGCGTTGCCTCCTCCATCTCCGCAGTGGTGTGGCCGTAGCGCGCAGCGCTGGTAGATAGTAGCTGGTAGTCGGCAGATGGAACCCAGAGGAGAGCCGCCTTCCTATGCGCCTTCTGCGCCTCTTTGCGGCAAAAAGCCTAAAGCGTATCGCCTACAGCCTACCGCTAAGCCAACGATTGGGAATTCCGTGACAATCCAGTAAAGGTGGAGTGGGGGATCGGCGTCTTCAAGGGACCCAAACTCTACCTAAAACCATGAGCACCCACCCCAGCTCCTTGACGGCAACGCTACGCGTCGCGTCCCTCGCGTTCGTACCCGTGTGCCGAGGACATGGGCGAAATACACCTACGATGAGACCAAGACGAAGCTCTTGGACGAGCTTTTGAAGTACGATGTTCTCACGGGGGGAGGGGCCCAGTTCCACTGTTCACTATCGCGGTTGAAGATGCGATCGATATGCTCGACAAACGGGGAATCGTCGATCGAGCGCGCGTCGGTTTGATCGGCTTCAGTGCGCTCGGGATGGCGACGTTTAATGCGACGGCGTTTGCGAAAACACCAATTGCCGCTGCCGTTGTATCGGACAGCTAGGCGCCGAAAGGCTCCGAAAAGGATCAACCCTCGCGGACCTCACACCGTGGCGGTGAAAAATGGGCGCGGTGAAGCGCTCAGCATTCGACCGTCGGTTTTCAACTTCCGCCGCTTTGCGGCGGGTTGCGCTCAAAAGAGCGCGACGAGGGCTCCGATCAGCAGCGCGGCGAAGGCGAACAGGATGATGCAGTCACACATGATGCATCGGGCGGCCTCCGCCTGCTGGGGGGTCTGTTCGTGGGTTTCTCTGACCGCAAGGGGCTTGAGTACGTGGGGCATGGGGCTGGATCACTTCCTGGCCGGCCACAGCTGCGCATCACACAGCCATGGACCGCCAAAACGCGATTCGGTGCGGGGGGTAGGGAGTCTTGGGGGAAGAACGGGGGTGCAGCCAGATAGCTGGATTAATCCGTCAGGCGCAATAGCGCAGAATTCGTTCAAAATTTCCCGGCACAACCCCCACACCCGGGCCGCCAACGCGGTCCGGTCATTCCCCAAGTGCAGGCGGTCACCCGGTGGCGACCCCGGCCCTGCGGCCTAGCCCACGCCGTAGCGCGGGAAGATCTGCTCCGGGTCCCGTTTCAGGTCGTCCAGCAGCGTCTGCACGACCAGCCGGAGGGCGTCGTCGCCCTCGTTGAGGGTTTTTCCGAAGTGGTGCGAGTTGAACAGGCGGCAGTACGCGAGCTGGCCCTTCGCGTCGTACACGAAGACTTGGATCGCGATGACCCGGCCCTCCTGGGCGAAGATCTCCGTGCACCAGATGTAATCGATGCCGGGTGGGGAGGACTTCAGCCAGTTGGAGTAGGCGACGGCGCGCTCCCAAAGGTAGCGCATCTGGTTCCGGCCGAAGTGCGTCGGCACGACGCCCGGGGCGATCGGCGCGATCTCGTAGCGCGTCGGCATGCGCAGGTGCGCCTCCCGCGCCAGGCCCTCGGCCCAGTCGTAGCGCCATCGCCGCGTGTCGCGCGTCGCCGCGTACTGCACCGGCTCCACCCGCACCGAGCTCGCGGGCAGGTTCTTCTTCAGCTCGGCGAAGGCGACGCGGCAGACCGCGAGGTCCTCCTCCGGCGGTGACCCGAACGCGCGCGCGAGCGGGTACAGCACTTCCCGGCAGCCGCCGATGGCGAGGGCGATCCCGATGGCCAAGAGGGCCAGTACCGCGAGACCACCATAGGTCGCTGACTTAACCCATGATTTCATAGGACACCTTGGGTTGAAGGTTGGGGTCGGGGCCTTCGTGCGCCCCGTTGAGCTTAGGTTAGCACTCAACCCCCGCCGCGCCCAGTCCCAACCCTGCGCATTTCTTGGCGCCCGGCTAGGCTCGCGCCGCCTGCTGCAGCGCCTCGACGAGGAATCTCAACGCCGGCGATGACTTGCCCCGGTGCCACACGACGAGCAGGTCCCAGCTCGCGCGGCTGTCGCGCAGGCCCACCAACTCGACGCCGGGATGGGGAAAGCTCCGCAGGTAGGCTGGCACCAGCGTCACGCCCGGCTCATTGGCGACCAGGCTGAACATATGCGTGATGCTCGTGGCCTCGGGACCCGGCCGCGGCCGGAATCCCGCTCGCCGGCACTGGGCCGCAACCCAGCCGTTGCGCCCGGGCATGTGATCCTCTTCCGCCGCGACGAACACCTCGCCGCGCAGGCGCCGGAGGTCGATCTCGCGTTCGGCCGCGAGGGGATGGGTCGCCGGCAGCACCGCCAGGGCGGGATAGGTGGCCAGCCGCCGCGTGTAGAATTCACGGGCCTGCACGCAGCCTTCCTGTCCCACGAGCGCGACATCGAGTTCGCCGCGACGCAGGCCGGCCAGCTGTTCGGCGGGACTGAGCTCGCTGAGCTTGGCCTTCACCTCGGGATGCGCCTGGCGCAGCGCCCGGATGGCCGGGGTCATGAACGCCTCGGCCGCAGACATCAGATAACCGATCCGCAATTCATCGTGCTGTCCGCGCGCCCGCCGCCGCGTGTCCGCCAGCGCGAGGTCCGCCTGCTCCAGGAGGCCCGCCGCGCGGCCGGCGAGGACATGGCCGGCATCGGTCAGCTTGATCCCAGTCGGGCTCCGCTCAAACAGCCGGCCGCCGGCGAGCTGCTCGAGCGCCTGCATCTGCCGCGTGAGCGTCGGCTGCGTCACGCCCAGCTGCTGGGCCGCCCGGTTGAGGCTGCCCTGTTCGACGATGGCCCGCAGCGAGCGGAGGTAGGTCAGGAGCACTCCCCCTAGCTATGCGTGTGGCGCATAACGGCAAGGCGGTTTCCGCATTAGCCGGCGCCGCGTTCCTCGCGTAGGGTGGGGCTCTCACCACTCCTATCCATCCATGAAAGCACTCCGTCTCCTCACCCAGACCAGCGACCACGCGGCGCCCCTGTTGGCCCGCCTCACCCTCGGCCTCGTCATGTTCCCGCACGGCGCGCAAAAGGCGCTCGGCTGGTTCGGCGGCTACGGCTACAGCGGCACGATGGGCTTCTTCACGGGCACGATGCACATTCCGGCGCTCTTCGCCTTCCTGGCGATCGCCGCCGAGTTCGCGGGCTCGATCGCGCTGGTGCTCGGCCTCGGCGGCCGCGTCGCCGCCCTGGGCATCGCGGCGGTCATGGTGGTCGCCATGCAAAGCGTGCACCTTGGAAACGGGTTTTTCATGAACTGGGCCGGCAACCAGAAGGGCGAGGGCTACGAGTATCACCTGCTCGCCCTCGGCCTCGCGCTCATCGTCATGGTCTACGGCTCGGGCAAGTGCTCGCTGGACGCGCTCCTCGCGCGCCGCGAGTCGAAGTCCTGACCGTCCGCCCGCCATGGCCGCCACCACTTCTCCGCAGCCGCCGCTGCCCGCCAACTCCGGGGTCCGGATCGGTCACGTGCACCTGAAGGTGTCCGATCTCGACCGCGCGCTGCGGTTCTACCGTGACGTGCTTGGTTTCTCCCTGATGCAGCGGTTCGGGTCGCAGGCGGCGTTTCTGTCGGCCGGCGGCTATCACCATCACCTCGGGCTCAACACCTGGGAGAGCGCGGGCGCGCGTCCCCCGCCGCGCGGCCACACCGGGCTCTACCACGTCGCGATCCTCTATCCGACCCGGGTGGAGCTGGCCGATGCGCTGCGTCGCGTCGTGACGGCCGGGCTGCAGCTCGAAGGCGCGGCCGACCACGGCGTGAGCGAGGCGCTGTACCTGCACGATCCCGACGGCAACGGGATCGAACTCTATTGGGACCGGCCCGAGGCCGAGTGGCCGCGCAAGCCGGACGGCAGCCTGGCGATGGTCACGGAGCCGCTCGATCTCGAGGCCTTGCTGCAGGCGGCGAACCCGCCCGCAGCTACGGGCCCCTAGGCTCGTTGCCCGATGGCCGCTTGAGCGGCGTGGACCCGGTCAGGTATCCTTGCGTGCCCGAATGGTCTCGGTAGGCCAGACGGAATTTCGTTTCATCGATCAGTACGACTCAATTGGGCCGATCGGAGTGAGGTCGCGACCGGCTAGACCTGCGAAATCAGGGGCGTAACGCGTGACCCGGAACAGTGCGTTCATGTACTGGTTCGATTTCTGCGGGTCGACCGGGGGTAGGCTGCCCTGGGCCAAGGGGCTCGTCGTGACCGGGTTCAGGTACTGCCATACGATCTGCTTGTCGGGCGTGACCTCGAAGACGTTGCCCTTGGACCCTTCGCAGACAAGGGTGTTGCCGTTGGGCAGGCGCTGGGCGCCCGAGATCTCCTCCGACAGAAAGCTCGCTGGCGGGGTGCCCTGATAGGTCCAGGTCAGCGTCGCGGGTGCGTAGGCCGCGCCGTTGGTCAGGCCGAAGGTGCCGTCGGAATTCAGCGGCGGCGTGATCTCATCCACCGAGGAGAAGCCCCGGCCGATGCCATTGTTGAAGATCAGGATGTTCCCGGCGCCCGCCAGTCCCGGCTCCACCCAGTGCGTGTGGTGCTGCTGGTACAGCATCCGGCTCGCCGCGTTGCCGCGGTCGTACTGTTGTGGATTGCCCCAACGGTAGAGGATATCGCCGCCCTTGCCGTACTTGCCCCCGCTGTGCCCGACCGCCTGGGCCGCGGTGGTCGAATGGTCGATAATGAACAGCTCGCTGTTGCCGCGGACACTGATCATGACCTGGTCCAGTTGGGCATTGTAATCGATGCCGTTCACGTGATTCCAGAATTGGGCCAGCTTGCCGCTGCCAATGCCGTTGCTGTCGATCAGCTCGGGGTGGTTCGCCACCACGCCGTAGTTGTTCTTCGTCGCGCTGAAGTCCTGGATCATGTGGTCCCAGATGTGCCACTCCCACACGATCGTGCCGCCGGCCGGCTTCGTCGGCTTCACCTCGACGAGGTAGTCGGGCAGGAGGTAGCCCTCGGTCTGCGTGCTGGTGTCCAGCAGGGCCGGATTGAAGCCCGCCGCAATCACGTCGGCATAGAGCTTCTTCTCGGACGCGAGAATCAGCACGTTGCCGCTGGGCAGGACCTTGAAGTCGTGATGCGCGATGTAGTTCGGGCTGACGTAGTCGAAGGACCACACCAGGTTGCCGTCCCAGTCGTATTCCTCGATCCGTCCACCCTCGCCGCCGCCGGTGGACGGTCCGCCGGTCGTGACGGAGGACGCGCGGATCATGTGGCCGTTCTCCAGCAGATAGGACGAGCGTCCGGGTTCGCCGGTGCTTTTCCAGCGGCGCACGTACTGCCCCGCGTTGTTCACGAGGTAGGTATACGTGCTGTGCATGGGCGACATGAGCATGTAGCCGGGCGACGCCCCGGACGTGTTGAGCATCAATCCGACGGTTCGGGTGGCCGCCGTCTTTTCCGGCCGCATCACCCGGAATCCGACCTGGAGCCACGCCGAGTTCGGGTTGCTGTCCGGCGAACCGCCGAGCGACCAGGAAGGATCACGATTGGAGACACGACTGTAGCCGTAGAACTGCTGGCCGCCGCCGTTCCACCACGTGCCGCCACGCAGGGCGCGCCAAGCCACGCCGCCCTGCATGATGTCACCCGCGGCGGGACCCGGCGGATCGGCCACGATACCGTTGGTGACGCAATAGGAGTAGTAGGAGTTCTGGTACCAGTCGTTGACCCACTCCCAGGCGTTGCCCGCCATGTCGTAGAGCCCGAATCCGTTGGAGCCATCGCGGGTCTGGTACGTCGCCGCCGCCGCCGGCCAGCTGTAGTCGGCCTTTTGACGGAGCGAGCCATTGTAGAAGGCCACGGGCGTAGTGCGGGGATAGTCGCCGCCCTCCCAAGGATCCCCGGAGCCCTCCCAGTTGGACAAGCGTCCGTCCGCGTTGGTGTCGTCGCCCCAGGGAAACTGACGGTATGGACTAGTCTGGCCGCCGCGCGCCGCGTACTCCCACTCGGCCTCCGTCGGCAGCCGGTAACCGTTCTTGCTCAGGTCGCACAGGCCCGTGGCGAGGTTATAACACGCCGCGTAGCCGTCGCGCTGGCTTAGCCAGTTACAGTAGGCGATCGCCCCGAACCAGCGCACGCCCGTGATGGGATGCAACTCACGGCCGTTGCGAACCGAGAAACGACCACCGCTCCACGCCAAGGTGGCGAGCGGCACCGCGGTCGAAGTATCGTAGTAAAGGTTGGTGCCGCCCACCGCGTACACGGAACCCGCGCGAACCTCGATCAGGCCCTGTGCCAGCGCGGCATTGAGGTAGTCGCAGTACTCCTGGCAGGTGAGGAGAGTCGTGCACATGTAGAACGGCGAGATCGAGACCGTGTGCAGCGGCACCTCGTCACTGGGGTGGTCGGGATCCACAAACCCCGCGTGGTCGCCCATCACAAAGGTGCCAGCGGGAATGCGCACGAACTGCGGCGTGAAGGTTGCAGGGGTGACGACCGAGGCATCCACCACGTAAAGCTCCACCAGGGCCGTGCCCGTCGTGCCTCCCACGCCGCTCACCACCGCGGAATACGATCCCGCCGGCAGCGTCACGAGGAGGGCGGCGTCCTTGCTGCCGGACGGCAGGGCAAAGGCCCCAACGCCGGCCGCCGCCGCCGCGAGGTCCGCGCCGGACCAGTTGTCGCTGGTCGCGATCACGGTCGAATCGCGGTAAAGCGTGAGCATTGGATCGGCCAAAACCCCGCTCACACCATAGTTCGCCAGCGTCGGTCCCACGGCCCGGACCAGCAGGCGCACGGTGCCGGCGCCGCTGACGACAAATCCCGGGATCAGCACCGCGTCACCAGTGCCGACGTAGGCGCGAGTGGAGGCGTTCGTCAGCGTGGCCGACGTGTTGGCGCTCTCGGCGTCGTAGACCTCCAGTAGCGTCACGCCGGAGGACGCACCCGCGCCCACCGGGGCGCTGTAGACCCCGGGGTTGAGCGCGGCGACCAGCGCAGCATCCCGGCTGCCGCTCAGGAGGGGAAACGCGCCTGTCTGATTGAAAGCACTGACGCTGGTCGACGACCAGTCGTCATTGGACCCGAGCGTCACGCCGCCCGCAACCAGCGCCAGTGACGGGTCCGCCAGCACGCCGGTCACCCCGTAGCTCGCGAGGGTGGGGCCCACCGCGCGCAGGAGCACCGACTTGGCTCCGCTGCCACCAAGGACGAAGCCGGCGACCGGCGTGCCGGCCGGGCCGCCGACGGCCACGCGGGCCGAGATGTTCACCAACCGGGCGTCGGCCTCGACCCGGGAAACGCCCGGGCCGGCCATGCCTGCCACCGCCAGAATGACCACGAGGTGTCTTGGGCTCATCGCGAAAAGTCGGCAGACTACCGCGCCGCGGTTAAGCGCTTATTAGGCGCGGCCCGGATTTTGTTAAGCGGGCGTAAACGGGCTCCAGGCCACGGCGTCCACGCTTGGATCATGGCACCTCGTAGATCTCAACGAGCGCCACGCCCGATGTTCCGCCCACTCCGCTTGCCTTTGCTGAGTAGACTCCCGGCGGCAAGGTCACGACCATGGCAGCGTCCTTGCTCGCGACACTTGAAAGGGCAAATGCGCCGACCGCATTGGCCGCCGTGGCCGCCGGTGTGCTGCCGCCCCAGTTGTCGTTGCTGGCCAGCACCACGGTCGCACCGTTGACCGTCTGGCTCAGCTCCAACTGCGGGTCCGCGAGCGCTCCGGGCACGCCGTAGTCGGCCAAAGTCGGGCCGACGGCGCGGATCAACACCGTCCGAGAGGCCGATCCGGCGATCACGAAACCCGCGATCAGCATGCCGTCACCCGTGCCCACCGGCGCCCGCGCCGAGATGTTGATCAAGCGGGGCACTGCAGCCGTCGTGTCGCCAGCGGACGCGTCATAGACCTCCGCGAGGGCGATGCCGGTGGCCCCGCCCACGCCGTCCACCTTCATGGAATAGGCGCCGGATGGTGCCGCGAACGCCAGCGCGGCGTCCTTGCTTGCGGCGCTTGCTAGCGGGAATGCCCCCAAGGCAGCGGCATTTGCCGCCACCTGCGCGTCTCCGCCCCAGTTGTCATTGCCTGCGAGCGGGGTCGAGACGCCTTGGGAATAGATCGTCAACCGCGGATCGGCGAGCGCCCCGCCGACTCCGTATCCGGCCAGCGTTGGCCCGACGGCGCGCATCAGGAGCGGCTTGGTCCCGCTTGT